>CALLZZ010000001.1 GCA_937858235.1 uncultured Clostridia bacterium
ATAGAGGATTGCCCCGGAGATTCAAAGCCATACGCTTTATTTGTGGCGCACTTAGCAGGATGTTCGGGGCAAATATGCGGTGATCAACCAGTGTGGAAAACGGTGCAACTCCGCAAAGCCGCGAGTTGGTTCCCGGTGTAAAATCCCTGCGAAAGCTAAAAACCAGGTTGCAATTGCCGGTATTCCCAACCGCGAAACCGGAACTGTCGCTCGCCGGAAGCGGCACACAAATATCTGGCTCATTTATGGCCGTGCTGGGTAATTCCCATCCGTGGAGCCGGACGGTGCCACGCAGATCGATATTCTGCGGCTGCTATGTCAGCCCGTGCGGCAACAGCCGCGACGTACCGCTTCAATGCGGAAGCTGACACAAGAATAGCGGTACTGCTCTACGGAGCAGTAAGCGGATGAAAGCCCTCCCGTACAGCCGGAGAAAGACCGGCAACTTGCCAACGTGGCTGATTGGTACGGCAGCGTAGAGTACAATCGTGGTTATCTGGTGAAGTTGTACAGCAGTAGCCGGACGCAAGTGGGTTCGATTCCCGCCGTTGGCACTAACAGATCCCCGTGCACTTCAACTCTCGTTCGAGTTTGTGTCCCAGCGGGGCCATAATTCTCGGTAACGAGGATTGAGCGCGTCTTGTACGGCTCCCGTCGAATAGCACGGTGATGCTATTCAGCACGCCAGCGAGCGCGGAATTATCCGGGGCTTGCCCGTCCACAACGGGGCGCTGACACCGCAAAAATGCCATCGACGCTGGCACACCAATCCGCAGATAACAGCGGCACGGTTAATGTTTGGCAGCCGGGAAAGACCGGCACGTATGCCAAAGTCAGGGACAATGCGGGACTTCCATGACCCGCATCGCGGTTCAACTCCGCTAATGGCACCGCAACTGATTCGGGGCGGTTACACGTTGCGCCGCACAACGATAAAAAGCGGCAAACACGCAGGCATAACCGACTCACAGTGTAAGTCGGTGGCTTTCGCGGGTTCAACTCCCGCCGCCTGCACTACTTGAAAATTAGAGCGCCAAGTTCGTATAGAGCGCCTCATAGCGCAAAAAAGAAAGCGCCCGTGAACTAACCATTCACGAACGCCGCGCCGAAAGCATCGCCTTGCTTCCGAAACAGACAGTATTTTACCATAAAAATGCTGATTTGTCAATATGGGGAGGATTACAGGCTGATTGCATTTTGCGTGCGGCAATTAGCTTTTTCTTTTGTCCGTGGGGTGATGCAGGCCAGACCCACGCAAAATAATTCGGGCAAGGCGGCTCTCACCGACGCAATAACGAGAGGGCAGGGAATCAAGCGCATAGCACACGCGCTTCCCCGTACATAGCGCATAGGTTGAGGATGATACGAGCGCAATACAAATTCGGAATCCGTCGCAGGAGGTCTGCAAAGAAGAACGCACGTTAGGCAGGGTTGCAGATATGCCGAGCAATCAGAAATGGTTGTAAGTGTGTGCCAGACTTGCAATAGTTTGGACTATGTGTGCTGCTTTGATGGTGACGACTAACGCCGTATGGGTAGTTGTTGAACGTCGAAAGCGTAGTTAATTCTCATTGAGACGCACTCTATATTTTAAATATATACTGTGCAATCTCCAATGAGAAACTATGCCTATCCGGTTCCAATCTTCACCGTTGGGTAAGCAAAAGGAGAGAAGCAATGAACGCATATAAAAACGTTGGTGGAGAAAAGGCTTATATCGGGAACATATCGTATGGGCTGGCAGAGGTGATTTTCTGCCACTTTTTCAAAGACCCAAGATATGTATATGAGAAAGTCAAGAAATCCTATCTGGACTTTCAGAACATCGAAGTTAGTTTAATTTGCAGCGAGTGGGGTTTGAACGTGATGGGCGAGAGAGTAATAGACCCCACATATGGCGCAAAAATAATCGGCGTTCCTGCCGAAGCCGCGCTTAACTTGCCAGACTGGAAGGAGCCGCTATGAAGTGCCCGTACATACAGAAGCAAGTGACCGTCGAGGAAACAGCGCAGGAGTTTGACGATAACCAATGTTGCACGAACCTTACGACAACGACGGTTAAGAACATTGAATTGCCCGACTGTCTGCGTGAAGATTGCGCGGCATGGGACGATGGACGCTGCGCATATAGAGGCCGCTAACGAGAGTGGGCTTTCAAGTCGCGCTCTACGATACCAATTCCAGCGTTTACGGACGCGATACGGAACACTTTATCCGTTCGGAGTATAGTTTAACGTCCGGAGCATAAAAGCGGCTGGAATGTCTTGAAAAATGATAGTGCAAAGAAGGCATAATAATTTCTATGGAGTCAAAAGACGTTAAGTCTGCTTTAAACACGCACGTTAAGCTTACCGATAGCGACGCAGATTATCTTTTCACAGGTTACATATTCCGTAAAGGCAAGAAAGGATTCCTGCATCAAGCGGAATTGCTGGACGTGAAAAACGGGAACAGCGTAGTTATCGCAGACCTAAAAGACGTGGAGGAAAATAAATAATGCTTTTGCCTACTTTAATCGCTTCGCAAAATGTTCAGCACCAGTGCCGGCAGAGCACGCACAGATTCAATCACGCAAAAGATAAACCGCAAAATGGGCCGCGCTGCTCGCAAGAATTTTTTGAAAAGGTTTGCGACGCGGAATTTCAAAAATTTATCCATGACAATAAAGCAAAGCTGGAAGATGCGGAGGAAAGCAAGAATGAAGCATCGTAATAAATGCGATATTAAGCACATTCTTAGCCTTACGAACGGCAAAGATTATGGCTTATGCGCTCCGCCAATGAAAGCACAGACTGCGGTTGATGAATTGTGCAGATATTTTCTGGGAGAAGATTATTACGTAGTCATGCCAGAAGATACAGAACAGTGTAATACTCAAATTGTTTATGATATTGAAAGATTCTATAAGGGCTGTAAGGTAAAGAGCAGGTGTAAGTATGGCTGATAAAGAGAATATAGAATATAGCGGTGACGCAATCGCTGATATGGCATTAGGCATAAAGAAGCGCGGTTGCATGAAACCCGGCGCATATGCAGCTTGCCTTCAGGGCAGAGGCCCGGAAACGCCGGAGAACGTTGGAACCGACGAAAAAATCATGCGCATAGCAAAAGGGCAGGGCGTTAAGCTGTTTGAAAATCCCCAGGAGCTGGCAACATCCCTGACCGGATTTGAAAACTGGTGCCATCAGAAGAATATAGTCCCTTCTTATGCTGCTATTGCTACATATCTATCTTGTAGTAAGGCTACTGTATTAAAGTACATGAAAGATACTACCCAGTATGCTATATATATACTGTATGATAATAT
>CALLZZ010000002.1 GCA_937858235.1 uncultured Clostridia bacterium
CCGTTGTCCTTCAGCGCCTGCATCAGGTCGTCCCTGCACCCCGCGGCGGGCGAAGCAAAGAGCCTTGTGTTCAGGTAGAACGTGCTGCCGTTCCGCGAGAAGCGTTCCACTTCCTGCTCCGCCATCATGTCTGACAGCTCACGGTCAAGCTGTTCGATCTCCGCGTTCGTCTCCTTTACCCGCGCGTCGAGTTCCTTCTTCCTGTCCCTCGCGGCTTTGAGTCTGTCCGCCAGTTCAAAAATCTGATTGTTCATGGTGTATCGCACCTCCTTCTACTGCCTGCCGGAAAAATCAACCCCCTCCGCGTCCGTCCTCAGACGGAGAACGGATCAAGGCCTTTCCGGTAGTCGTCGACCAGTGTTTTCGCGAGGTCTATCTTTTCGCGCAGGGAACGGAGTATTTTCCTGTCCACGGTTCCTTCGCATACGAGATAGATGTAGTGGCAGTTTTCCTTCTGCCCGACTCTGTGTATCCTTGCCTTTGCCTGGTCGAAATTGCTCATGCTGTAGTCAAGTGAATAAAAAACCATCGTGCTTGCGGCTGTGAGCGTGATGCCGAGTCCGGCCGCGGCAATCTGTCCCACGAACACCCGGCAGCTGTCGTCATACTGGAAGCGCCGGATCTCGCTGTCCCGGTCAGTTACTCCGCCTCTTACGGCCGCGTACCTGATTTTCTTCTTTTCAAGAAGCTCCTGGATGTCGTCCAGTTCCGGCACGAACCGCGCCATGACGACGAGCTTTCTGCCTTCGTCCATCGCCGAATCAATAATGTCGGACAGCGCGTCGAGCTTTGCTGTGCTGACGTGGTACTCGCCAGTGTCGTCATCCTTGATATGCCCGCCGGTCACCTGCGAAAGGCGCAGGAGCTTTGTCAGGACATTCATCGCGGTCACCTCGCCGTTTTTCAGCTCGGCAAACGAGTCCTTCTCAAGCTGCTGATAAATCTTCATGGCCTTCGGCTCGAGCGTCACCGTCCTGACCTCCTCCGTAATTTCCGGCAGATCCAGGCACTCGTCCTTCGTCACACGGTACGCGACGCTGTGAAGTCTCTGAAGGAAATCATCCAGCATCCACTTGCGAAAGCGCGGGATATGGTTCCCGTAGCCCACCATGTCAAAATATTTGTTGCGGAAGGCGTAGAAGCTCGTGCCGAAAATGCTGCTGTTCAGGAAGCGGTACTCCGAGAAAACGTCAAGCTCCTTGTTCGTGATCAGCGTCCCTGTCAGGAGCAGCTTGTACCTTGCCTTGTCGCCGAGGGCGTGCATCGCCTTGCTCTGCTTGGAGCGGTTCTCCTTGATTTTGTGCGCCTCGTCCGCAATCACGAGATCCGCGTTGAACCGGAGAAGGTCGTCCGCGAGTATTCTTGCCGACTCGTAGTTCACAACGGCGATCTGCAGGCCTTCGCCGGATATTTCCTTCAGCTGCCTGCGCTTCTTCTCGCTCGTTCCCGTGAGAACCGTCAGCGTGTACGGAAAGTCCGCGAACTGCTCAAACTCGCTCTGCCAAACGCCGAGAATCGAAAGCGGCGCGACAACAAGGACACGGCTTATCTTTCCCGTCTGGAACAGAACTCCCGTTATCCCTATGGCGGTCAGCGTTTTTCCGCAGCCCATTTCCATCAGGAGCGCGACGCCACGGCTCCTTGAAGCGGACGGGATAAGCCCAAACTTTCCGCATGCAAAGTCGAAAGCGGCCTGCTGATGGGCGTAGGGCTGAACCTTCACAGGCATCGGAAGGGAAGTGTTAGTCGGCTTCGGCATGATCCGCACCTCCGTCCCGGATTTCCCTTATCTCGACGCCTTCCACGCTTTTTCCCGGTGTCAGCACCAGAACCTCCGAGAAGTCGCCGAAGAGGATTTTCAGCAGCCTGCTCGGGAGAATCATCGTCGTGCCTGTGACCACGCGCTCTTTGTTCCCGCTGCGGTCAGCTATATTGATCCGCACTTTGTGTTTCAGATTTTTCATGTAAGTCCTCCAGTCTCTGAATGTGTTCAGCAATTGAGGAATTCCGTCTTCCTCTACTGCCTACCGAGAAAATCAACCCCCTGTGCGGGGACTGCCGGGGAGGACTCCGGCAGCCGGACCGGCGCGTCACGCGTCAGTCCTTCTTATCCGTCTTGCGGCGCTTCACGGGTTCTACGCCGAACGCCTTCTTCGCCGCCTTGCGGATCAGCTTGTTTTTGCGGTTGTTCATTGCCTGCGGAGTAACAGGCTTGCCGGTGCGTTCCGCTTCTTCCTGGCGGATCTGCTCCATCTGCTTGCACTCGCCGAAATGGGAGAAGAACAGATCCTGCTGTTCCGGCGTGAAGTCTTTCTCCACGACCTCGCGGATTTTGGCGGCGTCCGGGTTTTCCGGTGTTTCCCGCCTCTCGCAGTCGCCGGTCAGATCGGCATTGCGGTCCTCGATCTGGTTCCACGGATCTCCTTCGTCACCGTCTTCCGGATCAGATTCATACGCTTTCCGTCTTTTCTCGAATCCGGGATCACGGAGTTCCTCTTCGTAGCGGTCGTTCAGATCGCCGTCATGATCCATCTGGTCGAGGAGAAGAATGATGTCCTGCGTCAGCCCGCCCTCGCCGGCTGTCAGGGTAATGGTGTCATAGCAGTGTTTTTCTTCATTCCAGCGGGCGTAGGTATAGCTCATGCAGTCGTCGCTGGCATGGTGTTCGCGGTCAGGGTTGTAACCGCTTGTGCGTTTCTTTGATTCGTCGTGCCTTGTCATAAAAAAGCTCCTTTCAGATTCGGTAGAATCCGCAGGAGCCTTTTTCATCCGTAGAGACAAAAAACGGCTTGGATATAGTTCACCCATAGGGGTTTTGAACTAAATCCAGGCCGTCAAACAGCTCTGCGGATTTCTATGTTTAATTGTGAGTTGTGGTGTTAAGCCACTGTTTTCCTGCTTTTAACGCTAAAGTCGTTTGCGGTAACTCTGGTAATTACCGTTACTATGCCTTGACGTTCAACAGTAAATGTTTCGCCGATTGCAAGGATCGTACTGGTTTTATGTCCTTTATAAAGACATTCAATAAGCCCTGTTTCACGGCATGCCATACAGGCTAATCGTCCAAGACAATCATGGATCGGTATCAATCATGGACCACCTCCTTCTTAATACAGTACATAATCATTATTCCCTGTTTAGCGTGTACGCTTATCTGCGTAATATCAGGCAAAAAAATAGGCTTCTGTTGCATTACTGCAGCAGAAGTCAAAGTAAGCTGCACTCTTTCAAACGTATTTCTACCGATTTTTTTGACACTTCAAAATAACCCGCCAAAGCACCAATGGCGCTTCTGTTGTCCTTGTCATACGCAACTCCAAGTCTCTCAGCTGCTTCCGTAAACGTGCTCTTTGGCATTAAAATCCTGGGAGCAATACCAATTGCTTGTGCTTCCATGATATTTTCGTCGTCCGTCGCTTCTGGCAACTGCGAAACGTTGCATTTACAATATTTCGCATATCTGGGCAATACAAGATTCTGATACTTGTAGTAGTAGCGATGCTTATACCAGTGGACGCATTCATGTGCAAGTGTGTTGTTTCGGCAACCTGTGTTTGTTCTCTTTACTGCCTCAGGATCAACCAGAACAGTTCTTGCCTTAAACTCTCGTGTGTCATATAAACCTTCGTCTGGATCATACACCTCTACAAGGCCATCGGTAAAAATCGTCATGCCGTATATATCGAGCTCTTCAGTAAGACATATGTATTGTACATCAAGCCCCAGCCCATCCTTAGCAATTTGTTCAATTGGGACAGGCATGGGGTCTTTCAATGCTTTCGGATAATATTGCTCCAAGAACTCATTTGCTACTTCGTCATATTTGGATGGTGGTATAAACGGCACGAGTTTACGACTGTTGTAATCCATCATTGTTCTCCATTCCGTTTGTCAATAATCTGGTTCACCTCCTGCCAGAAGTCGTCTCCGAGCCCCTGACTTTTTGCCCTTCGTAGTGCGACCCGCGCGTTTGGCAATGATTCGTCCATGATATAATCTGGCAGGTCTGGAGACACTTGTTTCCTTTCTCTCCCAGCAAGGTCGAGCATTTCTTCCCGTTCCTGTTCGTTCAGGTTCAAGGCTTGTGCAAGTTTTTCAAGGCCATCAATATCAGGCGGGTTCCTTCTTCCTTTAATGATATCAGACAGATATGTTACGGAAACACCGAGCTTTTCAGCTATCGGTCTTAGTTTGATATCCTTCTCTAATCGTTTACGTGCAATAAATGCACCAAATTCGCCAGCCATTTTAGTCCTCCTTTCGCTATTACGCTTTTACGCGTAACTGTATTGTATCCTATCCTGCCGTAAATGTCAAGCCCTGTACAGCCCTCTTCTTTGTTAATTATTCTAACTTGATTTTGAACATTATTTTTGATTTAGAGCATTGATAAATCAATCGTGATGTGCTATAATTAGAACAAGTTAAAGGAAGGAGAACTGACCATGCCGCAGCACGGAGGAAGACGAGAAGGGTCAGGTAGGACACCCCTGCCTGAGAATGAAAAGAAAATACCAAAAACTATATACATTACGCCCACCCTTCAGACTGACATTGACAAATTTGCAGCTGGAAACAGCTTTTCTGAAAAGTGCATCGATCTCATCAGCGCGCAGATTTCCCGCAGAAAACGCACGCAGGATAAAACCGTCAAATTCATCGACCTTTTCGCGGGACTTGGCGGGATACGCCTTGGTTTTGAAAACGCATTTAAGGAAAAAGGCTTCGAACCCGTTTGCGTTTTTAGCAGCGAAATCAAGGATTATGCTGTAAAGGCATATAAAAACTATTTTGACGATGAAGAAGTCGCGGGTGACATTACTAAAATCCCTGCAACCGACATTGAGGATTTTGATTTCCTGCTTGGTGGATTTCCGTGCCAGCCATTCTCGGCAGCTGGGTTAGGTCTCGGATTTGAGGATACTCGCGGCACGCTCTTTTTTGAAATTGAACGGATACTTAGGGAAAAGCAGCCTTATGGGTTTCTGTTAGAAAATGTTGAGGGACTTATAAACCATGACGATGGACGAACCCTTTCCATTATTATCGACCACTTGAAAAAGCTGAACTATTATGTTTCTTACAGACTGATTGACAGCCAGTATTTTGGCTTGGCTCAGTCTCGAAAACGCGTATATATCGTAGGAACGAAGGATGCCCATATATCCTTAGATAACTTTGAAGAGCATACAGCGGTATTCGGCGACATCATGGAGCATGGTCTTCCTACCGTGGATTCGGAATTCACTCGAAAGCTGTTTTCGCATTTCACCCCAGCACAAGTGGTAGGGAAAGCGATTAAAGATAAACGCGGAGGAGCCGACAATATCCACAGCTGGGAAATTGGTTTAAAAGGAGACACTACAGAAGAGCAGTCCAATTTCCTGAACCTCCTTCTTCTTGAACGCAGGAAGAAAAAGTGGGCAGCGGAAATCGGGATAGACTGGATGGATGGC
>CALLZZ010000003.1 GCA_937858235.1 uncultured Clostridia bacterium
ACTACCGTTATCCAACTTGTTAGTTTCTCAAACTATGACCGATTACCCGCTTACGGATATTCTACGGTCAGGTTGTTAGTTCCGATGCCCCGCAGTTGGGTCTTACCGTACGAGCTGCCGTTGTACAGTTGTTTGAAGCCGATATCCACCATGCGGTGTGTGCCGTCTTTCATTTTGAAAATAATGTAAGCCGTGTGATAGCGGTCTATGATAACGCCAAACGCGTTGCGGGTATAATTCCAGTCGGGATATTTGATAACTGCTTTCACGGGTACGCGTCCATCGTCGTAAATTGTTTTGGCAATGGCTATCATCTCTGCCTCTAATTTTGGGTTGCTGATAGCAGCTTTCGGTACTTTCTCCAGCGCATTGAAGTCGTATGCTTCCAAGATATCCATCCATTGCGATTTTATGTGTTTTTCCCATTTGGGATAGTTCTCTTTTGCCAATTTTTCGTATGACGCTAATCCGTCATTGTAATCTTTGTCTTCCACCTTTTTGGGGTGCGTTTTCATATCCTCAGCCGCCAGCTCCAATTGATAGCCTTTGTATAGCCCGATGCCCCAGTTTTGCTGCTTGCTCAGGTTTACAGATTCTACCATGGTGTTGAAGAATGTGTTTTTTACATTTTCAAAAGGTGTGTTTTCTTTATAGAGTTTCAGCAGCCTCGCTTCTTCGGCTTTCCACTGTTTAATCAGGTCAGATGCAGGCGCATTCACATCGCCGACGTATTCAATCAAACCGCGTTTGTATCCGAACCCGTGTTTCTTATCGGGGGAGGCTTTGAAAAAGAGTTCATCTCCTTTTTTGTAGCCGCATATTGTGCTCGCGTCTTCCACATCTACTCTGATTTTTCCATTTTCCATAGCACGCAATAAGGTGCGCGCCTCTAAGAATAGCGGATAGGCTTGCTTGGGAAAAGCTTTGAACACAGCAAAATTGGCATTGATAATAAACTCGGCAGGGATGCCGGGGAATCCTTTTCCCCACTCGTAAACTACGGGCGGTGAATCTTTTCCCGAACTCATCTGCCATGCTAAAATCGTGCGCTGGCTCATAAACAAATTGTTGGTTTCGTTGCCGCTGTTCGCGTAGAAAAAGTTTGGCTCTCTATGATAAGGGGCATAGTAAATATTGGGGTCCAATTTTTCGTACGATGCTTTCAGTTGACTCATAGATACGCCCAAATAGGGGTCAATATCTGTAGTGGAAGCGGTGGACTGTGATATTTGTTTTTCCGCTTGTTCCGAAAGTTTTGTTTCGGTTCGTTCTGTGCTTTTATTGACTGTTTTTTGGGTTTCTTTTTTCACGGCGTCTTTTGCTTTGTTGAGCAGCCCGCCAAGCTGCGCTTGTGCGGTACCTTGTACCGCCAATGCAAGGATGAGAATTGCAATTATTTTTTTCATTTTATTTTTAGTTAATTTGTTGATTAGTTAATTGTTCGGGTGTTTGGGTGTTTGCCTGCCTACCGCAGGCAGGGACGCTTCACTCGTTTGGGCGTTGGGTTGTTGAAACAAGGCATGCTTTGTCTTTGCTGTTTATTTTACCGATGAGGTGGTTATTGGCACATTAAGTTACTTGTTTCTCTTTTTGTAATTTTGTTTTTTTCCTTCCGGCTTTGTGTCATCCTCTTCATCATCGTTAAATCCTCCGGTAAATCTTCGCACCATATCTACCTGATTGCGGGCAGAGAGAATGTCGCCGATTATGGGTATGTTGTACGCTCCGCGCACCATCCAATTTTGTATTGATTCGGGCATCATTCTGAAAATCCTTGCCCGCAGTCCCACTTTTGCACGGTGTTCTATGCTGGAGCTGACGGCGCCCTTGATAAGTTCTTCGGATGTAGGAAGTTGTTCTCTTCCTTTCGCGTAGCGTGTAAATCCTTCAAAAAGCTTGTGGTATTCGTCGGTTAATGGGGAGTTGAGGAGTTTTTTCTCAAAATCGGCTTGGTCTTCGCACGTCTTCCCGAATTCCTCCATGCGCGAAAACAGCTCTTCGGCTTTGCTCTTTGCTTCCGGCGGTAAATTAAAAGCGCTGTACAACGACTCCCGCCTTGTTTCGATTGATTGTAAGATTCCTTGGTTCATAGTTGTTTGGGTGTTTGGGTGTTCATCCGTTTACTTGTTTCAAACTATAAAATTGTTTCGTGCACCGTTCACTGCTCACCGCTAAATCTGTTCAATCATCTGCGCCCCATACTTCGGCATGGCTCCAAACAGGTCGAATGCTTTTTCGAGCGGATAGATATTGCCGTACATGGATGTATAGTTGCTCTCTGTGCCGCGCATGTTCATCCCCAGCGCCGAGCGGAAGATATTTTCCGAAGAGTTGGGGTTGTGGGTAGATACAGACGAACCTTCCATGTTCAGAAATGCTTTGAGGTAGGCGTCATCTACCGCCTTGCTGAATGTCTTCACTTCGGCATCGGTCATTTCGCGGTTGCCCTCGTATTTCACTAATTGATCTACATCTTCGAAACTTTTAGCGAAGACGCGTAAGAACTTTCCGCCGCCTGACGGCATCGCGAGGTCGGCTTCTATGTTTCCGAAAAAGAGGTTGTCCCAAGCCGATGTTTTGCGGGCTGCTTCCTTGCTTTTGTCGGCATCCACGTATGTACGGTCTAAAGCCGAGAAATCGGAGCACCCTATAATGTTATTATACACATCGGCATTTATTCCTGTCATATAGCGGAATCCGTATCCCATGTCTTTGTCGCTCGGCACCCAGTCCCTCCGCCAGGTAAAAAGCACGGTGTTGTTGTGAAACTCTACGGCAGCTTCGCCGGGCGTTTTGTTCATGCTGCGTACTTCGCACGCCGCCATCCGGCTGGCGAGAAATACATTGTTATAGATATTCCAATTCCCGCCGATATTGCCCATTTGTATGCCAAAATGGCTTCCGTTCAGGAAAACACAGTTGCGAATGGTAACTTGACCTTCTACATCGCCGTGTATCAGTTGGTTGGAAACTGTTGTAATTCCGTTCATGGAAGGCTGGTTGATTTGTTTTCCGGGAGGATTCAGCAGGCTCGATTCCAACCCTTCGGGCGCTTTGAATTTTGGATTAGGCGGATTGGGGATGACGTATTTGTTCATCTGTCCTTTGTCTAAAATCATTCCGTCTATAAGAATTACGCCGGTGCGTTTGCCGCGCACGTAGATGTCGAGCAGCCCGTAGTTGGCGTTGGTGCCTCCGGCAGCGGAACCGGGTTGTATCATGGTGCGGTATTTCAGCGGGTCGCGCTCGGAGAAATCATCGGAGTAGCCGCCCACGATGGAGATGTATTTCTTGATGGAAATGTACCCCGCGTCTAATTTTCCCAGGTAATTTCCTTGGGCCACCAGAATGACGGCTCCTTCGGGCGCATCGTCCACCGCGCGCTGTAAGTCTTTGAGTGGCGATGATTTGCTGCCGTCATTACGGTTGCTTCCTTTGTTTGCCGAAACATAAATGGTTTTTGTCCCTTTGGGGATTTCGCCTTTAGCAACGGCTTTCCCGCTGCCGGATGCTGCGCCGGATGTTCCAGCGGAAGCTGTCCTGTCCAATTTTTCCTCCGCCTTGTCCACTGCTTTTTGGGTTTCTTTTTTCACGGCGTCTTTTGCTTTGTTGAGCAGCCCGCCGAGCTGCGCATGCGCGGGAACTTGTACCGCCAATGCAAGGATGAGGATTGCAATTAGTTTTTTCATGTGCTTTTATTTACCAATTGTTATTGATTATTGTTGAACTGTTGAATCGTTGAACTGTTGTCCCGAAGCATCGGGATGTTAAAAAGTTTATGCGTTCGGTCGTTTGGGGGTTTTTGTTAAGCAAATTCCCGCGTGGGGGGGCTCGTCCACTTGTCGCTTGTTCTTGCCTACGTGCGCGAATATTTTTTCTCACGTGGGTAATTTTATTTTCTCGCGTGCCTAAATATTTTTACGCGCGTGGGAAAATTCAAGCGTCCGGCGCGTCTGTTCTTATTCGGCTTTCTCGAAACTGATTTTGGTCAGTTTTTCCTTGAACTCCACGCTCGGGGTAAAGATGACTTTCACTCCCGAAATCATGCCCGTGTTGAATGCCTTGGGGTCGGTTGTTCCCTCGCTCGAGAACGAGAGGCGCAGCGTGCCCAGGTCGCCCAGGTTTACGCTCTTGCCCATCAGCAGGTAGCGGGGCACGGTGGCTATCAGGCTTTCGATGACGTTGGACACATCGCCGCGCGACAAGGACGATAAGTCCATGATGTCTGTCGCGATTTCTTTTTGTCCTATCCTTCCTTCGTTGACGGGCTGCGCGTACCATTTCTTTTGGCTGCGGTCTTGCGGGTTTTCCCGCTCAATTAATTTGTACTTCATAACTGTTCTGTTTTTATATTAATACTGATGTTGGTAAGATTTCCTCATCACTCCTTACTCTTCGCTCTTTTCTCCTTGCTCATCGCTCTTTTTCGGAGGCGGGGGCAGCGCGCCGTTCAAGGCATCCAGAAACTGCTTGTACGAGTCAGCCAACTGCCGCAAAATCTGCCGTATTCTTTCCGCATCTTTCCCGATATTGTCTTTTCCGCTCATTCTTTTCCTATACTAAAATGCCTGCATTCATATACATCGCAAAATTAGGGGATAAACAGGGGGCTGTCAATCCGTAAAAACACGTATTTTTAAATGTTAAAATTGCGGGTTTTACGTACGTGTTTTGTGCAAAATGTAGAAGTTATGACACGTGTGCGAGTGGCAATGTTAACCCGCGCACGTGAGCAGATGCTTTTCTGTTAATTTCTGTATTTATTTTTAACAAAATGGTTGGTTGTGTTAAAAAACGTTTGTATATTTGTCGTGTCAGAAAAAAATCGCGTTCGTAGTACTAAAATCATTTTTTGATAAAAACAACTACTGATTAAAGTTTATGAAACGAGCATCTAAATTAGTTACACCCATGTGCATGATTAAAAGCGAGTTTCATACGATACCTTTGAAAATAATAGTTTTAATCGTATGAAAAAAATCTTCATTGTCATCCTGCTTGCCGCCATGTGCTCCACGTTGTTCTGCCGGGCTTTATCCGAAAGCGGCGACTATTATGCCAAAGCGGATAAGTATTACCTGAACGCCAAAAACGACTCGGCGCTGGTATGCCTCGACCTTGCCCTGGCAGGCATGCAAGACACCGCCCATTACGCGCGCAGGGCGGAGGCTCTCCTTCTCCGAAGCCGCGTGCTGGGAAACCTTACCTTTTTTGAATCGGCTCTCGAAGATGCCATCCTCTCTTACGATATCAGCAAGAAACACAAAGACAACCGGCTGACCGCCCTGTCGATGCTGGCTGTTGGCAAAGTGCATTACCTGATGTATAATGATTCGCTGGCAGAAGATTATATGCTCCAAGCCAAAAAACTGGCAGAACGAAATCACCTGAATAGAGAGGTGATGATGGTCGAAAATTCGTTGTCGCAATTGTATTCCGTACTCGAGCGCAACGAGGAATGCCTCGCGCTGGCGGCTAAATCGCTCGAAACTGCAAAGCAACTGAAAGATACCCTGTACATGATCCAAAACCTGAACCTGCATGCCGCCTATTACACCAACCTGAATCGCTATACCGACCCCCTGCTACCCGAATACCAAGTGAAAGTGAAGCAGTATCTGGACGAAGCGATGGAATTGGTTGCCATGAAGAATATCCCGCTGCTCACCCTGGGCACTTATGCCAATTATGTGCGCTACTACCGGGTGGAGAAAGACTACAATAACGCATTGAACTATGCGCATAAAGTAATAGAAATGTGCGAGCCGACTCACTATGCCATGCTGATACAGATGTATGACCATCTGGTAGGGATTTACGCGCATCTCGGCGACGTGAAAATGACCATAAACAGCCATCAACGGTTTCATGAACTGATGCGCCGCCAGTCGGACTACACCCTGCACCGCTCGCTGCAGGAGATGCGGGTGAAGCATGACGTGGAGGGGAAGGAACAGGAAGTCAAACTCGCGCGGACGCACCGCCTGCTGCTGGCGGTTGTCGCTGTATCTGCCTTGCTGCTCGGGGGGATGTTTTACGTCATGTACCGTATCCGCAGGAGGCAGAACAAGCGTCTGCACCGACTGAATGCAACCAAAGACAAACTGTTCTCCATAATTTCGCACGACCTGAAAGCGCCCGTAGCCGCACAGCGCATGGCCGTGGAGAATATGCTTGAAAGTTTTGACGATTATAACACGGACTCCTTGCTGAAAAACCTGAACGAGTTCCGCCGGGCAATTGAAACCCAGCTGGAGCTGCTCCAAAATCTGCTCAACTGGGCGCGCATGCAAACCGGCGAGATGAAATACCGCCCATCGCTGTTTGACTTGTCTGAAATGATGAGGGAGGTAATGGAACTTTACCGGCTGCCCGCGCAAAACAAAGCAATAACCCTGCGGTTGAACAGCGATGAACGCTGTATGGTTACCGCCGACCGCCAGATGATACACACGGTGCTGCGCAATCTGCTGAACAACGCCGTGAAATTCACGCCCGAAGAAGGAGAAATCAACGTCGATGTAACGTGTGATGAAACGGGTGTTTCGCTTCGGATAAAAGACAACGGCGTGGGAATAAGTGAAGAGGATGTGAAAAAAATAGTAACGCTCGGCGAAAGCAAATCAACCAACGGCACCCACGGAGAAACAGGTAGCGGGCTGGGACTGATTATCTGTGAAGAAATGCTTGTCAGAAACAATAGCCGACTTATTATCCACAGCGTGAAAGGAAAAGGCACGGAGGTGGGGTTTGATATTTAGGGGTTTGGGCGGTGAAAACGTTTTTTTATATATTTAACTCGTGGAGGTTTGCAAGGTGTACCAATAATTGGTATTTTCGCAAAAACAATTTTTAATTATGGCTAAAAATACATCCATTTTACTTGGCGACTATTTCAATAATTTTATAAACAAGCAAATTGAATCCGGAAAATTCTCTTCGGCAAGTGAAGTTGTGAGGGCGGCGCTCAGAATGTTTGAACATGAAGAAGCTAAAAAAACGGAATTGATTAAGGAACTTAAAAAAGGAGAGCAATCGGGGTTCATTAAGAACTTCAATAGAGAAGTTTTTTTAGATAATTTACATCAAAAACATAAATTGCCCAATAATGGAGTTGAAAATCAGTAATGAAGCTCAAGCTGACCTTGAAAAAATTTGGCTTTATACTTTTGAAACGTGGTCAATAGAACAAGCTGATAGATATGTCGGCTTAATTCTTGACGAAATAGAATATATAGCCAATAATCCAAAGGCAGCAAAAAATTACGGCAAAATAAGAAAGGGATATTTTCGTTCAAAAGTAAAATCACATTTCATCTTTTACAGAATTAACCTTGAAAAGAGTTGTGTTGAAATAATTAGGGTGTTGCATCAACGGATGGATGTTGAAAACAGACTGAACGATTAAATTCCAACCATACATTCCACAGGCTTGGCAGCAAGCACACAACCCCGCATTAAATCTTCAAACTTAAAAAAATATGCATACAGTAATTTTAGTTGACGACCACGCCATGTATCGAGAAGGAATAAGATCCTCGATGTCTAAACTAACTGAGTGTCCATGCGAAATAATTGGAGAGGCGGGTTCTGCCGCTGAGTTTTTCATGTTTCTGCAAAAAGGCGATATTCCCGATATGGCGCTGCTGGACATTATGCTGCCCGACTTGTCGGGAGTGGAAATAGCGCGCAAACTCCGGCTGGAATATCCCGAAATGAAAATCATCATGCTCTCTTCCGAGGTTTCAGAAGAATTGATTACCGAATTGCTGGAAATAGGCGTGGACGGATACCTGAATAAATTGGCGCGCAGGGAAGATTTGCAGGCGGCATTATGTACGGTAGCAGGGGGCAACCCGTATTTCGGGCGGAGCGTTGCCAAAATGATGTACGAAATTTATCTGGCACAACAATATCAAAAAGATAGCCCGCGCAAAAAAGGGATTTTCAATTATAAAAAACAAATTTCACCGGCGGCGCCATCAGAATCCATTCTCTCTGAACGTGAAACAGAGATAATCTGCCTGCTGTGCGATGGTAAATCAATGAAAGAAATTGCCAGCCGTTTGTGTATCAGCATACGTACCGTAGAAACGCACAAAAGCAATATACTGGCAAAATTAGGCTTTTCCAATCTCGTTGATTTGGTGAAGTTTGCCATTAAAGAAGGGCTGGTGGAAATCTGAATCATTTACCCCTTCCCGGCCTGAACTTAAGTTCCAGTTTCGGCTGCGGGCGCATCTTGCCCGAAAACATATCGCGTATCCAAATCAAACCTGCTTCCGCACCAACAGTGGGTTGAAACCAGTACTCAACCGTTCCTCCGTAATACGTATTGTTTAGCATCGGCAACATGGGCGTGGCCGGTCGGTTAGTGTTTTGCGAAACGGGAAATCCACCGTAGGCGTTCAGGAACCAGTCGTCGGATAATCGGTATCGGGCATGTAAATCCACCAAGACGGCCGATTGATTCAGCCCAAACATATTGGCGCCGGTTTGCATGTAGCCTAAACTGCCTTCGAGCATCAGGTTTCGGCCGGCCAAGTATTGCAAATCGGCGGAAATATTCCAGAAAGGAAGCACACCGAAATTTGAGTTATACATGGCCGATATTCCGGCGTTTAGGTTGGGCGCGAGCAGATAACCGGCTCCGGCATTCAGTATATAATAGTTTCCTTTCCCAAAAAAAGGGGTTTCCACTAATC
>CALLZZ010000004.1 GCA_937858235.1 uncultured Clostridia bacterium
CCAAAGGGTACAAAACCATGGAGGCCACCCCTGTTGACATGTTCCCCCGCACGGCACATGTTGAGTGCGTGGCATTGATGTCGAGGGTTGAGAAGTAAGTGTGTGAAAAACCCAGTAATACCGGTATTTCCGGGGTTTGCGGGCAAAAATCCGGTGCGCTGAAAACGGCGGAATATCGCTTTGAGGGAACAAGTCCAAGGGGCGGATTTCGGGCGCGAGTGAACGATATTGATGTTGGCGGTTCGCGTGTGAACAGGATAGATGTTTCGACTTTTTAGGGCTTGGCGTGTGAACAGGATAGATGTTTTGAGCGGTTTTAGGGTGAACGTGGAAACAGGGCGAGGTATAGAATAGTTATGCATTTATAATTGATATTGAGTATGATATGTGCGATATTGACATCATATAATGATTTGAGTTATAATAATTGAATAAGGGGGTATCAGCATAATGAGCCACATTATGATTATCAAGAACAGTTGTCCTGATATTGGACTATATACACGTCCGGCAACTTTGGGCGATGAATATTCGCTCGTAGAGCAGTTCATTGAATACTATTGCCATACATTTACTCGAAATAACAAAAAAAACCAATTAGCAGTGTTCGTTGAGCCGCGCATCGATTCGGGTTTTCCTGATGTGGTGTTTGCTTCTTACCTCCCGTCAATCATTGATAACTGGTCTGACAAACGTGAGGGGCTGGATATGTATGACTTGAAATTGCTATCATATCTTTGCACCACTGAAAACATAATTGGAGCGAAGCTAATCTCAACGCTCGGTTTTCCCGAAAAACAGACCATTACATCGCTCGAAAAGCTGATGGATGCCAAACTGATTTCGTACCGAAACCATAGTTGGCGCGTTCGCGAGCTGCGTGATGTATTCAGCTTAACGAAGCTAATCGCGGTTGAAGCAAAGCTCAATGATATGAGTAAAGTTGTGGAACAAACACATCTTAACACTCGATTTGCTTCCCACTCATACGCCCTGACTAATTCGGCGCATCCGCAGGGGGAAACTGTTAAGACGTTCAAAAAGTTTGGCATTGGGTTATACGGAAAAGGTTCACAGTTCTGCAGGATAGTAGAAGCCCGGCAATATAATCTGCCGTCCAGTTATCTGTCATTCCAATTCAATGAGTGGATTGGTAAATCTCTTGCTCACCACGGAGGAACACAATATGCGTGATTTTGATTCGTTGAAGTCAGCGCTCACAGACCTCACGCAGATCGCTCGCGGTGGGCAGAAGGTAGTGTTCAGCGCCGTACATCCGACATACGGGGAAATTGTGTTGAAGCTGTTTTTTAAGATGGATGCTCGTTCACAGCGCGAGATAGACATCAGTGAGAACAGCAAATTCGATTGCGTTCCAACCATTTACGAAACCGGACACGTTATCTATGAAAGCGCGGATACATTGTATATTATCGAGCAACGTATTGATGGTGAAGAACTGCGGAACCGTATTGTACGTGGTGAACTCTTCACGCTGAAAGAAGCTGTTGACTTCTTAGAGCAAGGCTTAGTGTTTATCAAACAATTGGAAAAAATGAATATTGTGCATCGCGACATCAAGCCGGAGAATATCATCGTTTCGGCTGACGGCAAGGTATACTTCTTGGATTTCGGAATTGCTCGGATACTTGGAGTGCCATCCCTTACAAAAACAGAGGCACTCGTAGGGCCGCATACACCCGGATATGCCGCGCCGGAACAGTTCAATAATCTGAAAAGTGATATTGATTCGCGCGCTGACCTGTTCTCTATCGGCGTGGTGACGTATGAGTGTCTATCTGGCAAAAATCCGTTCAGCGAGGGAGCAACAAGCCATCTGGACATTCTTCAACGAACAGAAACAATAACGCCCGTCAGTTTTCAAATTCAAGGCGATACTCATCAACAGTTTATGGGGTTATTGAGTTCGTTAATGGGTAAGTTTCCGTCGCGTCGGCCGAAAAATGCGAGTCAGGCATTGGATTGGTTAAACGCCGCAAAATCTACACTTCAATACGAGGGGGCGAAGTAATGCAATTCTATATACAGATGGGTCACGGTATGCAAACGCTTTGCAAAGACCTTTGCGAGGCTTGGCAGGGCACAACTGTAATTCTTAGTCCGCAGAACATATATCCGACTGATAAGCTGCCATCTTTCGCTACTTCGCTTAGAAGAGTGAACGGGACGGTGCTGTTCGACCCACAACTTTATAGTCCGCGTAAATATCACAAGAACCTTCAAAAACACACATATTGGCCGCGGGGTGGCGTGACGAACATAGAATTAGGTGAGTGCCAAGACTTGCTCACTACACTTGCTGGGATTAATGAGGCTATTGAGTCTAAGGCATTCATTCTCCCCTCGAATATCATTCACAGGATTGATGACCGTTGGGGAAAAATCCAGGGAAAGATAGCCAGTCAGGCACGACAAGTAGCAAACGGGCAGAGATTGTTGCTTACAGTTGCTTTGGGAAAAGACATTCTCACTGATGATTCACAAGTCGAGAGTATTACTCAATATGCTGAGCATTGGGACGTTGATGGCGTTTACATTGTGTGTGAACACCCCGAGAGACATTACCTTATTGATAATCCGATATGGCTTGCCAATCTGCTTTCACTTGTTGCCGGAATTAAACGTCTCGGCAAGGAAGTGGTCGTCGGATATGCAAATCATCAGATGCTTCCCCTTGCGTTAGCTAAGTGTGATGCTATCGCAGCAGGAAACTTTCTAAACGTTCGTTGGTTTCAGCCGGAGCATTTTGAAACGACAGATAACGATGATATAAGTCAGCGAACAAAATGGTATTATTGTCCGCAAGCTCTCTCTGAATTTAAAGTTGCTTATCTTGATGTAGCAAAGCGAGCGAAAATTCTGGATAGAATGGCTCCTCCTCCATCTATGGCCAACCAGTATAGTAACATCCTATTTGGCGGTGCTATGCCATCATCAACTAACTACAGTGAGCGCAACTCGTTTAAGCATTATTTGCATTGCCTTAAAATTCAATGCGAGAATGCGGGCAGGGCAACTTACGTTGATAGCCGGAATGCTCAGTTCGCTCAATTGGAAACTGCCGCCCGTATACTCGATGGGTTGCATGATGAGCGAATAAAAGGACAGGATAGAGATTTCAGGGAAATTGTTGATGTAAACGAGGCTGCAATTCAGACTTTCGACAAGGAGTTTGGCTTCGCAATGTCGCGAGAATGGTAAGCAAAGTATCACCCAAACGGCAGTGATATTACGTCGCCCTATACACTGCTTTATAAATAAGCTGCGGAAATTATAGAAATTGCGCAGCGATAAAAGTTGCGGCGCAATCTTTTCAGCTATTTAATTTCTTTTATTATTGGCATTGATTACACTTCACTCGATAATGAGTGCTCTTTAGGAAAATATAATCGATATTTAAATTTATACTTTGTATCTACCATTATATACTCGAAAAAAGTCATAAAAAGAAAAATGCAAAGAAGGTGCTTCATATGGCGGCTTCGAAAATAATCAAACAATTACTCATAGAACGTGGAAAAAGTGTAAGACAACTTGCCGAATTATTTGGAATTTCAGGTCAAAGTATGAGCAACAAGCTATATCGGGACAATTTTAGCTTTGAGGAAGTCTTAAAAATTGCGAATTATCTCAATTGTGACATTAAGGTTGTTACAAGAGATACAAAAAAAGAATTTTAAGTTAAGTAAGGATGATGACTGATAGATAAATCCAAAATCTTCATGCAAGGAAAGCGGCTCTTTGTCACCGAATTACAGTCGGTAGTCGTACACTTATACTGAATGCTCCATACGCAATAAGAAAGAAAAGGCCCCCGACGTTAATTTTGCAGAGCGCCTTGCTCATTATTCCCCTTATTCATCTACCTCCACCGTCACGCCGGACTTGAATTCCACGGTGAATTTATTCTCGTAGACGGTGACTTTTTCAATCAGCCGCCGGACAAGCGATTCATCGTATTCTGTAATTTCTGCGGGCTGTTCCCGCAGGAAAGCACCCATGTCGGCGATGCGTTTCTTGACCTCGTCGCGGTTGACGCTTTCCATCAGGGCTTTCTGTTTTTCGTCCCGCAGGCGGTAAATCTCATTACCCACCTTCTCATAATCCGCGTTGG
>CALLZZ010000005.1 GCA_937858235.1 uncultured Clostridia bacterium
CAAAATAATAGATGCCAGAATCGTGATGCTGCTGATCAGCGAATCAATAAAACGCTTCAGCTGTAAGTTTTGGAAGGGGCTGACGATTCTAACAAGGATCGGCACAAAAAACAGGCCGGCCATGATTGCTGTGATTACATTGATGCTTCCTGAAAATTTCATGGTTATCCTCCCTGCGGTTCAGCTCTTATCTCTATTATATAATAAAAAAGCAGGATGAGCCATACCCGAAAGCACGGCTCATCATGTATTTGGAAAGTTGGGTTAAAAGAAGATGCCAGGTAAAAGCGCGGGCATGCAAGAACGCCTATAGCGAAAAGCAATAGGCGCGTCTTGTCCGCGGTAAAGCTATACTAAATGATATCATAAAAATGTAAAAAGCAAAGGGGCTTGAGTTACGGGTTCAAGTCCCTTTGCTTTCATATTCATTGGCAAAGGACACGAGTTTGATACAAAATGCACACCCCTTTGACTTTACCGTTTGTCGGGTGAACACCCTCGTTGTTTCCCGTTTGTTCCGTTTGCCGTGTGAACACGCTCTTTACGTAGAAAAATAATTTTATGAAAGCAATGCAGTTTCAGTATTTTGTCATCCATAAACCAGAGGTCTTACTCCTTGACTTCTGGTAGATTGCACCTGCCAATTTTGATTTGTATAATAATTATCAACGGGTACGCATGTACTGTCTGTTCTCGCGAAGAGATTTCTTTGTTGACATGGTTACATCAAGCAAAATTCTTCTCTCATAGTCGCTGCAATCTGAAATGAGTGTGGCAAATTGATGATTGGTAACTTTTATTGTGTTTTCAAGATTATCTATTAAAAGTTCATCTGCCGTGGTATTCAGAGCATTGACGAGAAGGATAAAAGTGTCCAAGCTCATGCTTTTTGTTCCACATTCTATATAGCTGACATAGGTTGGAGAACGGCCAATGAGTTCAGAAAGTGTCAGCTGAGAGAGACCTCTTCTTTTTCTGATTGCTTTAATCTTTTGTCCAATTGAAATGTAATTGAGCGCCATAGTTAATACCTCCAAAATAATTTTATCGGTATCAGTATGGTCAATAGGCTATAACTGACCTGTCATTTATTTTGCCTTTTATAAACCACGAGTCAAACACTTGACTCGTGGTTTATTCCTTTTATCGACAAATATTTATATAATATTTAAGAGACTATTTTTTCGGGGGAAATCGCTATGAATGAAGTTGAAATATTTAATAAACTGAACGGAATTGCGGAAACGCCACAATTCTCTATTATATTTGGCGAAGATTCCGAACAATTAAGGAAGATTGCTGAACACAAAGAATGGTTACAGCGTATCCGTCATGAAAGGCCGAATACCGAGGTGCCATATAAGGTTGGAATCTATATTCGATATTTCAATCAAACCAAATATGAAGATTATCTTTTGTATCACAAAAAGCAATTTACCGACACAATTGGCCTTTGTCCGAAATGGACGCTCGTAGATTTTTACATAGATGCAGGTTCCTCGACACCCAATATGGAATCATCTCCCGAATGGAGCCGTTTGTTAAATGACTGCTTCGACGGCAAAGTGGATTTGATTATCACGCAGAAGGTTTCCAATGTATCAAAAAGGATACACGAGATAACTCTCTGCGCACGTTTGCTTGCGGCCCAAAATCATCCTATCGGTATCTATTTTATCTCAGAAGATATTTTTACCCTCGCTTCCTATTACCGGGAAGATTTAAGAGACACGTATTTTCTGCCTTTCCCTGATTGGCAGGTACTTCCCGATGATGAAAATAAAGTGAGGGGTAAACTGCATGATTGATGAACAGAAACGATTGCAAAAACAGCGGGATATAGAAAAGACACGTAAGCGAATGCAGGTTACAATTGATCATGATAATTATGAGTATGTTCCTGAAAAGAAACAGACGGATTACTACGACAACGATATTAATCAGCGTGTGGCTATCTATGTTCGTGTTTCCACAGATGATGTGAAGCAGACAACTTCCTATGAGTTACAGAAGAAATACTATGAAGATTTCGTTTTGCATCATCCCAACTGGACACTTGTAAAAATCTATGCCGATGAGGGCATCAGCGGTACCTCGCTTAAACACAGGGATGAATTTAGCCTTATGGTTACCGAATGTAAAGCTGGAAAGATCGACATAGTTATCTGCAAGAATGTATCCCGATTTGCCCGTAATGTTACCGACTGTATTGGCATTGTCCGGGATTTGGCAGCACTGAAACCTCCGGTCGGTGTTTTCTTCGAATCCGAAAGCATCTTCTCCTTAAAGGATGACTCTCAAATGGCTCTGACTTTTCTGGCTACTATGGCGGAGGAAGAATCACATACAAGAAGCCGGAGCATGGAAACCTCTCTTCGCATGAGACTGGACAACGGCATTCCTTTGACTCCTAAGCTCTTGGGATACACCCATGATTCCAATGGCGAACTGGAAATTAATCCAGAGGAGGCCCCCACTGTAAAACTTGTTTTCTATATGTATTTGTATGGGTATTCTACCGGGCAAATAGCGAATACGCTCATTGCTCTGGGACGGCGCTCTTATCTTGGAAATATCAACTGGACGTCAGGCAGTATCGTTCAAATTTTAAGGAATGAACGGCACTGTGGAGACGTGTACACCCGGAAAACTTATACGCCAAACTACAGGGACCATCTCGCCAAGAAAAATCGCGGAGAACGTCCACAGAGCAGATATTTCAATCATCACAGAGCGATCGTAACGAGAGACGATTTTATCGCTGTTCAACGAATGCTTGATAATTCTAAATTTGGCAATAAGTCCATTTTGCCAGAGCTTAGGGTTATTGACAGTGGTATCTTAAAAGGTTTTGTAACAATAAATCCCCGGTGGGCGGGATTTAAAGAAGCCGAATACTTTGGGGCCGCCAAAAGCGTTTATTCCACACTTGATACCGAGCAAGAGTCCGCCCCTATCGAAACAGAAGAAGAGTACCAGCTCGAAGTTGGAGCGGGGGATTTTGATCTGCGCGGATTTGAAATTACCCGCTCTGAGTTTTTGAATTCCGGTCGCCGTCCTACTGTAACTTTTGGAGATAAAAAAATAAAATTCAGCATGGAGTGCATCCGAAAGTTCAAGGAAAAGAACCATGTAGAATTACTTGTTAATCCCATTGAGAGAAAATTTGCGATTCGTCCTGCTGACAAGAAAAACCGAAACGCTGTCATGATATCCAAGGTAATAAATGCGAATTATTACCCTCGGGAGATATCATCTGCCGCGTTCAGCAATACCCTATTCTCTCTATTTGGTTGGAACATGGATTGTAAATACAGAATCATTGGTTCCCTATACGAACAGAGCAATGAATTGGCATACATTTTTGATGTTATAAATTCTGAAGCTCTATTCAAGCCTTATGTTTTGTCCGCAAATGAATCAACTGAAGAAGGACAGGTTTCCATCCAGCCATTAACACCATATGGCAAACGGATTCGGGCAATTCCAGAGGAATGGGCGACCTCTTTTGGAAAACAATTTTATCTGCACGAGCTATCCCTCGCTGCCCTCGAATGTCAAAGTGAGATTGATTGGAAGATTCGCTTAGAAGGCCAGCTTTATAAAACCGGAAAAAAGATAGCCGTGACAGAGTTTGATGAGCTGAAACAATTCATCAAACAGGAATTGAGTGGAGTCACGCCACAGGAGGAAAGGCATGAATGAAAACAAAGAACAGCAGATACCATCAGATGATTCACAGAGTACGAGAGATCATTCTCAGCCTGTCGAACCCACAACATCAGACGGTGCGCCCGTGCTTTCTAAGAACGATGAGTTATTGGAGATGGGTGCGGCTTTTGATTTTGATGGATTTCAAGTTGTTAGGCGTGAGTTTTTTGCCCATTTGAATGAACCATCGGTATCTTTTAATAACTACAAGTTTTATGTTAATACAGCTTGTCTTTCAAAATTCCCTGAAACAGAACATGTGCAGGTGCTTGTCAATCGAAAAACTAAGATTCTCGCTCTGCGTCCGTGCGAGGAAGGCGAAAGGGATTCTTTCCTTTGGTGCAACAATTCTAAGGGGAAGCGCAAACCGAAGCAAACAACTTGTAAATTGTTTTTTGCAAAAATAGTATCGCTTATGGGTTGGAATCCAGACTATCGGTATAAGCTTACTGGAAAACTCATCCACGCAAACGGCGAATACCTTATTGCTTTTGATTTAACTGCTACTGAAGTGTATCAGCGGACATTTCCTGAAGGTGCGAAACCTAAGACATCAAAAACTCCTGTATTTCCTTCCGAATGGCAGGATCAATTTGGTTTGCCGTTCAATCAACATCGACAATCAATGCAAATCAACATATTTGATGGTTATGCCATTTATGCAATCAAAGACAATTCCAAGATGAATGGCAACACTTCTGCTGCAGAGCAACAAGCTTTGGTACCAAGTTCAAATAATGGAGGTATAGGCGAATGACTGAACCATCTAACCTGTTGACTCAAATATCAATCGATTTAAAGAAATTTCGTATTCGAATACATAAAGAATCATTACATTTAATCGGCGATCCCCAATATATTCAATTTCTTGTAAACATAAGTAGCAGACTGGTGGCGATTCGAGCAGTTGATAAGGAACAGGTCGATTTACAGACACATAGGGTTGATCAAACACGCATGGAGTCTGACTTTTCCTTTGAGATATACAGTCGCCCTTTCATTGAAAGGTTATGTAAAGAATTTGATTGTTTCAACAAAGGTAATTCCTATCGTTTAACAGGAGCCGCTATTAAATCTGAACGAATCGCTGTTTTTCCCCTTGATTCGCTTCAAAAAATCGATATTTAAGGGAGACATTTATGGAAAGTAAGGCTTTACAAACCCTTAATATCGACAAGGACTTTAAAAATTTAATCCGTCCTCTGCAAAAGAAGGAATATCTTCAGCTTGAAGCCAATCTTTTGACAGATGGCTGCCGCGATCCCATTATCACATGGAATGGATTCATCATTGATGGTCATAACCGCTATGAATTATGTATGCGGCATCAGATTCCTTATGCTGTTGTTGCGATGGAGTTTGATTGCCGCGAATCTGTCATAGCCTGGATTTGTGCCAATCAGCTTGGAAGGCGCAATATTACCGAAGAAACGCGTAAGTTCCTTATCGGTATGCAGTATGAATCAGAGAAACTGGCTAATAGTTTAAAAAATGCACGAGGTAAAAATCAATACGGTGAACCTGGATGCGAATTATCTTGTGAGATATCCGAGTTAAGAGAGGAAGCTAAACCCTATTTTTCGGGTCATGTCACAGCTCAGCGTATAGCACAGGAAAATCAAATATCGGGCGGTACAGTTTTGAAGTATGCAATTTATACACGGGCCTTAGAAACCATTGGTCAAAAAGCTCCTGAAATGGTTCCGAAAATTCTTTCGGGCAGATATAAAATATCTCATAAAAATGTAGTGGATTTATCCGGGCTTACTTCCGATGAAATTAAGAAAGTTGGACGAAGAATGGAGCAAAGCCAGCAACCGTTTGTTCAATATAACAGGGCGCGGCAAGAAATACAGTACACAAAGGGACAGACGGTTTTGACTGAATCCCCATCAACCCCATCTGTTAAGGATATGCCCGCCTTTGACCCGGATGCTGAGATAACCGCTCTAACACTTACAATCCCATCGTGGGCAAGCTCAATTAAACGCACTCAAACAAATACGGATTTTGATAGTGTTTCTGATTACGCCAAAAATAAACTTACGGATACGCTCATTGATCTTAAGCACACAGTATCAAAGATGTTGTCCGAAATAAAGGAGGATGAGTAAATGGACGATTTTAGCATGTATGTTCCCAACGTTCATTTTGAACAAATTCCGATTAGAAATCTGGTTTCCAATCAAGAATATCAACGTAATTTATCTCGGTCTCATATAGCACGGGCCGCTGCGAGCTTTAATTTATATCAGATAAACCCGGTCAAGGTCAGTCGCCGAGATGGTATCAACTATGTTTTCAATGGTCAGCATACTATTGAAATTGTGGCACTCACATCCGGTTCCAGAGAGACCCCCGTGTGGTGCATGGTTTATGATGATTTGAGCTATGAACATGAAGCGGATATCTTCGCCAATCAGATGAAGTTCGTAAAACCGCTCAATCCCTACGAGGTATTCATGGCAAACATTGAAGCCGGCAATGATGATCAACTCATTATTCGTGATTTGGTAGAATCTTACGGGTTAAGCATCGGAACCAAAAAGGGACATGGGGTAATCTGTGCAGTATCAACCCTTGAGTTTATTTATATAAAATACGGATACCATGGTTTGAGCCGTGTTCTTCGATTAATTATCGGAGCATGGGAAGGAGATCTTAACTCATTTTCTGGCAATATTTTAAATGCCGTTACAAGGCTCATTGTTGTATATGAAGATACTTTAAACGACGAGGTATTCAAAGAAAAACTTGGTGCAGTTTCGGTAAAGCAGCTTGTCCGAACAGCCAAAGAGCGTCGTCCCGGTTCTATGGGCGTTGCCGAAGCGATGGTGCTTGAATACAACGGAAAAAAGAAAAGCAATAACAACCGCTTATTCATTAACAAGCTATATTCCCGTGAACATGCTATTTTCAAGACACTGGATGCACCTGACGATATGCTTAATGATGAAGCAAGTGACTTCAATGAAACAGAGAATTTTGAGAATGCTAATGACGAAGATATGGAATAGATAAGAAGCATCGTAGCTCTATTTCCGGCTATCTCCATGAGGTATCGTACCAAAATGTATACGATACCTCAATTCGATGAATATCTTTGCTAAGGAGTAAAACGTTCCCATTTTCAATGGCAGATATGGAAAAATGTGCAGTTAGTTACAACTCTACGGTCTTTTGTTTTGCCGTTATCTCTGCACCGCTTTTGAACCGAAACATAATGCTACCATCCCGCTGAACCGTAGCGGTATCGAGCAGAGTAATCCAGAGCCGCTCGTTCCACTCTGTCACGACCAGCGGCTGCTTTTTTAGCATCGCAATAAAGGTTATCAGTTCCTTACTCTTGCGTACCCGTTTATCTCTCTCCGCTTCGAGGGCGGTGTACTGTTCAAATGCGGTATTGTAGCGCTCCTCAATACGCCCGGCTTCCAGCGCGTAGGCATCCTGCGACTGGGCGACTGAGGCGTTCTTTTTTATATGCGCTTTCATGAGTTCAGATGCTACCATCATTTCGTCGTGCTCCCGCTGCATTTCGGCATCAAGCTGTGTGGTGTCGCAGAGCGTCTGGCGAATAAGGTCACAGTCGGCAAGCACAGCATCGCGGCTGTCCATCAGCTCGTTGTAAGCAGTGAGAAATCGCTGCTTGATTTCATTATCAGTTAGCTTTGGAGTTCGGCACCTTTCCTCGTTCTTGAATTTGCGGTTGCACTGGAATATCACGCTCTTATACTCATCCGTGGAGTGCCAGACCTTTCGGCCGTAAAACCCGCCGCAATCTCCGCAGATGATTTTACTGTGGAAAGCCTTATCGCTGTAAGCCCTGCCGAGCTCTTTTCGCCGTGCCATTTCTTCCTGCACCGCTTGAAATTCCTCCGGGGCGATAATAGCTTCATGCGAACCTTCCACATAATATTGCGGCACCTCACCGTTATTGATGCGAAGTTCTTTTGTCAAAAAATTAGATGTAAACCGTTTCTGCAATAATGCATCGCCTTTATATTTTTCATTGGTAAGGATGCTTGCAATCGTAGAGGAGCACCATGTTTTCTTTCCTGCGGGGCTTAAAACGTCGTGTTCCATCAGAAAATTCGCAATGCCCTGCGACGTTTTGCCCTCAAGGAACAGCTTGTAGATAAGCCGCACTGTTTCCGCTTGCTCTGGTATTACTTTGAGGTTTCCGTCCTCGCCCTTTTCAAAGCCGAGAAATTGCGAGTAGCCTACGCTGACTTTACCGTCAGAGAAGCGTTTCCGCTGACCCCATGTAACGTTCTCGCTGATGGATCGGCTTTCCTCTTGAGCCAGCGAACTCATGATAGTGAGAAGAAGCTCTCCCTTGCCGTCGAAAGTGAAAATATTCTCTTTTTCGAAGTAGCATTCCACACCTTTTTCCTTGAGCTTCCGGATGGTAACAAGGCTGTCGACTGTATTCCTCGCAAATCGGCTGACTGACTTTGTGACAATGAGATCTATTTTCCCGTCCAAAGCATCCTGAATCATCTGCTTGAAGCCATTTCTGTGCTTGGTGTTCAGCGCCGAAATGCCCTCGTCGGTGTAAACGTCTATGAATTCCCAATCCTCGCGGGCGGTGATGAGCTTCGTGTAATAGTCGATTTGTGCCTCGTAGCTTGTGAACTGTTCATCGCTGCCCGTAGAAACACGAGCATATCCGGCAGTGCGCCGTTTGGCGATGGACGCTGTTGGCAGCGCCGTGAATTTATTCTTTGTTGCAGGGATTGTCGTTACTCTTGGCATTGTACTTTCCTCCTTTGCCGACGCGTCCTCTCGGCTGCCGCTTGCCGCATCTCTGCCGTCCAGCTTTCGCGCCGTGAACGGTCTGTCCACACGCGATCGGCTGTGCTGCCGTCCTTGAAAATGAATCGTAGGTGATTGTCCTTTGGTACTTCGATGCGGTCTATCTGTGCCGTAAAAGCTGACGGGCTGTATTCGTCCAATCCGAGCACCTTCGCGCAGACAGTACGGAGCGTGGTTTCGGGTATCTTTTTACCGTGGCAGTAGGCTTTGCCCTGCGATAGGTAAGTGGAGCAGTTCCATCCGACCGAGCCGTTGCTTGTGTTGCGCTTGTAATTCTTTCCGCAGAACGGACAGTAGATTTTGCCTGTAAACTCACTTTTTTGAGGATGCGGTCTGCCTTTGGCGGCTTCACCTATTCTTTGTATAACTGCCTGTGCAGCTCCGAAGGTGTCCTTTTCGATGATGGCTGGATGCGTTTCTTCAGCATAAAACATGGGCAACTCGCCTGTGTTTACACATTTTTTCTTTTCCAGATGATTGTTGCGGTAGTGCTTTTGAAGCATGGCGCACCCTGTATATTTTTCGTTGCCGACAATATCACGAATACGCTGAACACACCATTTTCCGCCGAGCACACCGGAAATACCACGCTTGTTCAGATCTCTGCTGATTGCGCCGAAGGTATCTCCGGCAATAACCCGGTTGAATATCTCACGAATAATAGACGCTGTGTCCGGGTCGATTTCAATACCATTCTTTGAAATGCTGTATCCGAGCATAAACCGCCAATTAAGAAGTTCTCCATTTTCAAAGCCCTTTCGGACACGCCATTTTTGGTTTTCGCTGGCCGACAGGCTTTCTTCCTGCGCATAGGATGCGAGGATGGTAAGCATTAACTCCCCCTCGGCGCTTATTGTGTGGATGCTCTGTTCTTCAAAAAATATGTCCACCTCCATGGCTTTCAGCTCACGAACGGTTTCAAGCAATGTCACCGTATTCCGAGCGAAGCGGGAGATGGACTTGGTAAGTATCATATTCACCTTTCCGGCACGGCAATCTGTGAGCAACCGCTGAAAACCATCGCGGTTTTCTTTCGTGCCAGTCAGCGCCTCATCGGAGTAAACGCCCACATAAAGCCAACCGGAGTGCCGCTGTATCAGATTGCTGTAATAGCTGACTTGCGACGACAGCGAGTGTAGCATCGCGTCCTTGCCAGATGACACACGAGCGTAAGCGGCGACCCTTTTCGGCTGCTCCAGCTTCGGCTTTTGCGGCAGTTTTCTTACTGACTTCGGCATTTATTCACCCCCTTGCCTACACCATATTCGCTCTAAAAGCGACATTTATCAAGTCAATTTCTCGATATATACTGCCGGATTTAAGTCCATATTTCTCGGCCAATTTGTCCTCGATTGATACAATGTCGGTGTGGCTGATTATACCTTTGACAAGCATCATCTTCGCCTGTACCATTGCGGATTGGTAGGCTTGTATTTTCATATAATCAACCATTGCCGTCACCATCCTTGTAGCGGGCGGTAATGTAGCAGCGGTGAGAACAGTATTTTCGCTCGTTTTTACGTCGCATATGGATTTCTTTACCGCAACAGGCGCAATGTGCTGTATATGGCATCTCCGCTTTAGGGTGCTTGTTCCACCATTTTATACGGCACGAATCGGTGCAGAACCGCCTGCCGCTGCGTTTGCTCGTATCAATAGGCTTTCCACATTCCGCACAATAGGCTTGTGCACCCTTTTTGTCTGTGTTTTTTTGCCTTCTACAATAGGATTTCACAGTATTCTCCGAAACCCCGATTGCTTTCGCTATTTTTAAATATCCGTCTCCGTCAAGACGCATTTTATCAATCAGATGCTTTTGGTTATCCATCATAATATTGCCTCCGTTCCGAAGGAGGCTTATAGCCATCCTCACCTCGTACTGGACAGGCAGAGCGCAAAATCCGTAGTAAACAGGCAAAAAAATAATGCCTACCAGAGAGAAAATCTCCAGTAGGCATTACTGCGATGTTTATATTGTTACTCGCTATACTTGACAAAAGCGTCAGAGAAACCAGCCGCCTCGACCTTTTTGAGCATAGCGTCGGCGTTTGCCTTGACGGAATATGCACCGACCTGCACACGGTAATATTTCTTCGGCGTGTCAGATTCAGCGGTCGTTTCCGCTGCCGCCAACCCAGCTTTGACCGCAGCGCGGAAGGTGTCCATGTTCTGGCCAAACTTCGGAAACCAGTGCATGACATCGCCGTGATTACTGGCGATCCCCAGCTTCGCGCCCTCCGAGTGACAGATGATAGCCTTTTCAGTGAGATTGTATTGCTTGCAGAGATATACGCAAAGTTCTATGGCTTCCTTGTAAACGGCAGAAAAATACGAGGCATCGGTCAGACCGTCCTCGCAGATTTCAAAGCCGATATGCGTATCGTTACCGGAGCCTTTTGCACCGCTGCCGCAGTGCCAGCCGCGCATATTCCACGGTAAGGTTTGGTATGTTGCGATGGAGCCATCAGCCAGTTTACCGATAAAACCGTGGACGCATACCTGACGGCCGTCCGGCGTATTCTGGTTCCAGTGGTTGCCGTACTGATTTTTTCCAAGCAGTCCGTCGTCCGGACCGACGTAGCGTTTCAAATTGGGATTGTTCGCCCCGGTGGAATGCACCATGATACCCTTCGGCGTAATGGTTTTGCCTGCCTTGTAGCAGGCATTGTTCGTTAGAATGAGTTTATGCAGATTCATAAAAAGCACCTCACAGTTTAAATTAAATGTAAGCCGCAAGCGCGGCCGGGTACAGATGGTAGGTAAACTTCAAATCGCAGTAAGCGGTCGCCGATGTGCCGTTGCTCCCAATGCGAGCATATAGCCCGAAGCCGGCAGGCACTCTGCTTTGTCGCATAGCGATTTGAGCGTGCTGGGACTCTGTGGAACTATCCGCTCCGAGTGGCGTACTTCTCGAAATCCGGGTAAATGTCTGCTCATCGTTTGATATATAGAAGTCCAGCTCCTTTTCGGTAGTATCCGATTGGCGGCAAATGGTGACTAAGTGGCAGTCGTAGGGCACTGGGATAAGCGGATCGTCCTGACCGCCGATTACAATGCTGCCGATGGGCAGAATGGTATGCAAAGGTCCTCTAACGCTGTTGGTACCGCCTGAGCCGAGAGCATTGCCCGACAAAACATACCGCAGGTGCGGCATCCGAATGAAAGCGTTGATGGTTGATGCGGCGGTTGAGGTCAGCGTCAGGGCGGTATTGACGTCCTCTGCTTTTTCCAGCAGGAACAGGCTTTCTCCGGGAGCAATGGAAATGTCCCCAATGGAAAACCTCTGCTTTGTCCAGTACCCCGTACAGGTGGGATGCGGATTTGTTCCGCTGCCATATGCGATGTTTTCCGCATCCTGAATGCCCCGTATGGCTTCGGCAAGCTTTTTGACGGTATCGCTGAGATTGCTCTGAATCAGCACCTGTACAGTATTTGCTGCCGGACTGACCAGTACCGTAACGAATAAATAAGTTACGCTGTCCATAACCATATTGCTGCCCGCCGAGATTCCGGTAAAGGTGATGGAAGCTCTGCGGCTTGCCATATCCGGTGCTGAGGCTGTCTCCACGGGGTGCAGATGATTGAGAATAATCCCGGTGCGGGTGTACAGTGTGTCACGCATGCTTTCCATCTGGTCATGCGTGGTTCCGAGCAGAGTATAGTTATCATTTAACAAGTCGTACGTGAGATTGAGTAGCGCGTAGGTGTCATTCACATCAATTGCGGCGAGAGCTGTCAGCACCTGATTCAGCCATTCCTGCGCGGGCGGCTCCGGCGGTTCGACAATCCCGTCTGCAAGAGCCTCCTCCACGATGGTGAGTACCCGCACGCTTTTGCCGACAACGTCCTCATGGGTAACTCTGATTTCCAGTTGTCCCACACCGACAATTTCAGTTTCCGTCGAACCGGGTGACCAGGTCAGCACGCCGTCCGCGTAGCTTGTGACTACGGGATAAGCGACGCCGTCCGGCCGTTTGTAAATGGCGGTCAACGTCTCGCCGGGATATTCGTCACCAAGCAGGCTGGAGACATCAAACTCCAGATTGCGAAAATGGTTCTCGCCCTGCCGACCGATGAA
>CALLZZ010000006.1 GCA_937858235.1 uncultured Clostridia bacterium
ACAGGGGGCTGCCGGGAAGCCAGCAGCCCTCTGAATGGATCTGATATGGAATGAAGATTAGCGGAACATGGCAGACATGGAGGTGTCATTGTAGATGCGGCTGATTGCCTCAGCAAAGACCTCGGCCACGGAGATGTAACGAATCTTATTGCTGTTCATCCGTTCCGGTCTGGGTATGGTGTCCAGGAAAACGATTTCTTCCAGCATGGAGCTTTCCAGGCGTTCCAGGGCGGGGCCGGAGAGAACAGCATGGCTGGCACAGGCAACAACGCTCTTAGCGTGGCCGATTTCCATCAGGGCCTTTGCACCGCCGCACAGGGAACCTGCGGTGTCTACCATGTCGTCCAGCATGATGACATGCTTGTTGGTTACGTCACCGATGATGTTCATAACTTCAGAGGAGTTGGCCTGTTGACGGCGCTTGTCCACGATGGCCATGGGCATGCTCAGCTTCTGAGCAAAGGTACGGGCGCGGGCCACAGAACCTACGTCGGGGGAGACTACCATGGTATCTGCGTGGCAGTCAGCATACTTTTTGGAGAAATACTCTACAAACAGGGTGTTACCCAGGAGGTTATCCATGGGGATGTCGAAGAAGCCCTGAATCTGGTTGCAGTGGATGTCCATGGTCAGCACACGGTCTGCGCCGGCATGGGTGAGCAGATTCGCCACCAGCTTTGCGGAGATGGGATCACGGGGCTTTGTCTTACGATCCTGACGGGCGTAGCCAAAGTAGGGGATCACGGCGGTGATTCGACCTGCGGAGGCCCGCTTCATAGCATCGATCATGATCAGCAGTTCCATCAGATGGTCGTTAACGGAGCGATAACCGGCCGCGCCGTTTACGCCATAGGCACAGGTGGACTGCACCAAAAATACATCGCTACCGCGGACGCTCTCATAAGTGGAGACAAAGCTCTCACCGTCAGAGAAGGTACCGCACTCGGAATCGCCAAGAGGCAGACCCAGCTCCTTACAGATTGCTTTTGCCAGTTCCGGATTGGAATTACCGGAGAAAATTTTGATGTCTTTACCGTGGGAAATCATGAGTTATCATCTCTCCTGTCTTTATTTTTCTCCTGTTCATAATGATGAACGATAAGCATCAGGTATAGCCGAAAGAAAGCGGCAGATACCAACACAAAACAAAGTTACGTTTCGGTCTTTGGAGGCTTTTTCCCCCGATGACCGATGGCCCATCCCTTTTTAACCGCTGGTTCCGCCCGGCCAATGGCCAGGGCGTCTGCCGGAACCTGGCCGGTGATGGTGGTGCCGGCAGCGGTGTAGGCACCGGAGCCTACCTGGCAGGGGGAGACCAGATTGGTGTTGCAGCCGATAAAGGCGTTGTCACCAACTGTGGTGCGATACTTGAAGTTGCCATCGTAGTTGCAGGTAATGCTGCCACAGCCGAAGTTGCAGTGAGCACCTACGTCTGAGTCCCCGACATAGATCAAATGAGGCAGTTTGGTGCCCTCGCCCAAGGTGGAGTTTTTCAACTCCACGAAATCGCCGACTTTGCAGCTGTCCGCGACTTTGCTGCCGGGACGGACATAGGCAAAGGGGCCGATGTTCACGTCATTGCCGAATTGTGCCTCATTAAGCTGGCTGGCATTGACAATGCAGCCGTCGCCCAGGAAACAGTCTCGAATCATAGTGCTGGGGCCGATTTCGCAGTTCTGACCGATCACGGTGCCGCCCCGAAGGATGGTGTTGGGGAGGAGCAGGGTACCCAGACCGATGTCCACGTCGATGTCGATGTACACACTGTTGAGATCCAGCACCTGAACCCCCAGAGACATCCAGCGGCATACGTTATCCAGCCGGGCACAGTACTGAGCCTGGGCTAGATCAGCCGGTGCGTACAGGGGGAGGAGGATCGGTTCGGGCGTCAGAGCCGGAACATAAGCTTCTCCATAGGTGACGGCTTCCAACCCGCCTTGCGCCAATACGTCCGGTTCCACGCGGTAGATCCCGATGGGGGGACCGGCGGGCGTCAGGAAATCCTGGCCGGCGAGATCCGCAGCGGCGGCAAAGGAAAGCCACACCGGCTGGGTGATGGTGATCACCTTTTCCTCTGCGCTGGCGGCAAAGGCAGCCAGTGCATCGCTTAGTTGGGGGTGGTCAAAGGGGAGGATGATGGCATCGGGAGGAAAACAAGGAGCGCTGTCGGTAAGACAATCCGGTTCCGTAACGACAAAAAACCGCTTCACGCCTGACAACTGTAAGCTCCGGCACAGCCATAGGGCGGCAGGAGAAAACAGAATTTTGTGCAGCAGAAGCGGTTGCGCGGAACTCCCTGGTTCTCGGACAATAAAAACAACAGCGCTATCAGAGTTCATCGGACTCATCCCCTTTGTATAAATATCGTTCAGTCTTACTATTATAACATCTGTACCAGAAAAATGCACATCATTTCTGCTATCTTTTCACAAAAAACAGGAGGAGATTTATACAAAAGGAGCAGGTTTAGTTGTGCAACCTGTTGAAAGG
>CALLZZ010000007.1 GCA_937858235.1 uncultured Clostridia bacterium
GAGGTCGGAAAACGAAAGTAGGAAGAAAACTACTTCGTTTTCCTCCTACTCGATTAATGATGAATAATGATTAAGAGATTCGAAAAGGAGATGAATCTTACTTATTATCTATTATTCGATGTTGCTTATTGTGCTGATGAGACTATTCCGTTTCTACATCGTGACTGCCGCCATCTCCCCATGGCTGCACGGTGAAGCCACTGAGCGTAACAGCATCTTTGCCCACGTTGAGCGTGAGGTTGTATTGTGAATTATTGGCAAATAAAATATTACTCTTGTGCTCCCATGCATAGGTCTTGCCCCCAATTTTTATTTTGATAATAAGATTGGAAGGAGGAGTCATTGGATCGCCGGTGTTGGCATACATGTTGGGTACAGTTTGCGGAATAAGGATGCACTCATACTTGGCTTCTGCCATTTTACTATCGGCTTCGCCTGCGGTATAGCTGGTGGAAAGGGGCAGAATGTCCTCTGGTTTAGAGAAGTTGATTGTCAGGGATGGTTCTCCTAATTTCCACATCACTCCGGTAGAGGATCCCCCGATACGTACTTCTTCGATAATATTAGATGCTGTACCCCCGGGCAGTAGATTGAACTCGGTTCCGAGCTTGAATGTAAGGTTCAGCTTTGTGAGGAAGTGATCGAGTTGTATTCTCATCTTGCCATCAACCGTGAGATCGGTGGAGGGATTGACGGATTTTTTGATCATCAAAAGGATGTCGGATTTCTCCATATTCGCTTTTACGGTTTGATCTGTTTCCACACCAATTCGGTGTTCGCTTGCCCAGTTTGAGTCCACCACATTATTGGGGATGCGGAAGGCGGTTACGTTTACGGAATTTACCTTGTTTTGCCAAAGCATCACTTTTTCCGAAACGGGAAGGCCTTGACTGATTGCACTATCGTCTTGCGGATTGTAAGACATCCATGAAGCATTAGCTTCTTTCTTCATCTTTACGAAGTAGGTGTATTTCCCTGTCATTTCCACAGGATTCTCCACATGCATGAAGAAGTCGGTGAGGTTGTCGGAAGTCATTCCGGCACGGGTTTGGGGTTGGTTTACTTGGGTTGCCACACGTATTACGCCGTCGGCAGGGAAGTTGTCTGCCTGCGGTGCAAGGTTCTCGTTTTTGTTGCACGCAGTAACGAGCAGCGCAGCGGCTGCCATACTTATAATTGATTGAATGAATTTCATATCTGTCCTTTTTTAATGTTGATATTTCGCGGGTTGAAACAATTCATCAACCCATATTTATGTTCTTGACTTCTTTCCAAATGAGTGGCTTTGTGGCATCTGTGCCGAAGCCAAAAACTTTATTCTCACCCAGTTCAATGTCCGTTTCAGTGGCAGTGCCGCCCTGTTTGTTTTCATTCCACTCCAGCTGTTTTTGGAATGGTTGCACCTTAAGAACGATGTTTCTGGCCATCTCTTCGGTAAAGGCATTTGCACCCATCTCCGTGATGCCGGTGCGGAGCTCGACTTCTCGGAGGGCAGCACATCCTTTGAAACAGCCCCGTTTCAACTCTCGAACCAAGGGCATAACCATACTTGTTAATGCAGTACAGCCCATAAAAGTCTCCTCTTTGATGGTGCGTACGTTTGGGCAAATCACCGTTTGCAGATTGACATTGTTGATAAAAGCTTCATTACCGATGACGGTAACCGTTTGGGGCAATACGATGGTTTTTAAGCCTGTGATTTGGTCGCCACTTGTACCCCCATTGAACTGAGAAGGCCTTATCTCCGTGATACCTGTTACCTCCCTCAAATCAATTTCCGTAGCTTCAGTATCGTGAAATACGGTGTGACCGTTCTGGAAGAGGTTGGCAGAAGAGCCGATAACCTTGAATTTATGTTCGGGTTGTCCTGCCGTGAGCACGAAGTATCCCGCAAGTACTTCCTTTACTTCGTCGAAATCCTTCGCATAGTCAAGGTTCACGATGGTAATGCCCGTTGTGCCGGTGGATAAAATACCTTGTTTTGTGGCATGGCCTTCGGGCAGTTCTTGCGTGGCGCTCCAGTCGGATACGGTAACTTCGCCTACTTCGAGCTTGTCTTTACCCACGATGAGGTTTACGATGTAATGCTTTCCGATTATCCAACCGCCATAGAGAGAAGTGAGGTCGGCGGATAACTGACTCTGCCCTTTCGGCTGCAAATTTATTTTCAGATTACCGAGCGTGATTGCCGAGACATAGGGCAAGAGGATGGTGTAAGAGCTGTTTACGCCTCCATCACTCTCGGTATAGGGTAGGTATTCCTTGGTGTCGGTAATGGAGGGATTGATGCTTGAAATAATGAAGCGTACATTCTCCACCTTGGTTTCCGGTTCGTACTCATTGTTGAATGCTTTGATACGGACGGTGACTTTTATGGTTTTGTGCAAGAGGCGGAGCGTTACCGCCTCGTCCTTGTTGTACGTATTCTCTGTTTCCGTCATCATCAGGTCTGCCTTTGCGATCTTTTCCTTGGTGTTTTGGTCGGTAGGCACGTGGGAGATGAATTTGCTGAAGTTCCCATCTGCAGCCAAAGCTTCCTTGGCTACGGAAGCGGGATAAAATGCATCGAACGTGAGTCGATCGGCTTTCCAAAGCAGATAGTGCTGCCCTTCAGCGGGAGCCCACTTGCCATTGCTGAGGCGGTAAGTGGTTTTACCCTCGTAGGCATCGGGCCCTGCCCCTCCTGTCGCCATAACATAGATTTCGTCACCCTCGGCAAAGGTGGTGGCATCGTCCACAAGAGGTGTGCTTCGGGTGCTGAACGGATTGCCTATACTTGCCGTGATGCGCACGGCGTTGTCGGGGAGATTGTCGGCGTTTGGCTCGACAACGTCCTTGTTGCAAGCGGTCAGCCCCATGAGTAGGGCTGCCGCTGCTATTGAAAAGAAACGATGAGATGTTTTCATACGAATGTGTATTTCTTTGAATGGTTCATTAATCTACGGCTTCACCGCCTGTGATGTCGGCAGCATTTTCCCAGTCGTTGATGATTACTTGATCAAGCTCAATGCGGTTGCGTCCCACGATAAGTTTGACGGTCTGCGTTTTGCCTTTTTCGAGTTGGAGTGCTGTGGGGTGCGTATATACATAGCTCTTGCCATCGATCACCACGGTGATTTTCTTCATCTCTTGCGGTAAAATCACGGAGGCATAAGTGTCGTTTGCCTTCACCACGGGAAGGGTGAACGGAGCGGCTGCACCTGTGGGCGTTACACTGCCTGTGAGGTAATTGATGGTGCCGGCATTCATCGCTTCGGCGCTGACGGAAGTTACCGTGTGTGTACCGCTGAACTCGTTGCGGAAGGTGAGCTGCACGGCAAGTTTCGACATGACGTGGTCGAACTTGAGCGATACAGGGTTGTTGGTGGCAGTGATGCCTTTTTTGCTATCCCCTGCATTGACGGCTACCAAGAGGTCGCTCTCCATCTGCTTGGCAGGATCTACCGCTACGGCATCCGCCTTGAAGTCGATGATAGCTTTCGAAGGATACACCGAGAGAAAGAAGTGAGGCATGGTCATGTCGTTCCACTTCATCATGGGAGCAGCCACCCACTTGCCTGTTGTGAGGGTGTTTACAGCGTTATTCACCACGAGCGTATTGCTCACTTCGTCGGCATTGCCCGTCCAGGAATAGACGCTGATCTTGTCGCCATCTTCAAAGGTGGAAGTATTGCCGTTGGTGGCAACACGGGTCATAGCCCCGATGTGGGTGCTTACGGTGATGTACTCAGGTTTGCCCACGGGTTGTACCTGTTCGTTGTCGTTGTTGCAGCCGGTGAGCGCAACGGCTGCCAACGTGACAGCAAGAAGAATGTTCTTTTTCATTGTGATTTTGAAATAATTTTTTTAGGAAATATCTATTGTAATGGGGTATTGCAGAAAAGACGAACGGCACACTTTACTCCGGGATTTTGTTCTCCTATCAAAGAGCAACCGCTTCTTCCGAAAGCCATGACATAAGCTCTGGTCCAATTATTTACACCCTTATGAGTTGATGAAGAGTTGATGTATCCTCCGGTACCCATACTAAACAATGTCGATCCGCCATCTGCCTTATATCCACACATAGGAATAATTCTTTCGAAGTAACCTTTGCCCTTGTTTTTACGCGTAGCCCACCATGATTCATTGGCAATGTCGTTTACTGTTCCTTCAAACATCTCACCCAAATAGCAGACAGAGATTTTGAGTCCGGATTTGGTATTACCCTCTGTGAATTCTCCCACTTTCTCATAACGATAGGCACACAACAGTGAGTTGTCCGGAGCCGCAGGAGCCGAGGGATTCAGAGCCGTATTGCTCTGTTTAAGTCTCAAGGCATAGCAAACACCGTTACCGCTGCTGAAATAATCGGAGCTATAGGTCTTCTTGTCATTTACAATCTGAATAACTTCTTTACTATCTCTTTCGTCTTGAGCTTTACTATAATAAACACGGGTCGAAACGAGGCAAGCAATTTCATCTTTGCTGGGCAGATGCCATTCCCTTCCTTCCCAATCGACGGAATTGAGATAACTAAGAGCTGTATATTGAGGGAACAATCCTCCGCACTTATCATTGTCATGACTTATCGCGAATCCATTCCGGGATTCGTTTACATTGTAATATGACACATATTGAATAGGCAAAACGGGCAGCTCGTCAAACATCTCTTTCCCATTGTTCCATATTCCGTATAGATTATAGGCTTTCCCTTTAACAAGCGCAGCCTGGCGTGCCGGCTTGCTGTTCACGGAGAGAACGGAGCCGACTATTAATTGTATTGCGGGTGGAGTTTTTCCATTGGGCATCACCCATTGCACAAATTCTACATCCGATAGAGCCGGAATAGCCACATTTTCCGGATTAGTCGGTGCATTATTCCCTTCTGACACAGTCTCACTGATAGCATCGAACGTAGAGCCGGCAGAATAGAACCAAGAATCTCCTGTATAGGCTAATCCAACTGAAGTATTTATGGATTTCGAAGAACTATAATTAGAAAGATATATGCTATGTATAGCACCAAGATGTTTCATGTTTATGTTACCTATCTCCGTTGATGAAACTTCAACTTTCCCAAGAAGAGGTATGGAAGCCGCATTTTCGATATTTTGAAAGCGTGTAGGAGACACATTTATACTAATTTTTGCTCCCTGAATTTCTGCTTCAGCTCCATGCACAAAATATATAGAATACGGTTTTTTTATACTTTCGGGAACTTTAACAAAGAAAGAGGCTTGCTTACCATCTTCATTGATATGGCTTACTGAAATTTCTCCTCCGGATACCGGATTTTTATCTTTTTCCTTGAAAAAACAGTTAACCTTATCTCCGTCTGCCCATTTGACAACAAGTGTTTTTTCAGTGGCATTCCTTTTCATTGTTACACGGGTTTGCGATTTTTCCTCGGGCATTGCGGCTACAACCAATAGTTTGCACTCGGCATCCTCAGAGCCCTTAAACGGTTGTAGTAACTCATTTTTAGAACAGCCGTTCAAAATAAGAAAAATGGCTGCTAGCGAAAAATATCTTTTCATTTTCATTCGGTTATCAATTTCATTTTATGTTTGTTGACTTTTACCAAGGCTCCGTAGGCATGTCTTCAGGCCCTGCGGTTCCGGTTGTACTTCCGCCGAGAATATTTTGCTCAATTTCAATATCAAAAATCTTAATTTCCGGCGCTTCATAATCCTCACGTAGAAGACTTATTTTCAAATCATTCTTTTTCATTTTGTTATTTTATTTAATGAATAGTGTGTGCCCATGTTTCCTTGCCATGTTCGTCCACGTAGATGAGCTCACACCAAGTGGCGTTTTTATCTGGCCACATATCTCCAAACTCGGCTTGTCCCCTGTTGTCTCCATAGCCGATGTAATGAACATAATTCCTCACCCTGATATGCAGTTTAGATACGTTGTACATCTTGTCAATATTGACATAGAGCGTACCTACGCCGAAGTGCCAAGAGTCGTTGCGTGCTGGGTTATAATCCTCACCGGCATGGCTATTGGGATAATTTTTGTAATCTCGCCCGAAGGGTGTGCCATTTTCCCCAAGAAAACGCATCTCTCCCTTAGCGGTAATTTTAAGAGCAGAAAGACTGCCGCAACCCGAAAAGATATAGTCATGGAATCGTATTGCTTTCGGGAAGGATATGGCAATCAACCGGCTGCAACCTAAGAATGCCCTCGTGTCGATTTGCTCTACTTCGGGAAAGACGAGTACATCCTTCACCTTCATACCCGTTATCGGTTCTGCCCCTATTTTCCCGATGAATGCTCCACCGGTAAGTGAAGAATAGGCAAATGCTTCAGGATAAATCTGTTTCACTTGAGGAAATCTGACCTTGCCATTGACGCCACCCGATAGACTTGCCTTCTTGAAAGCGTGTTCGCCTATCTCCTCTGCTATGGGGAAGTCGGCTTCTGCCATGGAAACACATTCTTCAAAGGTGTTTTTATTGATTTTCTTCACTTTCGGAAAACTTACGGCAAGGAGGCTACGACAGTTCTTGAAGGCATTATCTGCCACTTCCTCCACGCCGGACGTTGCAATTCGCTTGAGCATCTTGTTGTCTATGAAAGCATCTTTGCCTATTGTTCTGACGGAAGCAGGGAGAACCAACTCTTCAAACTTGGTGAAATCATCGGCTTCGTTCATTACTTTGAAAGCTCTATCCGTTATTGCCGTAAGGTCGGTAACGTGAGAGAGATCGAGCGAGCGCACAGTTGTGTGCCTTATCATGTTGTTGTTCGCATCAAGGGTCAGTTTGCCTGCTGTATTTCCGTAAAACACAAGGTCGTGTACCTTATGCTTATGGCTCTCTGCTGAGCGGATGGAGTCGGCAATCTGTGCCGTACCGTTGGTGGCCCTGTCCAGATAGATATGTGCCAAACCGTCCTTGACTATCATTACCGGGATATGCGGGCCTACGGCATCGGTTATCGTCACCTTACCTCCCCAAGGCTCTATGGTGAATTGTTCCACTTCCGCCTTTTTCTTACCTATTTTGAGATTTATGGTTGTGGCCTTTCCTGCCGAAAGTACGGGCTTATCGTTCAGTTCCATCGTAATCTTTCCTGTTAGCAATCCTTTGGACTCGTAGACACTGATAGTGGCAAACTTATGCCCATATCCGGCATACCATACTCCTAATGGAAATAGGCAGGTGGCTTCGCCCTTGTTGAGCATCAGTTCTTCGCCTCCTTTGGGGAAGAAGTCTCTCACATCCGTGTGATGCGTGTGCAGATTGTCAATGGAAACCCAAGCCTTATCGGGATCCCACTGTTCATCGAGAGATGTAACGCGGATGTTTACTTTCGCCATTTGTCGTTTGAAGTTCAAGTCTATGGTCTTGTCCTTATTCTCCTTCTTTACAGCCACACGGCAAGTCATATGGTCTGCCCATGAGATGTCGTTGTCGGCATTGGTGCTCCGTTGATCAGAGGGAACGACAAAGCGAGCGTTTTCATTGACCCACGATGCTTGGTTGGAACCGTCCAACTCATTGGAATGCTCTGCGGGATAGTAAGCATCTACAATCAGAAGGTCGGCACTCTGAATCCAATGAATGCCGCCGTCTAGTGGTGTCCATTCGTTTCCGTTCTTGCGGAAGTGCGCCAACTTCTTATGTGGTCTGTCTTTCACATCATAGTACGATACCGCTACCACATCTCCATCCTTAAACTGAGTTTGTTCGTCCGCCGTACCGGTGGGCGTGGAACGAGTCGCTCCAAAGGTATTTTCTATCTGCGCCCTGATGCGGAGTGAATTTGATGCGGGTTGCTCAGGAATTATTGTTTCCTGTGTGCATGATGCCAATAGGCATGCAAAACAGCTTATTATCGCAAGGGTATATTTGTTCATCGTCTGCCTCCTTCCCGAATTGTGCCGCTTAGTGCGGTGGCGCTTCTTGTTGCAAGTGTCATTTGTAATACGATTTCATACTCTTTGTTGGTCTCGAAGCGGAAGTCTTTCTCCCCGCACGTCCAGTTGTAGGTCTTACCTTCGAATTGGAACGAAGCCTTGAATGTGCCATCGGCAACGGCTTGCGGGATGACCATCAGTACGTAATCGGTTGTGAGTATGTCATAAGGTGTCCACTTGTAACGGGTAAGGGTAATGGGCTCGGATACGACACCCTCGGGTCTGTTGATTTCGCTCGAAGCTGCTACCCAGTTGAGATACCTACCATTAGCCACTGTCCCGAACAGCCCTTCCACTTTCAAGTCACTAATCGGAGAGAATTCGGCAATCATATACTTTCGAGTATCGCTCGTTAAGGGGATTTGTACGGTGAACTTCACCTTTGCAAAAAGATGGCGGAATGCGAGACGCAACTTGCCGTCCGGACAACTTTCTTTGGGTATAATGGTCGTATTGGTGTAAACCGGGTCGTTAGCTAACATGTATCCCCCGGTATACGATACATCTCTATCCAAAAGAATGTTATAGGGGCGTGTCCATCGGTCAGCTTTCTCAATCATAAACTTATTGAAATGAGCAAACCCCCAATGTACAGCCTTGATACGCACAGGGTCGCTTCCGTTCTTGAAGAATAATTTACGCTCGTTGATAGTTCCCAAGTCGTAGGCACGCCAATCACTATAGGAGTGATCCATCTTCACCATATAGGAGAAATTAGGGTCTTCAGGATTCTCCACAAAGAGGAAGAACTCCCGAATATCTCCGGCTGAAATGCCATCGGCATTGACTCGGGTTGTAGGAGCGAAGTTTCTCAAATCGAGTTCTATCTGCATGGGGATAGGATTGGAGTCAATAGTGGGTGCTTCTTCTTTTGAGCATGAGGAAAGTCCTACCCATATTACCCATACGAGCAAGAGTTTAATGAGGCTATTTCTTATCATAAGGCAGACTATTTATCAGGGTTTAAGATTTCACCGCTTACTGTCCAGCCCTCTTCCCAATCGTTAATCTTGATGGGATTGACGTGCATGAAGGGCTTCAGTTCGGAGTATTTCAGTTTCAGGGCGTATTTCCCTGCCGATTTCATCAGGGGAGCTTCGCATTCGCATTCGCGCAGCATACCATTCGCCAATCGAAACGTAAGATGCAGGTAGGTATTCGAGGCATTGCTCACGGTAGGCATCAACCGTGTGGGGGCTATTTCGAGCTTTCCGTTCTTTGCCGTAGTAGGTTTAAGAGCTACGAGCTGCTTGTTATCGGTTGCTTTGCCCCAAGTCTTATCGTTGTCTTTTTTTGAGGGAATGACTCCATCGGCGACATTCAATACCGAGGGTTCTAATGTCGTGCCCTGAGGAGCGCCTTCCACTTCGATGCTTAGCTCGGCGAGGACACGACGCAGAGGGAGTTGTGCCCGAATGTTTTTTCCTGTTTCGGTTTTAACTTCCGCTACACTGTAATGAGCGTGTTCGGGTGAAGCGGCGGCCTGATCAAGCTTCATAATGAGATTTTCTAACGTTTCGGCTTTGTCTGAAGAGAAAGGCGTGCGGAGGTTGATTGACGTAACCACCTTGTATTCTCCCGCCTCAATAGGATGGATGTAAAGAGCTACCTCTTGCTTCGTGCTGTATTGTTTTTGGGAGATTAGCTTTCCGTCGGATTGATATATCCAGACGTTAGCCAATTTGATTTCTCTTCCTGCATCGGCAGGATCTGCCCAGCTGAGAGCGACAGAGATGCCGTGATCGTTATTGACGGGCTCTTTCTCGCAAGCGGTGAGCAATAGTGCCACAAAGCACAGTAGTATATGGAATTGTTTGTTTTTCATTGTTTGTTCTCCTTTGTTTCTTTAGTTTCTGAACGGCGGGCTTTTGCGGCATTCTTTTCGTTGAAGTCCCGCCCTTTGCCAATCGTTTGAATGCGAGTAGTGCTGATGCCACGAGTCGTAAGCCAGTTTTTTACAGTTTCGGCACGGCGTATGGAAAGACGTTGGTTTACGGAGTCGCTGCCGACGGTGTCGCACCAGCCTGTTATGGTAACATGAGTCTTGGGATTGTTTTGCAACAGGTGTAGTATCTCCTGCATCTTCGGCATCTGGGATGTGCTAATCGTAGCGCGGTTGAATACAAAATAGATGGTGGGGAATGATAATTCGACCGGCTCTTGAATAATGGGTTCGGCCTTTTCGATCGTATGCTCGACAGCTATTGTTACGGGCTCTTGGGCTTCTTCACGTACAGGCTCTTGCTGCTTGGGTGCGGCTATCGGTGTCTCCACAGCTGCAACATACGAGTTTTGAATCTTCGTCGGAACGTCTTTGCCGAAAGCCCAGGTTAGCTTCACACCTCCTTCGTAGAGATGGTTTGCCTTGTAGAGATGCTCGGGGATGTGATCGAAGCGAGTGCCGCTAAGATGGGTAAGGTTGCCATAAAGTCCCAACTCCAGATGCTTGGATATACGGTAACTTGCCTGTGCCCCTGCCCCTATACCCAAATGCCATTGGGCATCGTTTGTTATCACGGTCTCATTGCCGTTGATGGTAACCAGATCGGTTTGGGTGCGAATGGCTGAGACCATAAGCGAAAGTTCCAGACGCAAACGACAAGCGTGCGAAGAGAAGAAGCCCAAGAGATTGACATTACCTTGCAGTCCGAAATGTTGCATCCCGATTTTACTCGTCAGATTGGTGTAATCCCAGCCTTCGGCATCAATAACCGGAGCGAAGTAGCGAACGATATCACTGCCGAGCCAATAGTTAGCATTTACATCGTTTTTGCGAACGGCAAGATTTAGCTGTCCTGGCTTGACAAAGGCTTCCATTGACAGGATGGAGTTGAAACGGTAGCCTCCGGAGATGCCTGCTGACAGACCAACGCGTGTTTTATCCGCGCCAAACGATGTAAATGTACTCGTGCCGAAGAGCGTACCGCCCTTAACTCCTACATACCAACCATCGGTGGTATGTAAGGTTGTTACGCCTCCCTTTGTCTGAGCAGCAAGGCTCCCGCCGGACAATAGGGAAAGCAAGAAAAATAGAGATAGAACTTTTGTCTTCATATTCAATTTATTGTTTGTTGGCTATTCTATACGTAGAGGCTGATAAATAACTTAGTGTATGGTAAATAGCATCGTTTTAAGTAGCATTTCAGTCTCTGTCTTTTTTTTTTTGATTATTGCTTTGATTGTTCTTCTTGACAGATCGTCTATCAGATGCTTATGAGCCAACGCATCGAACGGGCTATTAAAAGGATGTAGATAAACCACATCACAACCGCGAACCAATACGCAGAACATGATGTTGTCAATCTCCGAGGTTATTCTGCTAGAAAGCTCCCCGTTGGCATCTTTTGAAATATAAACCCAATGAGTCGTTCGCATATCTCGTTTTTTTTCCTACGCTGCAAAAATAGGATTGGGTTGCTTAGACCATGTCCTGCTCACGCAAAACATTGTCTCATACGAGCAATATATTGATAATCAATGGCTATTATAGATGGACTAAAAGAAAAAATGCCACACCTTTGGGGAAAGGCATGGCGTTGGGATGTTGTGAGGGAACGATTCTTTAGGAACGACTTCAATCGTTGTCTTCAGAGGTCGATTCGACTTTCTTTTCTTTAGAGATCGCTCTATATTCGGATGGAGACATCCCGTAGTAATCTCTAAATAGGCGGCTGAAAGTACTTCTTGAATTGAAACCTGAAAGAAGTTCTACCTCGCTTACGCTTTTTAATGGATCATTTGTGAGCATGGCAGCGGCATAACGCAGGCGGTATTCGTTGATAAATTCCGTGAGGGTTGCGTCATCGGCGTATTTCTTTACGGCATCGGCAAGGTAGGTGCGATTCGTGTTGAGTTTGGCAGCCAGCATTTCACGCTTTAGATCAGAATCTTTAAACAACTGTTCTTCCGACATTAATTTGCATAATTGCTTGAAGAGCCGCTCGTCGGCTTCCAATTGCTCTTCCGGTTTCTCGACCATCGAATTCCAAATTATCGCCTGAGCTTTCTCCGTCTGCGCGATGGTGTCATAGAGTATGCGGTTCTTTCGACGTAGCCGACGGGCATAGATGATATAGATGATGACCAAGACGAAAAGCAATACGCTACATACCAACGCGAAGTAAAAGCGGCTGGTGGTGAGTTTCTTTTGCAAGGTCAGTTCGTCTACCTTATATAAGGTGTTCAATTCATTGAGCTGCTCTACCGTGCGTGCCGACATGAGTGAGTCCCTAACAGGGATAATAGCTTGATAGATGTGTGCCGCTTCGGCATATCTTCCGGCAGACATCAAAAGCTCTGCGCGCTGTTCGCGAGCATCCAGTAGTCCGCGGTAGTTATCATTTGTCAGATTGATCTGTATTCGTTCCTCATTACAAGCTAACGCCTTGTCGTATTCCTTCTTCAATTCATAATGTCTGGAATAATCCCTGAGCAACATCAACCGTGCTATAGACGCATATCTCTCGGTCAGTTTCTCGGCTTCAAGAAGATGCTGTGCAGATGCATCCATATGTCCGGTCTCCATCTCTAAGCACGCCATGGCTAAGTGGTAATACCTGTATTTGCAGTCTAAAGCAGAAACATCTTCACCTCTACTTTTATAATGGTTCTTCAAGGCATCCAACTTCGCCCTCCAAGAGACACATAGCTTTTTGAGTTTCTCGTATTTCAGGTCTGCTATCAGTACTTCGCTATAATTCTCGTAGGCATACATCAGCACTGTAGGTTCATTTTCGTTAGAAAGCAGACGTATTGCTTCATCGTATGCTCGGGAGGCTTCGTTTGTATTCTGCATATGATGGTACACATCGCCCATACTGTAAGAAGCAACCCCAAGCCCGTACCTGCTATTTCTTTTTCGAGCATCTGCATACATTTTTTCTACTTCTTGCAATGCTGTTTGATACTTGTTTTGATAAATGTACAGATCTATCAGAATACTCCAGCCATCATAATAGGAAGACCACAGTTTGTGTTCCGCGAAAAAAACAAGCTCTTTGGGTAATGATGTGGTTAGTTGGTCTGTCATATTGTAGTTGTAGTAACAGACAAGTTTGCTGTTGCGGGCGAAAGCCTCTTCCGACAGATTTCCCTGCTTGTGGGCTTCTTGTATATAGGTATTCAGACAATTCAACTCTTGGATAGAGTCATCCAATGCAAATACAATGGCGCAGAGATTGCTGTGTGCCTGTAATAACTCTTTATTTTTAAGGTGCTTCATCTGTTGTCGAATGGAGTCGACAGGGTTGATGGCGCTTGCTACTGCGAAGCAACCGACCAAGACGGATATGAGAATGCTTTTTTTCTTCATTTGTTTATGATTGGCGCAATATGAGTAGCATCAATCCATGCTCCCTGTGGGCTTGTTAACAGCATGGGATGTTAGATAAGACTTTGTTCCATATATTGTTATAGCGAAATCGGATATTCCTGATTCCGGACAAACTAAATATCCACGAGGTAGGTTCTACACGTCGCGAAGGTAGTACTTTAATTTATCTCATACAAAATGTTATTTACTATTCTCTGGTTTATCCGGAAAAAGACTTACTTTTGCGCTAAATTTTTTATCCGGAAAAAT
>CALLZZ010000008.1 GCA_937858235.1 uncultured Clostridia bacterium
CGGATCCAATGACGGCACATACAAAGCAGTGGTTAAAAATATTACAGGAAGACACGCGGTATATTTTCTTGTTGAACATTGCTATTCGGGTTGGTTTGTTGACTCATTCAACGGGAAACAGCTTTTCGACTTGATCTCATTTGCATTTATAAAATAGGACTACCTGAATCATAAATCAGGAATCATAAGAAAAAAGGGGTTTGTTGCATACAGCCCCTTTTCAAATGAATGGTTTATTATTTGAAGTAGTTAATTTTTCTTGTATAACTCTCTGTATTCAGCAGGTGACAGACCATTTATTTGTTTGAATAGTTTAGTAAAATAACTTGGAACATCTATTCCTATACTCATTGCGACTTCAGAAATAGGCATTTCAGTCCGGATAAGCAAATCTTCCGTGTAGCGTATCCGTAATAAGTTGCAATAATTGGAATAGCTAATTCCAATAACTTCCTTAAAATATCGGCTAAAGCTATAATAACTCATACCTGCCATTCGTGATGCAGTTTCCATATCAAGCTTTTCCTCCGGATTACACAAAATATGGTTTAATACATTATCTAAGGAGTTTATTTTTAATTTATTACCAGAGACTTTCTTTAGTATAAGTTTATTTGCTTGTATAAGCGAAGAAAGAAGCTCTAGGATAAGACTGTTCCTTCTTAACTCATAGGATATTTGAGAGTTGGAGTCTAAGAACTGTGGTGAATTATTTATAGGACATAATCCGGTTAGTTTGTTAAGTACAGAATATGCATTGTCTCCTTCAACAAGAACAATATACGGCGGAATTCCTCCATTTACCTCCAGCACCATTTCAGGCGTTAAACTAGATGAATTGTTTGTCAGAAAATCTGGAGAAAATTGAAGAACAATATCCACGACATCGGTGATATTCTCGTTTCCATGTACTGTCAAGGGCGGCACAATAAACATTGTTTTTTCCCTTACCAGATATCTTGAACCATCAATAAAAACATATCTTTCCCCCTTGATTACATAGCAAATTTCATAATAGGAATGACAGTGAAGAGGATAATTACCATTAGAACTTGATTCATAACAGAAACAGCTGACGAGTGTGGATGAGGGCTGTTCTGATGCTTGAAATTCTTTCTGATAAATCATATTTGTCTCCATTCCGCCACCAACAGTGGCACAATATTGCACTGTAACGGCACTCCTTTTATAGCTGAGTAAGGCAATTTCAAATTCAGTATATCTTATATTAATTCTTCAAGCAAGATAAGGTAATGGGGATTTAAAATATATTATTTTATAAGATGGTAAATGAAAATGGTTGCTTTTAGGACTAAGAATATCTTTAAGTGTAAAGCAATCTTTATACCTATGTAAGCTGGTAGAAGGAAGGTAGATAGGATGAAAGTATTTAACTGGAATATCCGTACAATCATAGAAAGAATTCTAGGAATGAAACTTTTATACCGAATGATATTCATTTATATAATTGGAGGAGCCTTACCACTGATTCTGACCGGTAGTTATTTAGTTAATGGCATGAACCAAATTTTAATACAGCAGGAAAAAGATGCAAAAGTGGTTGAAATTAAAACAATAAAGCGAGAGCTTTAGGATTCCTTAAATACAGTAAATACAGTTTCTGTTAAATTCTTTTTTGATAAAAAACTTGAAAAAATTGCTTTGAATAATTATGAGTCTTATCAGGATAATGTGGATGATTTTAAAGATTATAAAGATTTTACAACCCAAATGCATTACTACGATGATATTATACAAATGATAAGCATTTACATAAAGAATGATACCATGGCAGGTAATGCGAAGTTTGTTAAAGTAGATGATAAAATTAGCAAACATATTTGGTACCAGGAGGCCATACACGCGAATGGTGCTGTCCTATGGCGTTACATACCGGCCAGTAACGGAGATGAAAGTTATCTTTCGTTAGTAAGATTGATTAGAACAACAAAGTTTCAGAATGTCGGTGTACTGGTAATTAATCTCAAGCAACAAAAGCTTATGAATATTATTAACGATAAAGAAAGTAATATCTTGCTATTGTTGAATAAAAAGGAAAAGATCGCTTCAAGCGGAAGTGATATAGACCTAAATGAACTACAGAAGATAATGCCAGAGGACAAGCAAGAAATTGTATGTAAGAAAGTAAACTATCATAACGAAGAATATCTTATGACCTATGCTGATATACTGCTGCCAGAATGTGTTGATCATATACAGGTTATAAATCTGCACTCTTACCGGGAAATATTAAAAGAAGCGCATAATAAGAGCAAAAGTAGTTCACTTTTTTTAATATTTAGTTTCGCTATTTCTACCATATTGATTGTGCTTTTCTCCAGATCCTTCAGTGTACGTGTAAATCTATTCTGCAAACAGATGCAGAAGGCTGCATCTGGTGATTTTAACCTGGAAAAGACAATTAAAGGGGACGACGAAATAAGTGAAATGTATAAATACTTAAATAAAATGATATGGAGCATCCAAAGCCTTCTTGAAGAAGTTTATCAAGAGCAGCTGCATAAGGAGCGTTTAAAAACAAAGCAAAAGGACGTAGAATTTAAAATGCTTGCCAGTCAAATCAATCCTCATTTTTTATATAATACGTTAGAAACAATTAGAATGATGGCAAGGGTACAAGGAAATTACGATATCGAAGAGTTGGTAAAAATGCTTAGTAGTATCCTTCGTCATAATATCCAGGTGGGTAATCACGAGGTGACGATAAAGTCAGAGGTTGATATTCTGGAATGTTACTTAAGGATACAGCAATACCGCTTCGGGGATAGAATACAGTATCGCATTCATATTCAAGAAGGGCTGGAGGATCATAAGATACTACCGTTAATTATACAGCCCATTGTTGAGAATTCTATTATACATGGCTTGGAAGCCAAAGAGAGTGCCGGTAATATCTTAATTGATATAAGAAGAGAAGGTCATAATATTTCTATTCTTGTCGAAGATGATGGATTGGGAATGGAAAGGGACAAGCTGGAGGAGCTACAGAAAAAACTCTATGATTTTAACAATATTGAATGGACACATATCGGCTTATGTAATGTGCATCAGCGAATTAATCTTTTATATGGAGATTCCTACGGAGTCACTGTAAGTAGTGAAAAGGATAAAGGGACAAGAGTGGAAATTATAATTCCTTTAAATGAAGCTGGAGAGAGGTTGTGATGAAGCATGTACAGAGTTATGATTATCGATGACGAAGCTATCGTTAGAATGGGGATACGAACTTTAATCAACTGGAAGGAAGAAGGCTTTGAAATCTGCGAGGAAGGACGGGATGGCAGGGATGGATTACAAAAAATTCTTGAATACCAGCCAGAGCTTGTACTTATTGATATAAAAATGCCCGGACTTAATGGAATTGAGGTAATCAAAGAAGCAAGAGTGCATGGTTTTAATGGTAAGTTTATCATTCTCACAGGGTACTCAGAATTCGAATATGCCAAGTCTGCAATTACACTTGGAGTAAAAGCTTATTTACTGAAACCGATCAATGAAAATGAACTGATGAATTATATTAAGAATATTTACACAGAGCTTCAATTAAGTGAAAATCTTATATCTTTTCATAAAAACAACGAGGAAAAGGCAAGAGAGGAATTGCTGCGCCAGCTACTTCTAAATTATGAAACAGAAGGTAAAATAGATAAAATAGAAGAAAAGATTGCCATGTATAAGCTGAATAATAGGAAAGAGGTACTCTGTGTGGCAATTGTTCAAGATAAAACTTACTATCAAGAGGGAACCGATAATCAGTTTATTGAAAAAATCGATGAATTATTAGAGGGTAGTAAATCCAATACGGAAAAGGTTATGATGGAAGAGCATGTTGCGCTAATCAGTCATGGGATAGGCTACAAAAAATGGATTGAAATACTTAACAAAGGTAACGAGAGGGTCAACAGGAGATTTGGCAGTAAACTTTTCATAACCATCGGGAATAATGTTACAAAGTGGTATGAACTATGCTATTCTTATGAATTTGCCAGATATTTAATGGAGAAAAATTTCCTATTTAGTGAGCAATTATTGTTATCTATCGATACAATTTGTGAAAGGCTGGATGCTGGAGAAAAAGTTTCAATAGAACATTTAGACCTGTTGATTGATGTTGGAGACATCGATAGTATTCAGAAGTCAATCTACCAATATAAAAGTTATTGCATGGAACATCTGGTAAAGGAAGCTGAAATAAAATTGCAGGTTTTATATTATCTCCTGCAGCATAAAAATAATTTCATTAAAAAATACGGAATGGATCGATATAACAGTACAGGTGCCGAAATAATGATAGAACAGATTAATCATACCAAGGAACTGGATGAATTATTAGATTTATACTACCGTATCCTGTGTCAATTAAGCCAACAGATCTGTAATAATGATGTGGATAATATTGTAAAAAGAGTGCTTTATTTCATGGAGAATAATTACTCTAGTGATTTAAAACTAGAAAAGATAGCAAAGCTATTTAATTATAATAGTGCATACTTAGGACAAATTTTTTATAAGGTAAAGGGTGATTATTTTAATAATACATTAGATACGATTAGAATTACAAATGCTAAGAGGCTTTTAGCAGAATCAGATATGAAGGTGTATCAGATCTCGAATGCAGTAGGATATAAAAATATTGATTTATTTTATAAAAAATTTAAAACTCAGGTAGGAGTTACTCCAAAAGATTATTTAAAGAGTATTCAGAAGTAATAGAAAGACCTCACAAAGCCTATAATAATTTGGAATAATTGACTATAAATACATGGGTTTTTTAGGCTGCATTTGTAAGTTATAATAGGCATAGAAAGTGAGGAACAGAGCAGAATGAAAGCAAAAACTAAAAATGAAGAAAATTATGTGAAGCAGAAGTTTAGCTGGAAACTTATGTGGAAGCAGAGATATCTTCTCTGTATGTCAGTACCATTCGTGATATGGCTGATTATATTTCGATACTTACCGCTATGGGGATGGACGATGGCGTTTCAGGATGTAAAACCTAAATCGTTTGGATTGTCAATATGGGAGCGTGAATTTGTAGGCTTTGCTAATTTTGCAAAAGCATTTTCTGATCACATGTTTTTTCCAACAATGATAAATACGCTTTGTACAAGTTTTTTAGGATTGGTACTTGGGACGGTATCCGCTATCTTTTTTGCATTAATGCTAAATGAAATGCGATTTCTCAAATTTAAAAAAGTAACCCAGACGATTTCATATTTACCGCATTTTGTATCCTGGGTTATTATTGCCAGTATCGCAAAGATGTTCCTGAATGACGGTGGTGTGCTAGATACAATTTTTAATACAAAATTACACCTAATGTCTAGTAACTCTCCTCTGTTTTGGGTCGTTGTAACAGCTGTAAATGTGTGGAAAGAGGTTGGCTGGGATGCGATTATATACTTATCAGCTTTGGCCGGGATTGATCAAGGACTTTATGAAGCTGCAAAGGTGGATGGTGCTAACCGTTTTCAGAGGATGTGGCATATTTCATTACCAGGTATTAAAACAACCGTAACTGTAATCATGATTATGAGTATCGGAGGAATACTTAACGTTGGAATGGAACGTCAGATGTTATTAAGTAACGCTATTGTAAAAGACCATGCAATGGTACTTTCCTGGTTCGCCTATACAAGAGGTATCGGTAATAATGATTATGGTTTTGGTACAGCAATTGGCATGTTCCAGTCAGTAGTCGGAATTATACTTTTGCTTATTGCAAATAAAATTGCCGGTCTACTAGGGGAAAGAAAATTAATTTAGGAGGCAGTGATTCATAATGAAAAAAAATAGACTACATAAGGGACAGAGAGTTACTGCATTTGACTATATATTGATTATTTACTTTTTGTTTATAATTGTAACTACAATTTATCCCTTTCTCAATGTCCTTGCCATATCCTTGAATGACCCAATCGATACAATGCGAAATGTAAATTTTATTATTCCACGTAAGTTTACTTTGGCAAATTATCAGTACGTTTTTTCTAAGAATAATTTGCTTTTCCCATTTTTAATGTCCATAGCAAGAACCGTAGTTGGTACAGTTACTGGAGTTATCTGCACTGCAATGGTAGCATATGTATTGAGCCGCAAGGATTTCTATTTTAATAAATTATTTACCCTTTTATTCATTATTACCATGTATGTAGGCGGAGGATTAATCCCTGAATACCTGCTTATTACAAGAACCTTGGATATGAGTAATAAGTTTTCTGTTTATATTATCCCGGGACTTGTTGGGGTATTCAATATCATCCTGATCAGATCCTATATTGAGGGAGTATCCATATCATTACAGGAAGCTGCGAAAATTGATGGTGCGAATGATTTTATTATTTGGCTCAAAATAATAATGCCAATATGCAAACCAGTTATTGCTACGGTGGCGTTATTTGGGGCTGTAGGGCAATGGAATTCCTTCATGGATACATATTTATATGCACGTAATCTATCAACCCTACAGTATGAATTGTATAAAATAATGGAATCCGCAAAAATTAAAATTGACCCTCATGCAGCAAATATAGAGCAGGTTACAAGATCGGTTTCACCGTTATCTGTACGAATGGCAATTACGATTGTTGCAACCGCTCCAATCGTAATTGTATATCCATTCTTACAAAAGTATTTTATTGGGGGAATAACGCTTGGTGCAGTCAAAGACTGATACTAATAAAAAATGAAAAGAGGAGGATTTTTATGAAACTAAGAAGATTGTTATCACTAGTTATGGTGACTGTGATGGCGGGAGCACTGTTGGCGGGATGTGGAAAAGGAAATAAAAAAGAGAACACTTCCAACAATAACGGAACCAGTAATCCGGCAGTCGCAGAGGGAGATGCCGCAGACAAAAGTCCAATTACATTAAGCTACTATAGTGGTGGTACTATTGAGGATCCATGGACAGATCCTGTGGCGCAGGCGATTACCGAAGCAACCGGTGTTACGCTTGAAACACAAATCAAAGTATCAACGGATGACCAGAAAATAGCACTCATGATCGCAGAGCAGAATTACCCGGATTTAATGTTTACCGAAGGTTTTGCTACTGATTTAGTGAATGCTGGTGCATTGATCGATATGACAGATTTAATCGAGCAATATGGACCGAATATTAAGAAAATGTATGGGAATGAGTTAAAAAAGCTAAAGTTCTCCAAGGAAGATACTGGAATCTATATGCTTTCTTCCTATGGAATTGGTGGCCAATCGTATAAATCTGACGGTAGTATTCAGATGCAATGCGATATTCTGAAGGAAAATAATTATGCTGTGCCGAAATCTCTTCAGGAATATGAGACTATGATTAAAAACTATATGGCTGCTCACCCAACTACGGACGATGGACTTAAGACAATTGGTCTGTCACTTTCTGTAGCCGATTGGCGCTGGTATATTACTCTTAGTAATCCTTCCAACTGGCTCTATATTGGTGATGTTGACAATGGTAACTGGCATTATGACAAAGACTTCAACGCAGAGTACAGATTCCGTAAACCTGAAGCGAAGGAATATTATCGCTGGCTGAACAGAATGTATAACGAAGGGGTATTAGATCCAGAATTCGCAACACAGACACATGAAGATTATATTGCTAAAATTGCTTCCGGTAGGGTTCTTTCACTGATGGATGCAATCTGGGACTATGGTGATGGTGAGAAGGTACTGAAAGCAGATGGTAAATATGGTAAGACTTATCTCGGGCTACCTATAACGAAGGACGAAAGCATGAAATGTACGTTGTTGGCATATCCTGGTTTGATTGTTGGTCAGGGTGTTGGTATCTCCTCCACATGTAAAGATCCGGTTAGAGCAATTCAATTCTTGGATTATCTTTGCTCTGATGAAGGACAGGTATTAACTCATTGGGGAATTAAAGATGTAAATTATTTCGTTGATGAAAACGGACATCGCTATCGTACAGCAGAGGAAATTAATAAGTCTCAAACTGATGCAGATTATGGTAAGAATACAGGTGTTGGCTTCCATGTATATCCGTTCCCTAATTATGGTGATGGTGTGGAGGATTCCACAGGCAGTACTTATTCAACTGTAAGCAAGGAAGCGGTAATGGCTGAATATGATGACGAGCAAAAAGCAGCTTGTAAGGCATGGGGAGTTGACTTATTAGTAGATATCTTCCCTCAGCCTTCTGAATTCGAAGTACCAAAAATATCTCCTCTTTGGGCTTATACAAAACCGACTGAATTCAATGATGTCAATACAAGGTTGGATGAGATTGCATGGACTGGACTGATTAAAGCTGTTATTTGCAAAGAAGTGGATTTTGATTCGACTTATGATACTATGGTTAAAGATTTACAAGATGCTGGTATGAGTGATGCTGAAACTATGCTGACTCAAATTATTAAAGGTAAGTATGAACTTTATCAGCAGTAAGTTTAGAACGTTTTATAATTAATGATAATGCTGTGCCATCCCTGAAAGGGGATGTGTACAGCATTTATCATAATATGTGTATATAAACGGTAGTTAATGAATGGGAGGTTTATTAATGAACGCAAAAAAAAGCCCTGAATGTCGTTGAAAAAGCAAGGGGCTTGCGAAGGAACTTGGGATTACGGTTGGTATTATCGGCTGTAACTGGGGTGGATCTTCTGCTTCCAACTGGATAAGTGAACAAAGTTTAAGCGAAGATAAAGATCTTAATACATATCTTGAGGAATATTATAAAGGAATTGAGGGTAAGTCAGAAGAAGAACAGATTAGGGAATATAAAGAATATGAGGCATACATGGCAAATTGGGGTAAAAAATGCGATGAGCAAATTGCATTAAACCCAAGTATTGAATGGGAAGAGTTGCTTAAGATCTGTGGCGAATGGAAATGGCCCGGCTTTCTCTATTATCAAGGAGAAAGCGATGATCATAAGCCAGGCATGTACCAGAAACTCCCAACAAGATTAATATACCAGTGGAGAGAAGACTGGGAGGAACCTACACTTCCTTTTCTAATCGTACAGCTTCCGATGTTTCAAGGTAAAAATGATCCTGATTCTAAAAGCTGGTGTCTGTTTCGGGAAGCGCAGATGAATACCTACCAAACTGTTAAGAATACGGGAATCGCTGTGATCCTGGACTGTGGTGAATTTAATGAGATCCATCCAAAGGATAAGACACCTGTTGGTGAGCGACTTGCATTACAGGCACTCTTTCAGGTATATCATAAGGTTAATGAGAAGGATGCTTTTGGTCCGATTTACAAAGCTCATCAGTTCAAAGACAGTGGTATTGAAATTAGCTTTGACTATGCAGATGAGGGCTTTGATCTAAAGGGAGAAGCCAGAGGCTTTGAAATTGCCGGTGAGGATAAGAATTATGTAAATGCATCAATAGATATCTGGGGATCTAAGATATTTCTTTCCTCTTCTGAGATAGATAAGCCGATGTATGCACGTTATTGCTGGACAAATTACGGTGAGGTTACAATCTTTGGGAGAAACGGTATTCCGCTTGCACCGTTTAGGACAAGTAATAAAGCATAAGTGTTGTAGTATGTTTTCTCTTGATTACCTAATTCGGGTATAATATCCAAACTAGTAAGATCACACTTATGGCACTGCTTGGCTGTTTTACTATGCAATTTTTTAGCTTAAAAAATGAACTTTATCAAATGTGAACATGTAATTAAGAATTCTGGAGTAAGTATTATTTGTGACAGGAGATGAAGAAGGTAATGAAGGAACAACGTGATCAACTTAGAGAGCAACTTCCACATGGGAATGCTATGTTTTCGCTTATGGTTCATGAGATTGAAACAGAATGCAGCTTTAATGAGAGGGTTTGCCATTGGCATGATGAGCTTGAGTTTTTGGTGGTGACAAAAGGGCAAGTTGAGGTCCATGTAGACAACCGAATCTATCTGGCAGAGACAGGCAGTATTATTTACATTCCATCAAATCATCTTCATTCCATATCCGGGAAGGCAGGGTGTCCTGGGAATTTTTTTGCCATTGTCTTTCATCAAAACTTCATGAATAGCTTTCTCCCTGATATAATCCAACTGCGATACCTAGACAGCGTGAAGTGTGGCCAAACTGTGTTTGCTGAATACATTTACCCCATACAAGAATGGGAAAGGAAGCTGCACTCTCTTCTTTGGGATATCCGAGATATATTTGAGAAAAAAGAAACGGCCTATGAAATGCTCATAAAAGCAAAGCTATATGAAATCTGGTATCTCCTTTATGTTAATACCGGACAAAAAAGAATTTCTACACCACAACATGCAAACTGCCAGATTACAGTAACGAAATCAATCATTGAATATATTACAGAACACTATGATCGCCATATCTCATTGGGTGAACTGTCAAAAAAATTTAATATCAGTGAAGGACATCTATGCCGCTCCTTTAAGCTCATAACTCAGAGGTCCGTCATAGAATATATTAATTATTGCCGTATCAATAGGAGCATAGAACTTCTTAGGGAGACTGACCGGGATGTCAGTGAAATCGCTGGGATGGTGGGCTTTAATACGATTAGCTATTTTAATAAAATGTTTAAAAAATATATGCATATGACACCATCCGAGTTCAGACAAGCAATATAACTACATAATAAAATGTTAAAATCGTGTTAGTATTCATCAGTTTTATTGTAGAAATTCACGATAGATATCATTATAATTATAGTGTTATAACTTAATATTATCTAAATTCTAAGCTGATTATGCTTATTACAATAACAAATCTGACAATATATAGAGTTATGCAAAAAAGATATTGTCATACTACAAAATTATTGTGGTGAGATGACGAAGTGATGTATGTATAGATGAATGGCAGTTTCAATAATATCAGCTGATATATACTTAGCTATAATATCACAATCAGATGAAACTAGAGGAGAGAGGAGAGTGATGAATATGTGGTTGAAACAGAAAGCCAAGATTATACTTATGGTAGTCATTGCCGTAGCGATAATGATATTTATATTTATCAAAAAGAATAATTTCATTGATAATTATGCAAGTAAGTATGCTGATTTTGATTTTTACTCAGATATAACAGCAGGCAAACCATCAAATTTAGTAAGAAAGAATAATACATATGCGGGGTATCTCAGTTTGCACTCAGAGGCGGTGGCAGGTGCAAAAGACATAGTGGTTGATGTATTTGCATACTCTGATGCGGAAGGTGTTACTAAGGTTGAAGACCTTGAAGGTAGACAGGCACTTTTGACTGAAGAAAAAGGATATGTGGAATATGAAGTAAATGTACCAAGCGATGGCTTGTATAACATTTACATAGAATACTATCCGGTACAGTCGCGGGGGGTTGTCATTGAACGTGATTTGACGCTAAACGGTGTTACACCGTTTCGTGGTGCAGAAAGCGTACGCTTTACCAGGGTCTGGGGCGACAGGACAGAAGTTCGTACCGACAATCAGGGTAATGAACTGCGCCCTTCCCAAGAGGAAAAACCACGATGGGAATCATCATATCTTAAAGATAATATGGGGTATTTTACGGAACCTTATATCTTTTATCTGAAGGAAGGCAGTAACAAGATAAGACTTACCGGTGTGAGCGAACCCATGGCATTGAGTAGGCTTGAGGTCAGAGCTGCCAGTGAAATAAAAAATTATGCATCATATATGGCGGATTTTGATGGAAACAGTTTCGGTAGTAATGAGGATGGAGTTGAATTGAAAATTCAGGGTGAAACAGCGAAGTTCCGCTCATCGCCTTCCCTATATGCCGTTTATGACCGCTCGTCCGGTACTACGGAGCCCGCAAGTGCGTCTACGATTAAGTTAAATATGATGGGCGGGCAGAGCTGGCGTATTGCAGGACAGTGGATAGAGTGGGATTTTGAAGTGCCCAGGGATGATCTTTATCGTATTTCTGTAAAAGCAAGACAGAATTATAATCGAGGATTTGTATCAAACCGTGCCGTTTATATTGATGGGGTATTACCGTGCAAAGAATTGGCGGCTATTCCCTTTAAGTATAATAATAAATGGAGTCTTGTAACACTTAGTGATAATAAGGGTGATGATTTATTGTTCCCGCTGGCCAAGGGCAAGCATACGATTCGAATGGAAGTGACCCTCGGAGAACTAGGTACCATATTAAATATGATGTCCGAAAGCATTTACAGGCTTAATGAAATTTATCGGAAAATACTTGTTTTGACCGGTCCTAATCCGGATCCCTACCGTGATTATCGCATTGATGTTGTTTACCCGGATCAAGTGGTGGCAATGGATTATGAGAGTAAGGTCTTGTATAAGCTGGTGGATGATTTGACCCAGTATACAGGAGAACGAGGACCCCAGGCGGCAAGTGCACTGAGCTTAGCTCGTCAATTAGAATTGTTCGCCCAAAAGCCTGAAAAGATACCACCCTCACTTGTATCCTTCAAGTCAAAGATAAGCGCATTGGGTGACGGTTTAATAGCATTATCCGAATCTCCGCTGGATATAGATTGGCTACTTATAAGTACTGCGGATAAGAAACTTCCGAAAGTAGAGGAGAGCTTTTTTGCTTCGGCAGCACACGAGATAAAATCTTTTCTCGCTTCCTTCTCTTTTGATTATAACAGCTTAGGTGATACATATGCGGGTGGAGCTGACATTGAGGTTTGGATACCCAGCGGACGCGACCAGAGTAACATTCTAAAGGCAATGATAGATGAAATGTTCACGCCTAATTCTGGCATAAAAGTAAATTTGAAGCTTGTGGGTAGTGATGCGATTATGCCTGCTGTCGTTGCGGGTATCGGTCCGGACGTAGTGTTGAATGTGGGTGGAGCAGAGCCCATCAATTATGCAGTGAGAAATGCCGCCCAGGATTTATCCGGTTTTGAGGGGTTTGATGAAGTAAAATCATGGTTTGCACCCAGTACTTTTGTGCCATTTTCATTAAATGACAGTGTTTACGCTTTACCGGAAACTCAAACGTTCAGCTTGATGTTTTACCGAGACGATATTTTTGAAGATCTGGGAATAAGTCCCCCAGACACGTGGGATGAGCTGATTGATATCATACCTATCATACAGAAGAATAACATGAACGTAGGTATCCCATCCGTGGCTGGTTCTGGTGATTTTACCAATCTTTTTTCCCAGATCTATCAGCGAGGCGGAACGCTTTATACCGCTGATAATCGAAAAACATTGCTTGATAGTGAAACAGCCATTGAAGCTTTTGATTATTATGTTTCATTATATACACAATATAAAACACCAGTACAGTATGATTTTGTCAATCGTTTCCGAACCGGAGAGATGCCCCTTGGATTCGCAGATTTTTCCGTGTTTAATACATTGGAGATTTTTGCACCTGAAATACGCGGGATGTGGAAATTTGGACTTATGCCGGGTACGAAGATGCCTGACGGTACCATTAATCGTTCGGTAGCATGCGGCGGAAGCGCGGTAATGATGCTTAAGAATGCGAAAAATGATAGTACTGAAAGAAATACTGCGGCATGGGAATTTATGAAATGGTGGGTATCGGCAGATACACAGTTACGTTTCGGGCTTGAGATGGAGAGTGTCATGGGTACGTCAGCGCGATATCCCACAGCGAATTTAGAAGCATTCAAACGTTTGTCATGGAGTATTTCGCAAATGGAGGTACTTAACGCTCAGCGGCAATGGACGGTTGGTACTCCGGAGGTACCGGGCGGTTATTATTTGAGCCGTCACATAACCAACGCTGTAAGGCGCATGATAAACGACAAGGCTGAAACTCGGGAGACGATGCTGGATTACAGCCGTATCATTAATGATGAAATAACCAAGAAGCGCAAAGAGTTAGGGATTGAATAAGGTTAAAATAAGGGAGGTGGCTCAATATGAGCTTAGCTCGTTATGCAAAAAAGAAACAAAACTCTTTGAGGATATTATTGAAAGAAATTGTACGAAAAAGGGTGAGTTATTTATTTATTGCGCCCTTTGCTATCGTATTTGGGCTGTTTGTAGTTGCACCTGTTGCTGTATCGATTTATTATAGCTTTACCTATTACAACATACTTGAAAAGCCGGTTTTTGTGGGCTTTAGCAACTACATAAACCTGTTACTTAATGACGATGTGTTCTTACAGGCAGTGAAGAATACTTTCATAATGGCGGCTGTGACGGGACCCATAGGCTATATGGCATCCTTCCTGTTTGCGTGGTTCATACACGAATTACCGCGATATTTAAGGGCATTTGCGGTACTGGTATTCTATGCACCCAGTATAAGCGGATCAGTATTTATGATATGGTCCTTGTTGTTTAGCGGTGATGAATATGGTTATATAAATGCTGTTTTAATGAGATTAGGCATATTGGACGGTCCTGTTTTATGGCTAAGCGATACGAAGTATATGATGACTGTAGTGATAATCGTTATTTTATGGATGAGTTTAGGTGCTGGATTCCTTGCATTTGTTGCAGGATTGTCAACAGTCGACGAGAGTTTGTACGAAGCAGGTCTTGTAGATGGAATTAAGAACCGCTGGCAGGAATTGTGGTATATCACATTGCCAAGTATGAAGGGGATGTTAATGTTTGGTGCAGTTATGTCGATAACAGCATCCTTTGGGGTGGCAGATGTGACTACTGCCCTTTGCGGCTCTCCCAGTACGGACTATGCCGTACATACTGTGGTCAATCACCTAGTTGATTATGGCAGTGTAAGATTTGAGATGGGCTATGCTTCAGCCATAGCGACTATATTGTTCTTGACCATGATTTTATGCAATAAACTGATACAAAAAATGTTGGCGAAGGTTGGAACATGATGAATTCAGTGGAGAGGGAGAACTTATATGGCTAAGAAAAAATTCCTGAAAAGGCGTGCAGCTAACCGTTCCCGTGGCGGTGATGGAGCAATTTTTGTTATGTTAATGATTTTTGGTGTATTCTTCGCATTTCCGCTTGTTTATGTAATAAACAATGCGTTTAAGCCGCTGAACGAGATATTTTTATTTCCTCCGAAATTATTTGTTCAGCATCCGACAATGAGTAACTTTTCGGATTTGTTTGTGCTCATGAGTCGATCATGGGTATCGTTCCTGCGCTATGTATTTAATACGTTTTTCATAACAATAACAGGAACAATAGGACTGATTATCATTGCATCTTTGGGAGCGTATGCTGTTTCAAAGATGCACTTCCCAGGGGATAAGGTATTCTTTAAAATTGTTATAATAACATTAATGTTTCCCGGATATGTTACAAGCATACCCAATTACCTTATTATGAGCAAATTACATTGGGTGGATACGTATCTTTCAGTTATAGTACCAGCATTCGCTATGCCCATGGGATTCTTCCTGTTGAAGCAATTTATCGACACCATACCGGACACGCTTATTGAGGCAGCGAAAATTGATGGTGCAAAGGAAACCAGAATCTTTGCAAGGATAATTCTACCCCTGATCAAGCCTGCATGGTTGACAGTTATGATATTTTCAATACAAAATCTGTGGAATGCCCGTGCGTCAAACTTTATCTACTCGGAGCAGTTAAAAACACTGCCTTATGCACTGGGTCAAATCATTGGCGGAGGTATAGCAAGAGCGGGTGTCGGTGCAGCAGTTTCGCTACTTATGATGATTGTACCATTGACGGCATTTATTGTATCACAAAGTAACGTCATACAGACCATGGCTAATTCAGGTATAAAAGAGTAGGGGGTGGCAGGGTGGCTAGATGTAAAAAAATGATATCGATAGTTTTTTTCACTGTCCTTATACTACTATTTATATCCACTGGGAATTCCATAGCGTTGGCGAAAACATCGAATTACACATATAATTATGATGTTTATGGGGAAGCAGTATCTTCTCCCAATGCTTATCGGGTGAGCGCATATTTATTGGGTACAAACTTCGATATAGGAGCTTTCCGCGATCCCCAAGGGTTGTATGTCCGTGGGAATAAGCTGTATGTATGCGATTCAGGTAATAACCGAATTGTAATTATTACTGTGGGTGATGATGGAAGCTATTCTATATCCGATATTATCACACAAGTGACAATAGAAAATGCGGAATCCGCACTAAATTATCCTATGGATGTGTTTGAGGATAATAACGGAGATTTGTATATTGCGGATACGAATAATCAACGTATACTGCGCCTGGACAAGGATAAGAACTTTATTATGGAGTTGAGTAAGCCGGTAAATGAAACATTTTCTGAAACGGCGGAATTTTTACCAACCAAGCTTGTTGTTGATAAGGCAGGGCGTATATTCGTGCAAGCGCGTAATGTTAATAAAGGGTTAATGGAGTTTGATCCACAAGGAGATTTTGCTGGTTATATGGGTGCGAATCGCGTGAAAGTGAATCCCATCGATTTATTTTGGAAAAATATTGCATCACGAAAGCAGAGAGCAGCGATGGAGTTGTTTGTTCCTACAGAATATAACAATGTATGCATTGATGACCGAGGTTTCATATATGCAACCAATACAAGCAGTACGACCGACTCTGTGCGCCGCCTTAATGCACAAGGCGATGATATACTGGTACGTAATGGCATAGAAGATCCTGTGGGTGATTTGATAAAGGGAACTTCCAGTTCAATTGAAGCCTCGAAGTTTATCGATGTTGCAGCACTTGAAAATGATTCATATGTCTGCTTTGATCGGACGCGTGGCCGCTTATTTGTCTATGATTCACAGGGTAATCTGTTGTATGCTTTCGGTGGTGTAGGTAATCGTGAAGGCTCCTTTCTGATACCTGTAGCCATCGAAGCAATGGGATGTTCTCTATTTGCTCTCGACAGTAGAACGGGTGCAGTTACACGGTTTGATTTGACAGAATATGGTACCATCATTAACGATGCTCTTACGGAATATAAAAGGGGTCATTACGACGAGTCTGCTAAAAAATGGGAAGAAGTGTTGAAATTAAACGGAAATTATGATATGGCGTATATTGGCATAGGAAGGTCAGCACTTCGGACGGGGGATTATGCAACAGCAATGAAATGTTTTAGAGTAAAGGGGGATTTTGCCAACTGGAGTAAGGCATTTCAACAGTACCGGAAACTATGGATGGAAGAAAACTTACGGTGGATTTTACTTATTTTAGGTGCTCTCATCATAGGATCACCCCTTGTAAGAGGGATGCGTAAGTTAATAAAGGAGGTAAGAGAAGCATGAATGCTGCTTTAACTCGTATAACAAACAAGGCGTGGTGGGCGCGGACTGGGAAAACGCTTAAATACTCTCTTTATACCATTACCCACCCATTTGATGGCTTTTGGGATCTGACCCATGAAAAGCGCGGCTCAATAGCGGCAGCGAATATCTTAACCTTACTTTTGGTTTTTACCAAAATATGGCTCGTCCTATCACCCGCCATGTGGGTCAATTTACAGTACTTTAACGTATTTATTTACATTGCGCAGACCATTGTACCCTTGGCATTGTGGAGTATCTCTAACTGGGCTATAACAACGCTACTGGATGGGAAAGGGCGGTTAAAAGAAATCTATATGGCAACCGCTTATGCATTTACGCCTACGATCCTTATGAACATAGTAGTTATGATTATAAGTCCGGTTCTGATTAACACCGAATGGGCACTGGTTCCTTTTTTCTTAAATCTGGGCAGGGTGTGGTCCGTTGGTTTAGTATTGGCGGCTATGATGATGCTTCATGATTATAGCTTGTCAAAGACGATTCTGTCCAGCATTATTACCATTGTTGGTATTGGTGTTATATTGTTTGTATTCGGTATATTTTTCAGTCTTATTAGCGACGGTTTAGCTTATATTGTGTCGTTATACAAGGAAATAGTTTTCAGGCTTACATAAGGAGGCAGGTTATGCGAAAAATTTATTTGTTAATTATTATAACAGCACTTGCCTTCTCCATGATGGCGTGTGATAAGGAAGAAGTCAAGGAACGTAAAATAGAGGTGTACAGTAATGATGGTGACACTTCAGAGTTGTACATTGATAACGAGTTTTTGGAACTGCGTTTCGTGCCTGAGACCGCAGAAATCATTATGACGGATAAGGCTACAGGTGCGGTATGGTATTCGAACCCTGAAAAGGCAGCGGAGGATCCTAACGCAGACGTTATAACGAAGCAGCGAATGAAGTCACAATTATCCGTGACCTATGCAGATTCCACAGGAGTAGGCATGTCGTTGAACAGTTTCAAATACAGCGTTGAGAAAGGTATGTACCAATATGCCATTATCGATAATGGTATTGAGGTGAGCTATACAATAGGTGATATCGTACGTGAGTTCGTAATTCCCAATGCTTTGCCGGAATGGCGCATGGAAGAGATCACCGGTGATATGGACTCCGCCACGAAGCGCCGTTTCACGGACAGTTACCGGCTTTACGACATCAATAAGCTGCGCAGTACGGATAATAAAGCGGCACTGTTAGAGTCCTATCCCACCTTGGCGGATGAAAAAATCTGGATCTTGCGTGATACGATCAAGGATTTTGTTAAAGAGCAGTTGGAGGTGATGTTGGCTGAGGTAGGTTATACAGAAGAACAATATCGTATAGACATGGAGCGTTACGGCGTATCCTCCAAAGTCGAGAAACCGGCGTTTAACATTACCTTACGTTATGAATTAGATGGTGATTCCCTCGTGGTAAGCGTACCCTTCGAAAAAGTCTCATATAAAAATGATTATCCCATTACACAATTAGAGGTGTTACCTTTTTTTGGTGCAGGGTCAACGATGGACGAGGGTTATCTGTTCGTGCCTGATGGCAGCGGTGCGCTGATCTATTTCAATAACGGGCGTGAAACACAGCTGGCCTACAACGCTAATGTCTATGGTTGGGACGAAGGAATTCGTAGAGATTATATCATCAACGATAACAAAATAACCTTCCCGGTATTTGGCATTAAGAAGAATGAAAACTCATTTCTCTGTGTGATAGAAGAAGGGTCTTCTTATGCAAGCATAGGAGCAGATGTGTCCGGGCGTAATTGTTCTTATAACAGCGTGTCGGCTACATTTTCCATGATACACTCAGCGAGTATGGATATATCGTCAAAATCGGATAGAGCAGTCATCTTATATGAAAACGGGCTGCCTGAAGGAGAATGTATCGTGCAAAGGTTTATCCCTTGCAAAGAGGATGGATATGTAGGTATGGCCAAAGAATATCGCAGCTATCTGGAGCAAAGGTATCCATCACGAAATGAACAGTCAAAGGGTGACGTACCCATGGCGGTTGAGATTATCGGTGCAATAGATAAACCGCAAACGCGTTTCGGAATGTCGATGGACTTACCCCTTAAGCTAACCACCTTCAAGGAAGCAGAGGGCATGGTATCCGACTTTGCCAAAATGGGTTGGACTGACGTTCAGATAAAGCTGTTGGGGTGGTTTAACGGTGGTGTGCAGCATTCTGTGCCTTCCAATGTTAAGCTTGTGTCTGATCTAGGTTCAGCAAAAGACCTGAAAAGCCTTGTATCCGTAACAAAAAATAACAAGTTTAATTTTTACGCAGAGGGAGATTTTCTACAAATGCGCGATAATAAAATTTTCGATGGGTTCAGCCTGAACAGCGATGTGGCGCGTTATGTAAGCCGGCAGCGTATCGAAAGTTATCCCTATAGCATCGTGACGTTTGGAGAACGTAAAAGGTGGGGTAAACTGGGGTATTTGGCTCGTCCCCATTACATGATGGATTTAATTGACGGTTTCGTAGGCAAAATCAGCGAATACGGGGCGGGCAACATTGCGTTTCGGGCCATGGGGAACAGGCTGGGAGGCGATTATAATGAAACCCGACGCATTAGCCGTGAGCAAGCCATGAATATGCAGAATGCTAAACTTTCTGAATTAAGGGATAAAGGTGTTAAAACTATGATCAGCATAGGTAATGTGTACGCAGCGGTCTATGCTGATTTTATAACCGACATTCCGCTGACAGACCAAGGTTTCGGAATAACCGATGTTGCTGTACCTTTTTATGGAATAGTGTTACATGGACGAACCCCTTATACGGGTGGGGCCATTAACCTCTCGGAGGATTATAGGCTAGACTTGGTTAAGGCAGTGGAGAATGGCGCAGGGCTTTATTTCAGCTTTATGTCGGAAGATACCGCTGTGCTTCAAGAAACGAATTTTCGCCAGTTTTATTCCAATGAGTATTCCAAGTGGATTAGGGATGCGGATGTACTTTATAAACAATTTACCAATGACTTTAGCGGTCTTTATAATTTGATGATTGAAGATCACAAAATTTTAAATAAGAACGTTGCTGTAACGATTTATGAAGATGGAACAAAGGTTTATACCAATGCCAATGACTATGATTATGATTACAATGGCATGACGATACCCGCATTCGGGTACAAGGTAGCAAAATAGGAGGGTTATATGAAGCAAACACAAAAAAAACGCAAGATGTCATTGGCAAGTAAAGATGCTGTGGCCGGGTATTTGTTTATATTACCGTTCTTCATCGGCTTTGTAGCCTTTATGCTTATCCCGATTGGTCAATCCATTGGAATGGCATTTTCAGAAGTGAAAGTAGATATTGAAAAACATGGGTTTTCACTGGTGTGGAACAACTTTGCTAACTTCAAAAAGGTATTCTTGGTAGATCCTGACTTTAACCGTCTGCTGGTCGAGGAAACCGGAAAAATGTTGCTAATCGTGCCATGTGTTCTGATATTCAGTCTTTTTGGAGCATTATTGCTTAATCAAAAATTTATGGGGCGAGGCTTTGTAAGAGCGGTGTTCTTCTTGCCCATTATCCTCGCCAGCGGGGTAATGGTAGGTTTGGAAACCAACAACTCAATGCTTCACAATATGGCGAATGCAATTCAAGAATCCAACTCCATGAAAACCTCCATAACCGGGCTTCTAAAGAGCATACTCTTAGTCGGAGACGCAACAGGAGGGTTCTTTGAGTACATATTTAAAGCAATCGATCAGGTTTATAATATAGTAATGGCATCGGGAGTTCAGATAATAATCTTCTTGTCAGGATTACAGACTGTATCACCCAGTATGTTTGAGGCTGCTGATATCGAAGGTGCGACGAAATGGGAAAGCTTTTGGAAGATAACGCTGCCCATGGTAAGCCCATTAATAATAGTTAATGTTGTGTATAGCGTTATAGATTACTTTTTACGGACAGATAACGCTGTAATGAATAAAATACGCTTAACGCTGATGCAACAAATGGATTACGGCTTCTCTATGGGTATGGCGTGGATTTATTTTACAGTGGTTATCCTGGTGTTAGCAGGCGCCAGCATTATATTATCGAAGAGGGTGTACTATTATGACGAGTAAAAATAATACATTAGGTGGTTTTTGGGAACGCAATCGCAAGTCTGGAGGATATTTGCTTCGGCATAAGGCAGGGGGTTTTTTATTCAGAGTATGCCGTGGGCTATTTCTGTTCGGGCTGTGTTTTCTTATCTTGCAGCCTCTGATTAATAAGCTGAGCCTTAGTTTTATGGAACAACAGGATTTATACGATCCGACTGTTATTTCAATACCACGACACTTTACAACCGACAATTATAATATGGTGAATAAGCTTTTGGATCTATGGCCGTCACTCTTTAGAACAATCTTAATTTCAGGTATCGTTGCAATATTACAGGTATTGTCATGCACTTTGGCGGGTTATGGTTTCGCACGATTTAACTTCCCTTTTAAAAAACTGCTGTTTGGCTGTGTCATGCTTGTCATCGTAGTGCCGCCGCAAACAATACTTGCGCCTCTATACCTTAACTTCCGCTTTTTTGATGTATTCGGTTTGATAAAGCTGATTAAAGGAGAACCGGTGAATCTGCTTAACGGAATTGGAGGAATGGTGCTTTTGGCAGCAACAGGTATGGGACTTAAAAGCGGACTCTATATCTTCATGATGCGGCAATATTTCAGAGGCGTACCCCGGGAGCTGGATGAAGCTGCACAAGTGGACGGCTGCGGTAAACTTCGTACATTTGTAAGCATTATGCTTCCTGATGCTATGCCTATGATTACGTCATGCTTCTTATTTGCCTTTGTATGGCAATGGACAGACAGCTTGTATACATCTTTTTTTCTAACAAAATATAAGGTTCTGTCCACACAGCTTGTGGGATTGGCAGATAGAATGAGAGAATATTATTTCAAGGTATATGAAACAGGCATCAGCGCTGCGTATTTGCAAACGATTATTGCTACAGGTATGCTGGTATGTTTGGCACCCCTTATTCTATTGTATCTATTTGCACAAAAGGCATTTGTAGAGAGCTTAAGCCAAACAGGTATTAAAATGTAAGGTTCATTAAAGTGGAAAAACTGCTTTTATGATAGTAGATTA
>CALLZZ010000009.1 GCA_937858235.1 uncultured Clostridia bacterium
AATTGGATGGATTTTAACAATTCCTTTGCTGATTTTTCGTCTGGGCTTGCCTGCCAATGGAATTTTGTTTATTGCGGTATTGATTGCAGGAATTTATTATTGGTGGCTTTATCAAAAGCAGGCACATTCAGAAGGCTTTATGGACGAAACAAGATTCATGAATATACAACAGTACGAAAAAAGGGGGAAAGTAGTTTGGGCTCTTTGGGCCGTTTTCGCGGTAGTCAGTCTGCTTGCCACCACAGCCCTTTATTTTGGCAGCAATATCTGGTTTGCACGAAGAGTAAATATTGACGGGCCGTATGCCCTGGCTGCATTACTCATCACCTATTTTGTGCCGATGCTGACAATCATCATTCCGATCATTATAGGTCTTTCGGTAAAGCTGATCAAAAAACACGAGGTGAGTGACTACAATGAAAAATAAAAATCGATTGATTATCAGCCTGCTTACTATAGGAATTGCGCTTTTTGCAGTCGTACAGTTTGTTGTTATCCCTCACAATCAAACCGAACAACAGAAATATCTTTCCGCTCAGCAGGAACCCGCTACGCATGATCTGAATACAGTTCTCAAATATAAAAACAAGTATATGGGAAACGCTTCGAACGATGCAAATCTTTTTAATCATCTTCCTCTAAGCACTACCGGCATGAATTTCCAATTGTTTTCAGACAAGTTGGATTTAGAAGTGAATTACAAAGACACCGTATGGAATATCGGAGAAGAAAAGGTCAAACGTTCCCTGCTTTATAATTCAACGGCTGCTTTTGCTTTGATTGACAACCTGCAGGTGATTGATTACAATTTTTTGGATACCTCCTACCAAGTGAAAAGAAACGATATTGAAGCTTTGTATTCGAACTTTCCCGATATTTTAAACAGTAAAAAGTGGGACTCACTGGTGCGTGTCAAAATGAATGATTCCCAATACGTCGATAACACTTTCAAAAAGATTTTTGCGCCAAAGTAGAACAAGGCTCCGGACAAATCCTTATTTAGTTGCACCAAATTGGGTAATGTAATTTTTGAAATCATACATTTCCTAAACCCCCAGAAACTGTGGGCGGTAGTACACGCTCACTTCCAGCAAATCCATGTTCAGCGCCGCGTCGTAGCGGAGCGTGTTCCGGCCCGCCGCCAGCTGCAGGAACGCGGAGCCGGTATCCAGCAGATGGAACGCGTTCGTCTGCGCGGTGCCGACGACGCTGACCACGCGCTTCCCGGCAAAATGGGTATAGATATGGAACTCCTGCCCGGCGGTCATGGCGGCATTGACGCGCAGGTATTCGCCCGTGTCCAGATTCAGAAGCTCCGGGTTCTCCACCGAGCCGATGGCGCGGAACACCACCTCGCAGCCACAGGGAACGTCGCCGATGTTATCGATGGTGATGATCTGGCTTGGCTGGCGGATACCGAGTTCGGTGCCCGGCACAATGATTTCCAGCGGAAAGGAGAAATTCGGCTCCCACGAGGCAAGCTCCGCACGGATTTCCTCCAGCGTTTCAAAGAAGGGCGAGGGACATAAGAGGCTGACGAAAAACGCCGGCGCGCGGGCCGCGCTCCCCGCCGAAAAAGCGGCTTCCTCCACGATGCAGGCGATCTGGCGCTGGCGGTAAGTCAGCGTGCCGCGCAGCTTCGGCGTGAACACGCGCAGCAGCTGCCGGCGGTAATCGAACGACTCCTCCACGCTCCCCGCCAGAATCGTGCCCTCAACGGTGATGTTGCGCATGTCCAGGGTCGCGGATATGTAGAACGCGCCGTCCTGCTCCGGGGCGTGGAAGGTGTTGATGGTCTGCCGCACCTGCCCCACGCCGTCCAGCTTCGTGAGAAACAGTGGCTTTGCCTGCCGCAGGGTTACGGCAGCGCCGTCCTGATTGGTATAGGTCAGCTCCATCTTCAAATCTCCAGTGCGAGTTTGCGGGAAAGATTCTTGAATTCCCGCGCCGCTTCCTTTTCCGAGAGTGCTTTGGGCGAGGTGATGGTGATATTCTGCGTGATGTTCGCGCCGGAATAAGCGCTTGCCGGATACCCACCCGCGTACGCGCCGCGCACAGTCGCGGAAACGGAGAAGTCGGTGGGAACGGCGGCGCGCATGTCGCGGCTCACCTGGTTCATCGCGTCCTCAAAGCCCACGCCGATGCCCTCGCCCATATTGCGCCCGATGCCCGCAAAGAGGGTCGATGCCGTCCTTCATCGCGTCGGTGTCCATGGTGTGGCTGTTCTGTTCGACTTCGCGCGTCATGCCGTTGAGATCGGCCTGTGCCTTGTTCAGCTGAATCTGCCAGCTTTGGGTACGGCGGTCATTTTCGCCGAAAGAATCTGACGCGTTCTGCAGGGCGGCCCGGAGCGTCTCAATTTTGCCTCTCTGCTGGTCGGTTTCTTTATTCAGCACCTCGTTGCGCGCGGAGAGGGCGCGCACGGAGGTGTCGTTTTTGTCAAACTGGCTGGTGACCAGCGTCATCTCCGAGCCGAGGACTTTAAAACTCTGGTTGATGTCACGGAGCGCGTCCTTGAAGGCTTTCTCGCCCTCAATGCCAATCCGCAACCCAAAATCGTCAGCGATGTGCGGTCACCTCCAATCAGAGTGTCAAATTGTATAATTGTAAACATTTTATTAATATTTATTTTTTATTGTCCTTTTTAATGCAACTTATTACCGCGTTACTCCTATTGGTGAAGGGGTTTTCATATTCCTGTCATTTTAAATAAGGGGAAATACTTATGAGCTATTTTGTGTACAAAACCCATATTTGGGCATCACCAATTGCTTTGTCTAGAGTTAAAAAGGACATGTTAGAGTTTTTTCGACCGCCAACGCATGAGAGTTCCGATTATAAAAACTGGATTGCACAGTTGGATTTAAAAACATGCTTTGTTTGCCGCAGTCATCATGGTAAAATATATAAAAAAGATGAAATGCCCGATGATGAGCCTCCTGTTCACAACAATTGTAGATGCGAAATGAAAAACATGGAAGCCGCTTTTGCTGGTACCGCAACACAGGACGGTATGAACGGTGCGGATATTGCAGTAAAAAACACAGGAAGACTCCCGTCAAATTATATTACGAAAAAAGAGGCCATTGACTTGGGATGGATTAGCTGGCAGGGAAATTTGGACAAAGTTGCTCCCGGAAAAAGTATTGGCGGAGAAGTTTACCAAAATTTGTCCAAATTCAATAAGGAGAGATTATTATGAATTGTACGAAATATTTTATTCCTAAGGAGAGAGTTCTTGATTTCTCAAAATGTCGGTATTTAGGTGAGATTCATCAAGTAATACAACAGGAATTGGAATTGCCTGAGTGGTATGGGCAAAATTTAGATGCGCTTTGGGATTCCATAACCGGAATTATGTATGTTCCGGCAGACATAACCATTATTTACAAGCCGGAAACGGAAGGATCTCAAGAGTTAGCTCCTGAAATCCGTAAGATAATTGATGCTTTTAAAGAGGCTGCCCAGGAGTATAATGAGATCACTTTACATGTTGAGATGTAGTATTGATCTTAAAAATCGCTTGGTATTACATCATCTACTGTAAGCTCCCGATACGGCTTCTCAATCCCAAGAAACTGCTTGTGGCAGGCCCACAAATCCAGAAAAAGCCCGATGGGCGTGAGCCAGAATTGCTCCGGCTCCATGCGCATCTGAACGGTTCCGTAATAATACAGCCGGGTAAAAAGCCCTTCGTCGTTTACCCGGCTGCTGGGTTTTTTAGAGCATTTTCCGCGCCTTCGCTGACCACGTTCCGGGCGGTGCCCTTGAACATGGCTTCGGTGATGGCGTTTTTGTAGGAAGCCAGTTGCAGGGGAGAGGTGAGAAGCTCCACTTCCTCCTCGGTCAGCAGTTCCTTCGGCGCATCTTTGTGCTTGAGGTTGTAAATCAGGACGGACTGGTTTGCCAGCAGGGTCAGGAGCCAGACGATCTCATCCAGCGCCAGCTCAAAATTCTCGGAGCGCATCAGTTTTTCGCCCAGGTTCTCGAGGCCGCCGTAGCGGCCCGCGATGGCCTTGGTGGCCTTTGTGGTGAGAATCAGCTCGTATTCCTCGCCGCCGATATCGATCACCGCGCCGCGTCCATTCTCCATACGTAATCCCCCTTTTCATCCGCCGGATGGCGGA
>CALLZZ010000010.1 GCA_937858235.1 uncultured Clostridia bacterium
TCACGCCATCCTTTTCTCCAAGGTAGCGCAGGATCGCCTGTTCTTCCGTGGAGGTGGGGTATTCCCGCAGCGCCCACACACAGCGGAAAGTGTTGCCGCAAATAAAGTAGTCGGTACTGAATTTGATAATAGAGGGTGCGATCATATCGAGGAATTCCTGAATACGGGCGTCTTCCCGCGGAGGCGCGTTGGTTTTCGGTTGTTTTGCCATAGGGCATTCTTCCTTTCCAAATTGATTCTGAATATAAAAAAGCCGCTACATTTCTGTTCTGTAACGGCAAGTTGACTTTTTTGTATATCAGCTATACAATATTTTAGGGGTAAAGAAATGATGAATATTTGTGAACTGCTTCTTGATGTTATCACCGAATTTTATGAAAACGACAGCCGTGCCCGGACATTCGGCACCGATACGGAGCTTTATCACTCTGAGATCCACATGCTTCAGTGTATTGCTGAACGCCCGGATCTGCACATTTCCGGCCTCGCCCGGCTTCTGGATGTCACTCGCGGTGCGGCCTCACAAACGGCTAAGCGGCTGGAGCGGAAAGGTATGATTATCAAAGAGGCAAGTCCCAGTGACAATAAGAAAATCGTTCTCCGGTTGACTTCAAAAGGAGAAACGGCAGTTGCAAACCATAAAGACGCGCATGAAAAATATAATGCCCTCATTTCAGATATTCTGGCCGGTGCGGATGCCGGTCAGAGGCAATTTCTCTCAGATTTTTTGCGTCGATTGGAACAAAAGCTGAAGCAAGGCTAATTTTTTGCTAAGATTGTATAGTATCTACACATATTTCGAAAGTAAAGAGGTCTTTTAATTGAAAAGCGAAAAATATCCGGAGTTCATTTTGACAAAGCCACTGATATTTCTTATGGCTGTCGTCTGCGGAGTAACGGTTGCAAATCTTTATTACATACAGCCGCTTGAAGCGCAGATTGCGTCGGCCTTCCATGTCTCACAGAATGCGGCCGGGGCGGCGGCCATGCTCACGCAAATTGGCTATGCGCTCGGACTTTTACTTTTTGTCCCGCTTGGCGACATGGCGGAACGCCGTTCAGTCATTCTGCGAATGTTGCTGCTGGTTACAGCCTCGCTTCTATTGGCCGGTTTAGCACCGACCTATGCCGTGTTGTTGATCGCCATGTTCGTAATTGGGATGACGACTATCGTTCCGCAACTCATCGTACCATACGCAGCCCAGCTATCTAAGCCGGAAGAACAGGGCAAAACCATTGGCAACGTGATGAGTGGTCTGCTGATTGGGATTTTGCTTTCCCGGACTTTCAGCGGCCTGATCGGAGCAACCGTGGGTTGGCGCGCTGTTTATTATATTGCAACAGGATTGACTCTGGTACTCCTGCTGGTCATTCGTTTTGCCTTCCCAAAGAGCGAATCTAGTGCGCAGATATCATATTCGGATCTTCTAAAATCCATGCCCGGCCTGATCAAAAGGCAACGCCCACTTCGAGAATCGGCTTTGAACGGATTTTTTATGTTTGGCTCTTTCAGCGCAT
>CALLZZ010000011.1 GCA_937858235.1 uncultured Clostridia bacterium
GATTTCATGAGCGAAGCAGCGGCAAGAAACTGGTGCGAAAAGGCGGTAGAACCTTATACTATCAGCATCGAAGACTTTGCCAAGCGTGTCAAGGCATATATCGACCGCAGGGGAAACAATCACCATGTTGTATTTCTGGTGGACGAAATCGGTCAGTACATTGGCGACGACTCCAAGCTCATGCTCAATCTGCAAACCGTAACCGAAGAGCTGGGTAAGGAGTGCATGGGCAAGGCATGGGTCATCGTGACCAGCCAGCAGGACATTGACTCCATCACCAAAGTCAAGGGCAATGATTTCTCTAAAATTCAGGGACGGTTTGATACTCGTCTCTCCCTCTCTTCTGCCAATGTGGATGCTGTTATCAAGAAAAGAATCCTTGAAAAGACCGAACCGGCTGCACAGTCGCTCCGGCTGCTCTACGAGCAGAAAGCAACGATCATCAAAAACCTGATAGTATTCAACGATACCGCAGAAAAGAAGCTGTACGCGAGTGCGGAAGACTTTGCTGAGGTCTACCCCTTTGTGCCGTACCAGTTCAATCTACTGTCCAGCGTATTAACTTCTATCCGCACCCACGGGGCTTCCGGCAAGCACCTTTCCGGTGGCGAGCGCTCCATGCTGGCGCTCTTCAAGGAGTCTGCGGTCAATGTCATGAACGAAGAGATAGGTGTCATTGTGCCCTTCCACCGCTTCTATGATGCGCTGGAAAACTTTCTGGATCACAGCCACAGCGGGGTCATCATCAGGGCTTATGACAACAGCTATATCAACCCGGAGAAAAAGGACCGAGATGTGTTTGCTATCAATGTCCTCAAGACCCTCTTTATGATCAAGTATGTGCTGGAAATTGAGGCGAACATTGACAACATCACCAGCCTGATGATTGAAAATATCGACGATGACCGGATTGAGCTGAAAGGCCGTGTGGAGGAAGCGCTGAAGGTCCTGATGCGGCAGATGCTGATTCAGAAAAACGGCAGCATCTATGTCTTCCTAACCGATGAGGAACAGGAAGTCAACAACGAGATCGAAAAGGAAAATGTCGAAACGCCGGAAATCATCACAAAGGTCGCGGAGATGATTTTTGAAGACATCTTCCCCGGCAAGCGCTACACCTACCCTGCATTCAATGGGCGCTATGCGTTCGGCTTCAATCAGTTTGTGGATGACCGCCCTTATAAGGCAAATCAGAACTATGACATTGGCCTTCGCGTCCTGACTCCGTGGTATGACGGCAGCACGGACGATGGTACACTTCGGATGATGTCCGGTCAAGGCAGAGAAGTCCTTGTCGTTCTCCCCAATGATGCTGAGTTCCTGACGGAAATCCAAGCCTACCTGAAAATCGAAGGCTTCCTTCGGAAAAACACTTCCACACAGCTTGCCAAGTACGAGACGATCAAAGAGGCAAAGCGTGTGGAAATGCGGGAGCGCAACCAAAACGCCAAGCTCTACCTGACCGAAGCACTGAAAGAAGCAACCATCTATGTAAATGGCGATGTTGTCCGCGTAAACGGGAAAGAAGTCAGCAGCCGGATCAATGAAGCCATTGGCCGGTTGGTGCAGACGGTTTACCACAAGCTTTCCTACATTGACGCACCGATGAGCGAGGCGGAGATCCGCAAGATGCTCCATCAGAGCAACCAGCTTGCCCTTTCTCTGGAAGGCGGCACAGAGAGCAATGCCCATGCGCTGGATGATGTACAGGGCTTTATCGCTATGAATACGCGCAATCACATGAAAACTTCTATGAAGACGGTGAAGGATCGCTTCATGAAGGCTCCTTACGGCTTTGTGGAGGATGATGTGAATTGGCTGGTAGCGAGGCTCTTTAAGCGCGGCGACCTGTCTTTCACCGTCAACGGTGCAGCGGTCAGCCTGAATAATAAGACCGAGGAAGAGATCATCGGGTTTATCACCAAAAAAGCGTTTGCAGAAAAGCTCCTGATGGAAGAGCGCGTCCGTGTCAGCGATAAGGACAAAAAGGCTGTCCGGGATGTGATGAAGGAAACCTTCGGCGCGGCCACTGCGGCGGAAGATGAAGATACCATCATGAAGAACTTCCAGCGTTACGCGCAAAACACGATTTATGAAATCGAGCGGCTGGAAGTCAATTACAAGCAATATCCCTATCCGGGCAAGCGTGTTTTGTCCAACGGGAAGGCGCTGATGCAGTCTGTCGTTCAGATTCAGTCTGCTTTGGACTTCTTTACAACCGTTTCCAAGAAGCGGGATGATTTCTTCGACTTTGCAGAGGACTACGAACCGGTCAAGACCTTCTTTGAGGGCGAACAATCCACAATTTTTGCCCGTGCGCTGGATATGCTTGCGATCTATGATGACAGCAAGACCTATATCGTCAACGATGAGCTGGAAAACATCGTCGCACAGATGCGCTCCATCACCCGGCAGGAAAAGCCCTATGCCAACATCCCGAAGCTTCCTGAACTACGGGAGCGGTTCATGTCCTGCTATGTGAAGATTTTGCAGCAGGAATCCGCCCCTGTCATTGATTCGATTGATCAGGCTTGGAAGCGTGTTTTGGAGGTACTATCCACCAAGGAGTACAACGATCAGAAGAGAACGGCTTACTTTGAGAAGTTCCAAGAAATTCGGGATGGTGCCACCCATTGCAACAATGTCTCTACACTGAGAAGCTACGCAGACAAGGCCGATGCTCTGAAACTTCGGCTGCTCAATGAAATGGACGAGCTTGACCGCAAGCTGGCAAAGCAAAGAGCGGAGGAAGAGGCACGCCGTCAGGCAGAGGAAGCCAAGCAGAGCGGAAAGCCCTCACCGGAAGTGACCGTTGCTCCTGCGCCGGTGAAAATCCGAAAGACAAAAAATGTCTCTATCAAGATGATGACGGGAACGGCCTCTTGGCGTCTGGAAAGCAAGGAGGACATTGACCGCTACATGGACAGCCTTCGGAAGTCGCTGGAAGCGCAACTGGACGAAGACACGATTGTCAATGTGGAGTTCTGATAGGAGGATGCGCCAATGAATAAAACAGCCATAAAAAACTTTGCGATCTGGGCGCGGAATAAGCTCATCGCGGACATCCAGTACCGCGCCGGATTGATAGGAATCACAGCGGACGGCATCAAGGACCCGCTACCGCAGTCTACCGGGACGATGGAGTTCTATGACATCGGGACTTCTGAGCCGTATGCAATCAGCGGCGAGGCAATCCCCCAGCGCAAGAAGCTGGTGGAGGTGATCCGCAAGAAAGAGAAAGACAGCAACTACGCCACAGCGTATAAGTACATTTTGGAAGAGGTCGCCTATACATGGTTCAACCGGCTGATCGCCATCCGCTTCATGGAGGTAAACGACTATCTTCCCTCCCATATCCGCGTCCTGTCCTCCGAGAGCGGCAAGATCGAGCCGGATTTGGTCACAACGCCCTTCGACGCAGAGCTGACCTTCACCTCTGCTGAGGAAGAGACTGTTCTGCGCTTGAAAACTGAGAACAAGCTGGACGAGCTGTTCCGGCTGCTGTTCATCAAGCAGTGTAACGCCTTGAACGAGATTCTTCCCGCCCTGTTTGAAAAGACCAGCGACTACACCGAACTGCTGCTAAATCTCTCGGTGGTGGATCAGGATGGTGTCGTGTATCATCTGACCCACGACATCCCGGAGCAGAACTTTGACATCACGCACCCTGATGAGGACGGAGAAGTAAAAGGTCAGGTGGAGATCATCGGCTGGCTGTACCAGTATTACAACACCGAGCCGAAAAACGCCGCCTTTGCCAAAAATGGAAAGATTACCAAAGAGGAAATCCCTGCCGTCACCCAGCTCTTCACGCCGGACTGGATCGTCCGCTATATGGTGGAAAACAGCCTTGGCCGCATCTTCATCGACAAGCGGAAAGAACAGGGCGTTTATGCTGACGGTCGTGGCTTGGAGGAAATGAGCTGGGATGAGGTTGAGGCAAAGCGCATTTCCAATGAAGAAGAAATCGCCGGTCAGATGGGCTGGAAGTATTATCTGCCGGAAGCTGCGCAGACCAAGGAAGTGCGCCAGCAGCTCGACGAAATCCAGATGCAGAGCGAATACAAGGATGTCCGGGACATCAAGGTCATCGACCCCTGCATGGGCAGCGGCCATATCTTGGTGTATGCCTTTGATGTGCTGATGCAGATGTACGAAAACGACGGGTACAGCCAGCGCGACGCGGCGCAGAACATCCTCGAACACAACCTCTATGGCTTGGACATTGACGAACGGGCGGCGCAGCTCGCCTACTTTGCCGTGATGATGAAGGCCCGCCAGTATGACCGGCGTATCTTCTCCCGCGGTATTCAGCCCCATGTCTATGCGATTGCCGAGAGCAACGGCATCGACACTTACACGCGGGACTATTTCACGAACAACGATCCGAAGCTGAAAACGGCGCTGGACAGCATCATGAGCGACTTACACGATGCAAAGGAGTACGGCTCTATCCTGACGGTTGCGCCGGTGGACTTTGCCGCACTGTATACCCGTATGGATGATGTACAGAACGACATCAGCCTATATCGTGAATCTGCCCTGAACACCATCCTGCCGCTAATCCGAGTGGCGGAGATCATGGCACAGATATATGATGTGGTGGTGACGAATCCGCCGTATATGGGAGGCGGCAACATGGATGCCCGTCTCAGCGAGTTTGTGAAAAAGCACTACCCAGACAGTAAGAGCGACCTGTTTGCAGTGTTCATTGAACGATGCAGGCAGATGACGGGCAAGAACCGGTATCAGGCGATGATTACTCAGCACGCATGGATGTTCCTGTCCAGCTTTGAAAAACTGCGGGCGAAACTGCTGCTGAAAGATACTGTCAACATGGCGCATCTCGGTCCGAGGGCGTTCGAGGAAATCGGCGGCGAGGTGGTGCAGACCACCAGCTTTGTGCTGCGCAACAGCCATATTGCAGACTACAAAGGCACCTACTGCCGCCTGATTGAACCGACAACTCAACGGGGCAAGGAGGATATGTTCCTTGCGGGGGAAAATCGTTATCTTATTCAGCAGACTTATTTCTATAAGATCCCCGGCGCACCGATTGCATATTGGATTAGCGACAACCTGTTTGAAGCATTCAACGATAAGCATTTATCCGATTTCGCGCAAACGAAGCAGGGTTTTGCTACCGGTGACAATGATAAATTCTTGCGCTTTTGGCATGAGGTATCAAAAGTAAATTCCTCACTCTCTTCAATGGCGGACAAAAACGCAAAATGGTTCCCTTGCAATAAAGGTGGAAGTTATCGAAAATGGTACGGAAACAATATGTATGTGGCCAACTGGTACAATGATGGGGCGGAAATGCGAGCATTTTCAGGATCAGTTATTCGTAATCCTCAATTCTATTTCAAAAGAGGATTAACATGGTCCTCTCTCGCAAATCAGTTGTCTTTAAGGTTTAGCCCGGAAGGTTATGTTTTTGAGTCGAAAGGCTCAATGTGTTTCGTAAATAATGATAAAGACTTATGGAGTATTTTAGGTTTATTAAACAGTAAAATTGCTGCATTTGCACTGACCGTTTTATCGCCAACACTGGATTTTCATGAGGGACCAATGCTAAAAGTCCCTGTAAAACTGCCATTAACACATGAACAAGTTGATAAGCTTGTTCATGAAAACATCAAATTAAGTAAAAGTGACTGGGATTCCTACGAAACCTCATGGGACTTCCAGCGTCACCCGCTTCTCGGCCCGGCTTTCCGTCTGGACGATGCCTACACAGCATGGAAAAACGAATGTGAACAACGCTTTTTGCAGCTCAAAGCCAACGAGGAAGAGCTAAACCGCATCTTCATCGACATCTACGGCTTGCAGGATGAGCTGACCTCCGATGTGGCGGACAAGGATATTACTGTCCACCAGATCTTCGACACCAAAGACGATATACCGGAGAATATGCAGGGCAGCAGCTATGTCCACACCAAGCGGGACGAGATTGTCTCACTGCTCTCCTACGCCGTGGGCTGTATGTTTGGACGCTATTCGCTGGATGTGGACGGACTTGCCTATGCTGGCGGGGACTGGGATGCAAGCAAGTATAAAACTTTTCTGCCCGATCACGATGATGTAATCCCCATTACCGACGAAGAATATCTGGAAGATGATATTATCGCTCGCCTGTGTGATTGGCTCAAAGCAGCTTACGGTTCTGACACCTTGGAGGAAAATCTGGACTTCATCGCCGGGGCGTTGGGCGGCAAGGGCAACAGCAGCCGTGAGATCATCCGCAGCTACTTCCTCAAAGATTTCTTCAAAGACCACTGCAAGAGCTATCAGAAGCGCCCGATTTATTGGCTGTTCGACAGCGGCAAGCAGAACGGCTTCAAGGCGCTGATCTACCTCCACCGCTACACGCCGGACACCATCGGCAACCTTCGTGTGGATTACCTCCACAAGATGCAGCGGGTCTACGAGTCTGAAATTAACCGGATGCAGGACATGATTGACCACAGCACCAACACCCGCGAGGTGGCTGCTTCCACCAAGCGGAAAGAAAAACTCCAAAAGCAGCTCAAGGAGTGCCGCGACTACGATGAGATGATCGCCCATCTCGCCCTGAGCCGCATCGAGCTGGACTTGGATGACGGAGTAAAGGTCAACTACGAAAAAATCCAAACTGCCAGCGACGGAAAGAAATATCCGGTTCTGGCAAAGATATGAGGTGTTGATATGACAATTAACAAATTGAAAGTAATGTTGAGTTTCATGCGCGAAATTAACGATGGAAATATGCCGAGCGCTGCCGATTATGGTATTACGAATAAAGAATTTTGGGAAATAATTGATGCTTGTCAGGATGAGGGCTTGATAAAGGGCGCTCGATTTTCAAGAGGTGGTCAAGGTAATCCTATCCTTATGGCCTTTCTTGATGGGGTCACACTAACTGTAAAAGGATTAGAATACCTTGACAGTCATTCGACAGCCATGAAGGCATATAAGGGTTTGAAGGAGTTACGAGATTGGCTTCCGTTTTAATTTCAGCATAAATCGAAATACAAGGAGGTGGTCGAGATGACCGCAGAAGAGATTTTTGCCGGTGAATCTGAAAATGTCGAGTTCAAGAGCGAGATTCCATCCAAAAGCGAAAAATACATGAAGACCGTGGTGGCCTTTGCCAACGGCAAGGGCGGCAAACTGGTTTTCGGTGTGGAGAACGGCACATGGACTGTTACCGGCTTTTCCAAAGAGGAAGTCTTTCAGAAGATGGACGCGATCACCAATGCCATTTTCGATAGCTGCGAACCCAAGATCACCCCGAACATCGCGGTGCAGGAAATCGACGGGAAGGCAATTATCGTTGTTGAAATCATCCCCGGTATGCAGCGTCCCTACTATATCAAGAGCCAGGGCATCATGGAAGGCACCTATGTCCGTGTAGCAGGCACGACCCGCCATGCGGAGCGCTACCGTGTGCAGGAACTCATAATGGAGGGGACGAACCGTTCCTTTGACCAGATGGAGCGGGAACAGACGGTATCTGAGGAAGAGATTGCGGCCTTCTGTGAGAAGTTGTACCAACACGCGCTCAAGCTGGCCGAGACAGATACGGCACGGGAACAGATTCAAAAAGTTGGCAAAAATCAGTTGCTTTCATGGAAGCTGCTGGCGGAGCGTGACGGAGCTCACCACCCCACCAATGGGTATCTGCTTCTGAACGGCGACACGGCTGAGTTCCCGGATGCCGCCATCCAGTGCGCAGTATTCAAAGGGGTTGTGCGAGACATCTTCATTACTCGGAAAGAGTTTACCGGGCCGATATACGAGCAGATTGAGGATGCCTACAACTTCGTGTTGCAGCACATCGACCTTGGTTCCCGCATTGAAGGGATTGCCCGTCAGGATTACTATGAGCTGCCGGTCAAGACCATCCGTGAAATGATCTCGAATGCCGTCTGCCACCGGAGCTACCTGACACCGGGAAAAATCCAAGTGGCGCTCTTTGATGACCGACTGGAAGTCACCTCTCCCGGTATGCTGGACAGTGAAATCACCATTGAAAAGATGAAATCCGGCCTCTCGAAGATTCGCAACCGTGGCATCGCAGCCGCCTTTTCCTACATGAACATCGTGGAGGCTTGGGGCAGTGGCATCCCGAAAATGTTCCGAGAAGCAAAGGAATACGGCCTTCGTGAGCCGGAACTGATTGATATGGGCAGCGATTTCCGCATCAATCTCTATCGTAAGGACGCGGTTACTGATCAGAATGGTGTCATTGACCCCAAAGCATCTGGCATCAGTGGCACCGATGGCACCGAAACTGGCACCAATGGCACCGGTTCCGAGCATAAACCTGATGGTAACGACAAAGCAATTATGCAAGCAATCCAAGAGAATCCGAAGATAACACAGAAAGATATTTGCGCAAAAACCGGTATTTCCTTGAGAACGGTAAAGCGCACTATGAGCGAACTTCAAAAGAGCGGGAAACTGCGGCGCGAGGGAACCAACAGAAACGGCTCGTGGGTAGTTATCAACCAAAAGGAGTAAACGGCATGGCAGAAATGAATATCAAACAAATCATAGACCGGCTGAATGCTGAGTTTACCGGCGATACCCGCAAACTCGTCTTTTGGTACGATGACAACGGTGAGTTTGTGGAGGATATGCAGAATGTGAAGCTGGATAATGCCAAAGTCTACTTCTTGCAGCCAGACAACCAGTTTGCCACCAAGCTCTTTCTGGAACGACAGGACACCACCACAAATTATCTGATCTACGCCCCGTTCCCCAAGCCGGATGTGCGGGACAACCATTTGGAAGATACGCTGCTCTATTCCAAGCGCTTCTTTGCTGACCGCGCTTCGCTGCTTTCGGTGGATTTGGGTATCGACGAAAAGTACAAGCCCATCATCGAAAAGCACATCAAGTTCTTTGCCAACAAGGAACGGACGCAGCGCTTCTATGACCTTGAAATCGAAAACTTCAATGAAGAGAACATCATCACGGGTCTCCTTTCTGCCATTTGCCGCACCCGCACCTGTTCTTTTGAAGAAGTGATCCGGGTCATGCTGACAGACAGCGAGCTTGCAGATAATAAGTTCCTGTCCGAAGTAGAAAAATATGGGTTGCTTGAGGACTTCTGGAAACTCTGTGAGCAGCACTTTGGCTACACGGATGTCAAACCGACGCTGGAAAAGCTGGTAGTGACTATGTTCGTCACATACACCGCAAAATATGTAGGAGCTGAACTTCCGAAGGCTTGGAAGGGATTTATCTCCTATAAGGCTGGGAATATCATCGCCTTTATGGACAACCTGATGAATAACATCCTGTACCGCGGGCGCTATGATGAGCTTTCCGCTCATGTTGCCGTTGGCCTGAATGTTAGCAAAGCTTTTTCCAGCTATCCGCCCGAGGACTTGGTGAACTGTGATACTTTCCTTGCCATTGACCGGATCCTCATAAAGTGGATCGTGGAACGGCTTTTGGCCGAGGATGTGGGTGCAGCGCTGGATAGCCTGAAAATTCCTCAAGTTTGCGAAAGGCGGAGCAAGATGCACTTTGGGGAGAAAACAGGTGTCTTCTATCGGATGCTCAGCAGTGCTTACCAGATCATTCAGGCCGGAAATTATCGCTGCCCGAACAGCTTCAAAGACATTCTGCGCCAGTATCAGGAAGAGGATTTCCGTCTTGACTGGGAATACCGTCGGTTCTATTCTGCCTTTGACCAGCTCGAAGATACGGCAGAGTTTGAGCCTCTGCGCGACTTGGTGGAGAATATCTATACCAACGAATATCTGGAAACCCTACTTCCAAAGTGGAATGCGGCCATTCAGGAGCCGGACGCATTTGTGGTGCTACCCTTGCAGCGGGATTTCTATGCCCGCAATTTGAAGAATGCCAAGGAGCGCACGGTGGTCATCATTTCCGATGCCATGCGCTATGAGGTGGGAAAAGAGCTTTTTCGCAGGATGCAGGATGACCCCAAGTGTACGGCGAAGCTGGAAGTGCAGCTAAGCGTCCTTCCATCCTATACCCGTCTCGGCATGGCAGCTTTGCTTCCACACGCGGAACTTACGATGACAGACGATTTTAAGGTGCTGATTGATGGGCTTCCCTGCGACAACCTTGCCGAACGGGAAACGGTTTTGCAGAAGTACAGCCCCGATAGCGTTTGCGTCCAGTTTGACAGCATCAAGTCGCTCAAAGTTGCTGAACTGCGCAGCATCTTCACCGGCAAACAGGTGGTTTATGTGTACCACAATCAGATCGATGCCCGGGGGGACAAACCCAATACCGAAGATGAGGTTTTCGTTGCCTGCGAAGAGGCGATTTCAGAAATCATCGACCTGATTCACCGCATCTCCACCAGTGCGAATACATACCGCTTTATCGTCACCGCTGATCACGGCTTTATCTACAAACGGGATAAAATCGCGGAGAGCGATAAGATCGATGGGATCAAGGGCAAGACCGCTTTCATCAACCGGCGCTTTGTAGTCTCGCAGGAACCCGTTTCGGGAGACGGCATCGCCAGTATGGAGCTGGGCAAAATTCTTCGGAATGCCGATACAAAGTGGGTATCGTACCCCATCAGTGACGATGTATTCAAAGTGACGGGCGGAGGACAGAACTATGTGCATGGCGGCTCATCCCCGCAGGAAATGCTTGTGCCGGTTCTCGACCTCAAGATGGAACGGGGGCACATGGAAACGCGGAGTGCGGGTATTGCGCTGGTGAGCATGGTGCGCAAAATCACCAACAAGATTACTATTCTGGATTTCATTCAATCCGAGCCGGTCAGCGATGTAGTCAAGGCAGCTTCCTATCGGTTGTACTTCATCTCTGATGACAACGAGCGGATTTCCAATGAGAATAGCTGCATTGCGGACAGCCGGGAACAGGATGCTTCCAAGCGTATTTTCCGTATGAAATTCCAGTTCAAGGACAAGAAGTACGACAAGGACAAGCAGTATTTCTTCGTGATATATGATGATACAACAGGACTTGAGGTGTTCCGGCATCCTGTCATCATGGACATGGCGTTTGCCGATGACTATGGCTTTGGCTTTTAAGGAAGACCTATGTGACAGGAGGCGATTCAGATGGTTGATATGACAGAAAATGAGGATAAAAGAGCTGTCATCAAATCGAAATTGCGGCTAAATTTCGATGGGAAGATCGTGCGCAAGGATTTGACCAAGAAGATCAAGGAAGGCGCAAATGTGCCGGTCTATGTCCTTGAGTTCCTGCTGGGACAGTATTGCAGCTCCGATGACCCGGAGGTGATTGAGGAAGGCGTAGAAAGTGTAAAGCGTATTCTGGCGGATAACTTTGTACGGCCTGATGAAGCGCAGAAGATACTCTCTGTCCTGCGCCAGCGCGGCAGCTACACCGTGATCGACAAGATCACAGTGAGCCTGAATATTAAGCGGGATTTCTATGAAGCTGAGTTTTCCAACCTTGGCTTAAAAAGTATCCCCATTGATGAAGAATATCCTGCCAAATTTGACCGGCTGCTTTGCGGCGGTATCTGGTGCATCGTGCAACTGGATTATGAGTACATGGAGGAAGACCGGAACGGAACGCCGATCAGCATCCGAAAACTTACGCCCATCCAGATGCCTCATGTGGACATTGAAGAGCTGAAACAGGGGCGGAAAGCATTTACGCAGGATGAATGGATAGATGTGCTGCTGCGCTCCATCGGTATGGAGCCGGATATGCTCACCTACCGTGAGAAATGGCTGCTTCTGATCCGCATGATCCCTCTCGTGGAAAACAACTTCAATCTCTGCGAGCTGGGGCCGAGAAGTACGGGCAAATCCCATCTTTACAAAGAGATTTCGCCGAACAGCATTCTCGTTTCCGGCGGGCAGACGACAGTTGCCAATCTGTTTTATAACATGGGGCGCAAAACGGTCGGACTGGTGGGCTTATGGGACTGCGTTGCTTTTGACGAGGTTGCCGGAATCCATTTCAAGGATAAAGATGGCATTCAGATCATGAAGGACTACATGGCTTCTGGCTCTTTCGCCCGTGGGAAGGAAGAAAAGGCAGCAAGCGCGTCAATGGTCTTTGTGGGCAACATCAATCAGAGCGTAGATGTCCTTCTGAAAACATCCAGCCTCTTTGACCCCTTCCCGCCTGAGATGGGTACTGATACGGCCTTTCTCGATCGGATTCACTGCTACCTCCCCGGTTGGGAAATTCCGAAGTTTCGCCCGGAGCATTTCACGGATGACTATGGCTTTATCACAGATTACTTGGCGGAGTTCATCCGGGAGCTTCGCAAGGAACAGTACGGCGACGCGCTGGACAAATATTTCCGTTTAGGTTCCAACCTCAACCAGCGTGATACCATAGCCGTTCGGAAGATGGCCGATGGGCTTTTGAAGCTTGTCTATCCTGACGGCGAGTTCACAAAAGAACAACTGGAAGAGATTTTGAAGCTTGCGCTTGAGATGCGCCGCCGAGTCAAGGAGCAACTGAAAAAGCTGGGTGGCATGGAGTTTTATGATGTCAACTTCTCCTACATCGACAAGGACAGCTTTGAAGAATATTATGTCTCTGTGCCGGAACAGGGAGGCGGAAAGCTGATCCCAGAAGGGATGTGTAACCCCGGTCAGGTCTATACAGTTTCACAAGGTAAATCCGGCATGATCGGTGTTTTTCGTCTGGAATCTCAGATGCTTCCCGGAAGCGGCAAGTTTGAACGCACCGGTATCGGTTCTGACCGTGAGGCAAGAGAAGCTACAAATACTGCTTTCAACTTCCTCAAAGCGAACGCTGGTCATATCAGCGGGACAATTAGCACTACAACAAAAGACTATATCATCAATTATCAGGATTTGCAGGGCATCGGTATGACCAACAAACTTGCCCTTCCGACGCTGATCGCCCTTTCTTCCATTGCACTGAACAAGCCCACTGTCAGCAGCTTAGCTGTACTGGGAGAAATCAGCATTGCCGGTACAATGATCAAAGTTGATGAGCTGGCGAACGCTCTTCAAGTTTGCCTTGACAGCGGAGCAAAGAAAGTATTGCTGCCCATTACATCTGCCGCAGACCTTGGCTCTGTCCCCTCTGAATTGATCGGTTGCTTTAACCTTATCTTCTATCAAAGTGCAGAGGATGCAGTATTCAAAGCGTTGGGTGTAGAATAAACTCATTCACAAAGGAAAGGAAAGAATACATGAGCGATAAATTAGTAGTTGAGGACACGGTTAGATCTGCGTTTGCCGGAGTTTCATGGACGCATAAAATCCACGAAAAGCAAGCGGATATATATTATTCGCAATTCAAGATAATGGAGATTGCGAAAATTATTTCTTCTGTACTTGCCTCGATTGGTATTTTATCGTTAATTATATCAGATCCGTTGTGGTTGAAAATCATTTCCGCCTTGGTGTCAGGAGTTTCTGCGTTTATCAGTACATATTATCAATCATTCAAAACCTATGAGCAGATAGAAAATCACAAAAGAACTGCAAGGGAATTGCTTGCGCTCAGAGATAGGTATATTCATCTACTCCTAAAGATAAGAACTAACGACAATGTAGCGGATCTTGTTGAAGAATTTGAAATGTTAGAGAAGGATAAGCACAGTATATATGATTCGGCTCCTATAACAACGAATAAAGCTGTGAAAATGGCAAGCGAAGCACTAAAAATATCTCACGATAACAGCTACACAGATGATGAAATAGATGGAATGTTACCCGAATGTCTACAAAAAGGAGATGCCCATGCCTCTAAACTCTGATTTTCAAACATTTTGTTCATCACTTTTTTTAGATACAAGTGCAATGGAGGTCACTTGCGAGGAAATCGCAAAAAAACTTAATTCGCATTACTATAATCTATCAGGTGAAGCCAAAGAACATTGCTACATAGTTGGCTCTGTCGGAAGAAAGACAGCTAAAAGCAAGACAAGTGACCTTGATATTATATTTGATCTTCCCCATGATGTTTTTACGAAATATGATAATTATGAAGGCAACGGACAATCTCAACTGTTGCAGGAGGTTAAAAATGTTCTAAAAGAGCGTTATCCTAAGTCTACAATGCGCGGCGATGGTCAAGTAATCGTAATCGAATTTACATCATATACAGTAGAGCTTGTTCCAGGATTCAAACAATCTGATAATAGATTTAAGTACCCTGACACACATAATGGAGGTACTTGGAAATATACCGATCCGCTGTCAGAGCAGGAAGAGACCGAGGCAACAGATAACAGTTCATGTCAAAACTTCCGTAATTTCTGTAGGATGCTTCGCCAATGGAAAAACCAATGTGGCGTTGTTATGGGAGGTCTATTGATTGACACCCTATGCTATAACAATTTCGTTGCTAATGCCTACTACGCTGATAAGTCATATAATGATTATTATTCAGTGCTGATTGATTTGTTTGAATATTTGAAAGGGCTAAATAAGGATCAAAGCTATTGGTACGCGTTGGGAAGTAACCAGATTGTATATAACTCGGATAACGGATCGTTTATTACTAAAGCGAGTAATGCATATCAAAAATTGGCAGACGCTAATGATGACGAAGAAAAGTATTCGGCTCTAAACGAAATTTTTGGGAAAGCATTTCCTGAGTATATTTCCAAATCGGCATATAGCCTCAATTCAGCAAAGACATACACCGATACAGAGCAGTTCATTGAAGATATGTTTCGCGTTGACATCAGGTATAATCTCATAATTGATTGCAATGTGAGGCAAAACGGTTTCAGAGATTTTTGGCTTCGCAAAGCATTGCGTGAGCGACACATTTTGCGACATAACAAATCACTCACTTTTCAAATAGAATATTGTAATGTACCCACGCCATATAATATCTATTGGAAAGTCAGAAATGTAGGCGCTGTTGCTGAATCAAAGGATATGATCCGAGGCCAAATTAGAAAAACCGATTCAAGAACACATGGGGAGCGGACGAGTTTTCAAGGACCACATTTTGTCGAGTGCTATATCATAAAAGATAATGTTTGCGTAGCACGAGATAGAATAGATGTGCCTATCGGGAGCATATAAAAAGAGCCTCAGCCGACACCCGCAAGGGCATCGACTGAGGCTCTTCACTTTTAATGGAAAATCGACCTTTATTCTTACATTTTAGGCTTTTAGGGCACGGACAGGAAAACATACGGGACAGTTTGCCAGCGATGCTCACAGGGCAGAAAAACTGCGTTTTTCAACCTTTATCACGACATATTTTTCGCACCGTCTGTCCGCTTGGATGCGTAGAAAGGACAAGTTACAATTTCAGCCCGAAAGCTCTGCTTGCAGGGGTGGCGACAACGGCGGCACAGAGCGGTGTATTTGCGCCGCCCATCGCCGTCAAGAAAGAAGCTCCATTCCACCTTCCATTTCTTACTCTTACTCATAAATCACGCTCACTCTTTTTCTCTTTCTGGGGCGCTGACCTGTCCTTCGGCTTGCTGGACTTGGCTGCTTTCAGCCGATCCATGATGGAAGACTTCCCGCGCTTTTCGCTTTGGTCTTTCTCTTTGGGGCCGTTGTTGATGATGCCGTCGATCATGCCGTAGTCATCCTCGATGGACATCTCAGCGGCCTTGAGGGGATTCTGCCGTTCCAGCGAGGCCGTCCACTCGGCTTTCTCAACACCGAAAATACCGCCTTTCGCAGCGTGAGCTTGGATTTCTTTGGCATCCAGAACCAGCCCCTCGGTATCATCGCCATACAGCCGGTAAATCTGGCAGGACTTCATCACCTCGGCCGCAGCCTCTTCCCGCATAGGCAGCATACCGCCCCACTTGTAACCATACTGCTTCATTTCCTCAACACTGATACTGTCATCCGGCATCTTTTCAACCGGCATGACCTCCTGACGAAGCAGATCAACGGTGTTCTCATCGAAGCCGTCGTAGATATGGGACAGCACCAGCTCGCCGCGCTCATCGACAATGATGCAGGAGGCATCGTCCCCGAAAGTATCGTGCTCCATCAGCCAGAAGGTGTGGCCTTCGATTTCCTTGTGGTCAATCGTGTGCCATGTGCCGATATGGCCGTCCACTGCCATGCCGGAGGTATTCTCATTGACAATAGAGCTTTTCTCTTCGAGAACCGTCTGCTTCTGCTGCTCTTCGGAGATCATCGGGATGGCAACAATCCTGTCGCCGATTTTGGCGAACTGCTCCTGCATTTTGAACTCAGCCATAAACTGCCGCAGCAAATCAGGTGAGAGCGAGCCGAAGCTGTCATCGGTCAAGCCCGTGACAAGGAATGTACCGGCAACAATATCATAGATTTCCCCATCTTCATCCCGCAGGGCGCGATTGAGCGGCAAGCCTTCCAGCTTACCCTCTTCATTGCAGATAACGGCAACCGGCTCTGCAAAAGGATAGACTGCCTGAATGCTCCCGCCGACTTCATGTTGTAAGGACTCAAGGCCGGAAGGGATTTCTTTTACATAAGGCTTTTTGTCCGGCTCGACCACCAACACAGTCATTGTACTTGGCTGCTCCAATTCTTCGCCATCCCCAGTGACGCGGTACTCATCAGGAATATCCTCAAGTGTCCCGTCAAAATAGCGGTTCCAGCTATCGCCGGTAGGCCGGATATACCCGGCGTCCGTTAGCGTACCGCCCTCATTGATCGCGCAGTCTTCACCGTACCGCTCAAAGTCGATGTAGTCCACAAAGCTGCCAAACTTGTTGTCGATGTTGTAGCCGCCCTCAAAGAAGTAGTATCGCCCGAGATCGTCATAGTCCTTGATACCGGGGATAAAGTCATAATTATCAAGGTTGTAGGTCAGGTTGATCAGGTCATCGAGGTCGCTCACTTCATCACAACCGCTGTCCATGATAGCCACAAAATGCTCAAGCTCAGAGGTGGACAGCTCTTCGAGCCGTGAAGCGAGGTAGTTGAGCTTGTCGAGATTTTCGTATTCACCAAGGAGCTTGCTGACCCCGTGAATGGAGCAATCGTAGTCGGTGATGAACCATTCCTCATAGACCTGACCGAACTCGTCCTTCGAGCCTATGCCGATTCGCTCGAATACCTCCTTCATTTTCTCTTCGGTGGTCGGAAAATGCACCCACTCGCCGACAAGCTCGCCCTCGTTGTACTTGCCGAGGTTGGTCACAAACGCTTCAAAGCTTCCGTCTAAAACAGGCATTGGCACCCTCCTTTCAATCGTCGATCATGCTGTCCGGGGCAATGTAGAGTTCAGAAAACTCTTCGTCGGTGATGCTCTCAAGCTTGCGAACCGTATTGAACAGCAGTTCGGCCATCTCATCATCCAGCTCGCCGATGGGCAGCTCTTTCATCTCCGCAATCAGCCGCTTGCGGCTGGAAGTGTCGAAGCAGCACATCAGATTGATCTCTTCCACAGTAAACTTCATAATCACATCTCCATTTCTTTTGATTTCGATTTCTTTGTGCGTTCAGGCTCCTTTTTCGCTTTATCCGGCGCAGCTTGAGCGTGTTCCTTGAGCTTGGCAAGGACAGAGGTCTTCTTAGGGGCAGCAGCATCTCTACGATCCATTGCTTTCCAGAGGTTTTCTGCCGGAGCATCCTCCACATAGGAACGAACGATTGACAGCCGTTCACGGAAAGGGACAGGATTTTTCCTGTCCGTGATGTCAGTCAAACTGACATCTTCATTTGGAAAATCAACCTTGTCAACACGGACGGTTTTACCGTCCATATCCATCACCATTCCGACAGGGATGTAGTCCTCGGCCTTGAGGTGCTTGACTGTCTCCTGTCTGCCGTCCTCACCGGGCTGCGTGACAAGGACATCATTACCCTGTCCCCACAGCGCCTTGGCTTTTGCTGCCCATTGGTCATCATGGAATCCGGTCACAGGAACCTGACCACCGCCTTCCAGCTCTTTCAGTAGGAGCTTTGAACCGAGTATGGGCGCTGCTTTCTTGGCGTCCTCGCCGTAAATCTCGAAGTAGCCATTCTGGGCAAAGCAGACAATCGCTTCGGGATGAGCCTCTTTGACAGTATTGTAGACAGTCTGCGCTTCAAGCAGCAAAACACCCAATTTTTCGGCCACTCCATGCTGAACAGCAAGCTTGTGAATGTGTTCCTCGATACAGCCTGTCTTTGCATGGAAGCCGAGCTTGAAACGCTCGCGCCGGAGGATCATATCAAGCTCTTTGGCGTTTTCCGGTAAGTAGTTTATCGAGACGATTTCACCATGCTTTTCTTCCAGCGGGATTGCTTCGCGCCGGTAACTGCGGAAGGGCAGGTAAAATGTAGCGTTGTCCTCGAAAGTGACGGCCATCTTCTCGACCGCAACAGTGAGCTTCTGCACCCGGTCCACATGAGCGTCATAGTCCAGTTCAATGAGGTTGCCCTTTATCTTGCCGCCTTCCTTGCCGGTGATTTCGACCGCGTAAGCAATTATCGGATCACCGGTCTGCTCATGGTAATACTCCCACACCTTATTCTCAAAGGAACCCTCCACATAGACTTCGCGCTCTGGCAGAAGATAGGTTCCGCTGGTACGGGACATCCACAGAAGGTGCTTATCTTCGGGAGATTGGGAATCGGCAAGGCTGTGAAGCAGCCCTGCATCCAGTTCAAAGTCCTCTTTGTAATTCTGTGTGTGGATGTCCATAATCTGACGAAGGGCATCCACAAGATCGATGTTTTCAAACTTCATAGGCATCACTCCAATCCGACATCGCGGGATTTCTGCTTGGCCGGAGCTTTTCGTTCAGGCTGACTCTTTGCCGCGGCCCGAAGCTGTTCCCGGATGGAGGGCTTTTCCCGCACGGCTTCCTGAGACTTTTCCTTGCCGATGTATTCCAGAGTAGGTGTCAGTTCGCGGTAGCAACCTTGCGTTTTTTTGGCAGAATGACGGCGATGAATGGCGAATATTGGCTCGCCGTCTCGGGTGACGGTGTTGCCATCAATCCTGACCTTGTATTCCAACATCACTTTGAAGGACTGGTTGGACGAACGGTAAGTAGCCAGCATACCATCGTTGCGACCGGCAATCTGCGCTTTTAGCGTGTCCATGACGGCATCCTTGATTTTCTTTTCTTCTGGCGTAAGACGGTGTATCTTCGGCGAAGCCTGTTCCGGCTCATTGGGCGCAGCAGCTTCGGGAGCTTTCTCTGTAACAGCCGCTTTACTCTGTTCAGCCGGTGCCTGTTCCTGCGCCCTACCGATAGCTGTCTGCCGGACGAACTCTTCGGTAAAAAGACTGACCAAACCCGAATTTACGCCGTCCACAATGAGATAGGCGGCAGTATCCGGGCAAGCGTCCATGCCCTTTGCCCATTTCTTGCATTCCTGCGAGATGCGTCCGTCATGTGCTTTCTGCTGGATGGTATTCGCAAGGACATAAGCCACCCGTTCAGGCGTGAACTTCTCAAGGATGCTCTTGACGGCGGACTCTGCCGCAAGGCGGTTGTTGCCGTAGTAATCGTTGATGACCTGTTCTATCGTCTCTTTACAGGCCGTGTTTGCTTGCATCGAAATACGGTATGCGCCCAGTTCACCGGCTTCAAAGGCATAGGTTGCAGCTTCCCGATAAACCGGAATATTGGCATCTCTCAGAGGCAAAGGAGCTTCCTGCTCTTTTTCTGCAAGCCGCTCTTTGAGCTTTTCATCAATGCCGGTGATCATCTCTGCCGCCGTTTTGCGGATCGTTTCCAGTGAACCTTTCAGCTCCTTCGTTTCCTTATCCGATGACCAACCAGCAATATAGCCAAAGGAATAGTCGGAGGTTTCAATGCCATACCGCTGACAAACGGTATAGGCGACGCTCTCTGCCTCGACCTCCTTTGTACGCCGGTCTTTCTTCTCTTCGGGAGCAACCTTTTCACCCAGAGCAACAGCGTGAAGCTTGGCATGGGCAATCTCATGGATCGCCGTCTTGATGTTCTGGATTTCACTCATGCCCTCTTGAATGGCAATGCGGTTCTCTACATGGGAGAAGTAACCCTTTGCGCCATTGGGTATATTTTCAAAAGTAATGGGCACAGGAGACAGCTCCTTGAGGGCATCAAAAAAGGCGGCGTAGTTATCTACGCTGCCAGTCAGCTCATCCACTGCAATGTCAGGAAGCTCCTTGCCGTCTGTCTGCGAGACATCGAAGACGCTCACCACCTTGAAGGCCGGACGGCTGACTTCGACAGTTTCAGTAACAGGTTTGCCGTCCTTGTCGAGAACCGGTTTCTGCGTCACAGGATCAATCTTTTCCCGTTCTTCCTTCACCTTGTAAGGGGCGGGAGCAAGAATGCGAATCCCTTTCTCACCCTTCATAACATGACGGTCAAAATTGCGCTGCCATGCCGTGTAACCGGCGATCAGCGTTGCATCCGGCTTCTGCATGGCGATGAGCAGCGTGTTGTTGAACGAGTAGTTATAGAACTTGGACATCGTTGTCAGATACTCCTTGAACCGGTCAGATTCAAACAGCTCCTTGATGCCCTGTTCCAGCTTGTCGGTGATCTCCCGTACTTGCTGGGCGTTTCTGTTCTCAGCCATTTTCAACCTCCAATCTTACTGGTTTGAAATAGAAAACTCCGGCTGGGGTTCGCTCATAAGGCGAGCTTTTACCTCAGACGGAGTTTCCGTTCTGGTCAATCGACGATGATATAGATTATCTGTGTGTTCCCACTCAATGAGCTTATCAAACAATTCAGGGTGCTGGTTGACCATGTGGGCGAGTTCGGAATTGGATGCGTTCGGGCAGAACCAACAGCCGTTGCGCTTGGAGTGCTGGTAACAGGGAGAGAGCATATCGTATTTTTCACACAGCCGCCAAGCATCCGCTTCCGTCATGCCATACTTGGCAAGCAGACTGATGTCTTTCTCCTGATTCAGTCTCGCAAGACGCTTCGGCTCGTCCGAAGCAATGCCTACATAGCTGCGGGTATCATCAGGTAGAGACTTATGATATTTGCGAAGGGGAGGCATTTTGCAGTCCCGATTTACCGCACACTTTCCCGGCCAGACAAAACCTCGAATCAGCCCCTCATAGGGGCCGCGCACGATAACATGGTGGAATACATCATCATAGGTTTTGTTCACCCGCAACACGGAGAATTTACAGCTAAGCTCTTTTTCCACAAACGGTTTAAGCTTATGGTAAATGAAGTCCCGATGCTCAGGAACTTCGCCGCTGGTGTTCTGATCGAACATCACCTCACTGTATATGACCTCATCCAACGGCTCGTTTTTCTCCGCAGCAAGAAGAATGGTTGCTACGCTGTCCTTGCCCCCGCTGCATGAGGCAATATATCGCGGGCGCGTCATCGGTCAAACTCCATCTTGAAGCTGACATATTTGCCTCCGGTATCATCCAGCCTAATCACCGCATCGTAGAGCTGCGGCCTCTTCGGGGTATAAAGCCCTGTGACCTTGCACCAGCCCTTATCCAGCAGCTCGGCAGCGATCTTCTTGGTCAGCTTCTTTTTCTTGGATGCGAAGAACTTATTGTCCTCCCACATACAGAAAGAGCACTCTCTATTGGAGCAGTAGTAGTTGCCTTTGCCCACATAGACCGGCGAACCGCAGCGCGGGCATTTGCCGATGCTCTCCCGGCCAGAATCGAAGCGGTTTGCCTCAGCGTCAGAGAGGAACGGATAGGCTTTGACCAGCCCGGATGTCATCTCCACGATACCGGAGAGGAACTTGTCCGCGTTCGCATTGCCACGCTCAATCTGCATCAGGGTGTTTTCCCATTCCGCTGTCATGGAGGGAGAAGTGATCTGCTCCGGCAGGACACAAACGAGGTTGTTTCCGTCCTTCGTCGGCACAAGGGACTTGCCCTTGCGCTCGACAAAACCGCCCTTGACCAGCTTTTCAATGATACCGGCGCGGGTAGCAGGAGTTCCAAGCCCCTTCTTTTCAGTATCATCGTCGAACTCAGAGTTTCCCGCAGTCTCCATTGCCGACAGAAGGGAATCCTCTGTATAAGGCTTCGGCGGGGATGTGTAATGCTCGGTGACGCTGACATCGACAGAAGTAAGAATGTCATCCTTGTATTCATCCTTGTATAAGGTAGGAAGTGTGTGTTCCGGCTCTTCCTTTTCCTTGCTTTTGAGTGTCCCCTTGAATCGCCGCTCAACTGCTTTCCAGCCATCCTGCACGATTGTTTTGCCCTTGGCCTTGAACTCATATCCCTCACAGGTGAGCGTTACCGAAGTCTCGTCGTAAGTGTGCTTCTCACCGGTAGCGCACAAAAGACGCATGGCAACAAGCTGGATGATTTTCTGTTCCGTTTCCGGCAGCCCGGCGAGATCCTGCTTTTCAAGCTGGACGGTCGGGATAATGGCGTGATGGTCAGTGACCTTGGCGTTGTTGGTAACGCGCCCGATGTCCGGCTCATGGGCGATGCCCTCAAAGAGCGGCAGCTTTCGGCAAACAATGCCAATCACCTGACGGGCGGTGCCCTCCATATCCTTCGTAATAAACTGGCTGTCCGTTCTGGGATAAGTGAGCAGCTTTTTCTCGTAGAGGGACTGCACCAGATCAAGCGTCTGCTGTGCGGTAAAGCCATAGTAACGGTTTGCTTCCCGCTGCAAGGTGGTCAGATCGTAAAGCTTCGGGGGATTGACCGTCTTCGTCTCCTTCTTGAGAGAAGAAACGACGGCTTGCTTTTTGTCGCAAGCCGCCGCAATCGTATTTGCTTCATCTTCGGTTTTGACCTTCTCCAAGTCCGCTGTCAGGCCATCCTTGCTGATATGGACATTGAAGTATTTCTCCTTGTGGAAGGTGGAAATTTTCCCATCACGCTCCACCAGCATTGCCAGCGTAGGCGTTTGGACGCGCCCGACCACCAGCTTCTTGTGATAGAGCGTCGAGAACAGCCTTGTACCGTTGATGCCGACAATCCAGTCCGCCTTAGAACGGGCAAGGGCAGCTTCGTAAAGACGGTCATATTCGCTGCTGTCCCGCAGATGGGCAAAGCCTTCGCGGATCGCTTCGTCTTCCAAGGAACTGATCCACAGGCGCTTAAAGGGCTTCGTGCAACCGGCTTTGTTGTAAACCAGCCGGAAAATCAGTTCACCCTCGCGCCCTGCATCGGTGGCGCAGACAAGCTCGGTCACACGCTTATCGCGCATGAGGTCGCACAGCACCTTGAACTGCTTCTGTTTGTCCTTCGGGACTTCAAACAGCCATTCCTCCGGAACGATGGGGAGATCGCTGTACCGCCATTTGGCAAAGCGTTCATCGTAGGAGCTTGCATCCGCAAGCCCCACAAGATGACCGACACACCATGAAACGATGTAGTTATTCCCTTCGAGATAGCCGTCCTTACGGGAAGAAGCGCCCAGCACCTTCCCGATGGCTGCTCCTACGCTCGGTTTTTCCGCAATCACTAAGATCAAATTGTTTCCTCCGTTTCTTCGGTTTCTTCCTCGTCAGCCTCATCGTCCGCAATGACAGGCTCTTCGTCTTCGTTGATATACGGCTCTTCTTCGTAGCCCTCGTCATCAAAGAATTCCAGATCCTCGTCCTTCTGCTTTTTGCCGCGCACAAACTTGAAGTAGTAATACGCAGCGCCGCCAATACCGACCACAGCAATGATACCGATGATCAAAGCGATATTCGGAGAAGTGCTTTCCGGCTCTTCGGGTACTTCGGTTTCCTCACCCTCGACCGGCTCTTCCGGCTCAGGCACAGCACCGGTACATTCGCTCATATTTGTTTTGCAGACAGGGCATTCCGTATTGACTGCACCGACCTCACAGCGGGTATCACAGTTACAGGTGGTAAGCGAAGATGCCGTTTCTTCATCCAACAGGGCAAGCAGATCAGCCTCATCCACCATGTTGAGGAAGTAAGTCTGATACTGTTCCTCTTCTTCATTGATGGGCGCATCGTAGTCGATCACGATATAAAAGGTATTTCCGGTTTTTGTCTGTACCGTGATGAACTGCTTATTTGTCGCCTTGTCATAGAGCAGATCGCGGGTATAGGCGTTGCCTTCATCATCAATCGGCTCTCCTTCATACGGCTCAGGCTCTTCGGGGGATGCCGATTCCGGTGTTGCCTCGGGCTGGGTCGCCTCAGTCACAGGAAGCTCCTGTTCCGTATCATCCGCATAGGCAAAGGCCGGTACGGTAAACGAGAAGCAGAGCGTGAAACATAGTGCAAGTGCTGCCAGAAGGCGGATTCCTTTTTTCTTAGTCATTGTCTGTCACCTCCTGTTGGGTAGTAGTGGAGTGCTTTTCCGTTTTGCCGTCCTTCATCGCGGCGAGGAACGCCATGATCTGATCCTTGTCCATGACCATCGCACGGACAGTGTTGACGATTTCAAGGTTTTCCAATTCAGTTTTCTTGTCGTACAGCTCTTTGAGCTGCCCCTGCAGGTCCTCGACCTTCTTTTCGGTTTTGGCGATTTCTGCGCAAACCTTCTGATATTTCGGGTTCATAAAAACGCTCCTTTCGCTTAGTAGTTGGGTCTTCCAAAGGCATAAAAGTGAGACTGCCAATAGGAAGTGTTGATAGATGTGTACTGGATGGGGTCGCCGCAGTGCAACATCACATTGTCGCCCACATAGATGCCCACATGGGAAACACCCGGCGTATCGTATGTGCCGACAAAGAAGACCAGATCACCCGGCTTCGCATCGGCGCTGGAAACGGGCGAGCACACATTATATAGCCCCTGTGCCCCCAGCCGTCCGGTATTGACAAGGCCGCTGTTCGTCAGGACATAGCTGACGAAGCCCGAACAGTCAAAGGAAGTGGACGGGTTTGAGCCGCCCCACACATAGGGATAGCCAAGGTACTTCTCAGCCTCCGCAATGAGGGTTGCGAACTTCTCATCCGTCAGATATTCCACATTGACTGTATAGTCATCCGGTGGGTTTTCAATGTACTTGTCCACATAACCGGAACCGGGAAATAAATCCTCGCGGTTGCCCAGCGTTGACATATAGGCCGAGTACATAGAGAGCTGATCTTCATTCATGATGTACACAGGCAAATGGGAAAGGTCAAAGTTTTCCAGCGTAACGGTACAGATGTAGTAGTTGTACGGGACTTCGACCTCATAGGTATAAGTTTCCGTGCTGGTTTCACCGGTTTCTGGATCGGTGACAGTCGTTGTCCCGGTACGGGTCTCTGTCCGGTAGCGTACCTCAACCTCCACATTTTCGGTGAGGATATATTGCTGGTCAAAGAGCGTTTGAAGACGCCCCTGAACTTCGTCCAGCGTGAACTCTCCCTCATTGAAGGCGGATAGAATGGAGATCAGCACATAGGGATCGTGCTCAATCGCGTCAAGGTCAAAGTGGTACTCGTCGTAGTCATGTGTGCTCTCGTAGTTATCCAGATAAGATTGCAGTTCCGCCTCCATCTGACAATACTGTGCCTCCGCACCCTTCATGGCATCGTCCTCGCTGAGGTAGGAAGTGGCGATCACAGAAGAAGTCGTAGAGGTAAACATTGCCGTGCAGGAGCTAATCCCGGCAGACAACAGGATCAGGATCATCAGACCTACGCCCAGCCACGCAAAGACCTTTTTGTTCTTGGCGATAAAGTCCTTTACCTTATCCGACGCTTTCTCCCGGACGGTTTTACCGGTGGACTTGGTGGCGGTGGAGGCAGTTTGCTCCCCGGCCTTGCGAGCCGCAGCGTATTCCTTCTTGATGTGCTGCTTCTGGTAGTGCTTATTCATATTGGCACGGGAAACCTTCATCTCAGGATTTTCGGCAACCGTCTTCTCAAAATGGAGCTTCCGGTCAGCGGCCTCGGCCTTCTGTTCCAACTTGGACACCTTCTCGAAAGGCTTGTTTGCACTGCGCTCTGTATGATGCTGGTAGTGGCGGACAACGGACTCGGCGGCAATCTCCGTCTTATGGGCGGCTTCCACACCGGAGTTTTCCTGCTCAACCTCATGGATTTTGCCGTGAATGCCAGAGGCAAGAGTATCGCCGACCTTACGGACGGTCTTGTCTGCCTCAAACTGCAATTTGCTCTGTCCCTTGGGGACTTTCAGCTCGTCTTCAAAGTAGAGGCGGGTTTTGCCTTTACCGGTTTCCTCGTCAAAGACGCGCTCTTTTTTCAGCACCTTCTTGGTGGGCAGCTTCTCACGGGCGGCATCCAGACGCTCATGCGCCTTCTGAGATTTTCGCTCCAACCGTTCAATCCGCCGGGAAGCTGGGGCATCGCCGTCAAGATCCGGCATCTCTGCGGAGGTTTCCGCCGCTCTTTCCAGAACGGACTCTCCATCAATCTGCCTTTCAGCGCGAGGTCTGCTGACCTTGCCGGTGACAGCGGTATCGGCAAATGCTTTTCCGTAGTCAACGGAATGGGCGCGGTATGTCTCAGAGTGCAGAGTGTAAGATGTGGGATCATCGCTGACGGGCAGATCACCCGGCTTGTACTCTTGCGCCGCATCTGCGGACTGTGTTTCGGCCTGAGCCTGACTCTCTGCGTCTTCCAGCTCATCAGGACGAAGCTGCCGCCGCTTCCTGACCTCTTCGGTCAGATCACCGGTTTCTGCGTCATGAGGCGCGACAAGCTGGGCATCTTCAAGGCGCTTCGACACCTTTTCCGAAGTGCCTTCCGTGAGGTTTTCTTCCACAGCGCCGTCTCTGGTCATCCGCAGGACAACCCGGTCTTTGGGCTTCAATTCATCATGAGGCATCAGATTTCACCTCCAATCCGCGCCTCGGCAAGTTCTTTGTATTCAGGTTTTAACTCAATTCCGACATAGTGACGGTCAAGCTGCTTTGCGACCATACCGGTTGTGCCGCTGCCCATGAAGGGATCAAGGACAACGCCGTCTTTCGGGCATCCGGCAAGCAGACAGGTTTCAACCAGCTTCGGCGGGTATGCGGCATAGTGACCGCCTTTGAAGGGGACGGTGTTGATAATCCAGACATCCCGCTTGTTACGCAGCGGATTGATCATCTCATCGGGGATAGCACCGTGTTCACGGCAAAGATTGATGGTCTGCGGCTTCGCCTGTCCGGGGATAGGCTCCCCGTATTTATTGCTTCCCTTGACCCCACGCTTGAGCCTGTTTGCCGTTCCGGGAGCAATCGGCTCGGAAATGGCCTTGTAGTCAAAGAAATACTTCCGTGCCTTGGAGAACAGGAAGATGTGTTCATAGCAGCGGGCGCAGCGGTCTTTAACGCTTTCCGGCATCGGGTTTTCCTTCATCCAGATGATGTCATTGCGCAGATACCAGCCGGAGTCGCGGAGCGAAAAGGCCAGCATCCACGGGATGCCGATCATATCTTTAGGCTTGCAGCCCTCAACCTTATAGTTGAGAGCCACAGCCTGACCGTTCCTGCCCTTGGGATTCTTCGCATCCACATAGCTGCCCTGATTTCCTTTTCCTGCATAGGTGTCGGAGATATTGAGCCAGAGCGTGCCGTCAGAACGCAGAACGCGCCTGACTTCGGCAAACACTTCCGTCAGACGCGAGATGTATTCCTTTGGTGTTGCCTCTCTGCCGATCTGTCCGTCCACACCGTAATCGCGCAGCGCATAGTACGGCGGGGAGGTGATGCAGCAATGAACGCTCTCATCGGGCAGCGTTTTGAGGACTTCGAGACAATCACCGGTATAAATATGATCAAGCTGTATGGGGACTACCTCCTTCCTTTGAGATTTGATGCGAGCTTAGTCGGAGAAATACTCGTCCGGCTCGTAGTCCTCGTCATCGTCCAGCTCATCCTCCCACCGGTCGATGATGTCCTCGGCCTCTTTTGCCGCATTGCGGTAGACGGAGAGGCGGTTGCGCTCATAGGCCGCAAAAGCAGGGACGAACTTGGCAAGCTCATGAATGGCGCGTACATCCTTCGTGCGCATATCCGATACCATGTCAATCAGTTCGGCCATCGTCAGCAGATCCTCAATCATGCTGTCGTACTTCTCCTTGGGGATGGTGACGAAATCATCCTCATCCTCGTCTTCCTCATCCATATCAAAAGCGGAAGGAGTGCCGGACACACGATAGATGTGTTCTTTCTCCTGAATGGAGTTGAGAATACCGCCGATGACCTCCGTTGCCTCATTGGCGCACTCGGCGATTTCCTCGCGGACATGGAGGTAAGCGCGGTGGTGCTTTTTCAGCTCGTCCTCCTTGCGGATCAGGTTGACCAGCTCCACGGTCAGCCCCATCAGGCCAAAGAAGCTGTCCATGCCTTCCTTGACCTCGCGGAAGCTCATCTCAACCGGCGTATCGCCGAAAATCTCGGTCATCTCGTCAACGGTGATCTCAAAGTTCTCATTCATATTCTTTTTCATAAAGGTAGTCCTCCTTAATTCTGCAAGGTTTCTTCGGGTTTGGTGGTCATGTAACGATAGAGCATCGTGTCCTTCGGGAAGTCATCCTTGAAGGGGACGATGGTGGAGCCGTAGAAGATCAAGCCTTCACCGGCATTGGAATTGGTGATGTAGTTCTGCTGGCTGGGCGAGATGTTCAGCGCCTTTGACAAAATCTGCCGGTCGCCGCTTGCCTGGTTCAGAAGGTAAACGAAGTCGGAGTTCTCAAAGATGTTCTCAATCTCACGGGAAGCCAGCAAATCCTTGACATTCTGCGTGATGCCGGTCGGAATCCCGCCCCATTTTCTGAACCGCTTCCAGATTTCGACGGAATAGGCGGCTGTCTGCTCTTCCTTGAGCAGAAGGTGGAACTCGTCCATGTAGTAGCGCGTCGCTTTGTGCTGGGCGCGGTTGATGGTTACACGGTTCCAGACTTGATCCTGCACAATGAGCATCCCCAGCTTTTTGAGCTGCTTTCCAAGCTGCTTGATGTCATAGCAGACGAAGCGATTATTCACATCCACATTCGTCCGGTGATTGAAGACATTCAGCGAGCCATGCACATAGATTTCAAGGGCAGTGGCAATCCGCTGTGCTTCCGGCTCACTCTGACTGCGCAAGATGTTGTAGAGGTCTTCGAGGATGGGCATTTTCTCAGGGACCGGATCGGCAAGGTAGTCCTGATACACCTTACGGACGCTTCGGTCGATGATGGTCTTTTCCACCGGTTGCAGCCCGTCCTTGCCGCCCACAATCAGCTCACACATGGAGAGGATGAAGTCAGACTTCAAAGTCAACGGGTTTTCCTCTTCCGAGTAATTCACATTGATGTCCAGCGGGTTGATGTAGTCGGTACTCACCGGCGAGATGCGGATGACCTGACCTCCGAGCTTCTGCACAAGGGGATAATACTCCGCCTCGGGATCGCAGACGATGATGTCATCCTCCGTAATAAGGAAGGCGTTGGTCATTTCCCGCTTCGCCGAAAAGCTCTTGCCGGAACCGGGGGTACCGAGGATCAGGCCGTTCGGGTTTTTGAGCTGTTTTCGGTCAACCATGATCATGTTGTTGGAGAGCGCATTCAGCCCGTAATACAGCGCCTCGCCGCCCTGAAAAAGCTCCTGCGTCGTAAACGGGACGAACACTGCCGTCGAAGAGGTGGTCAGCCCGCGCTCAATCTCGATCTGATTCAGGCCAATCGGGAGAGAGGACATCAGCCCTTCTTCCTGCTGGAAGTCCAGCCGCTTGAGCGCACAGTTGTATTTCTGGGCGATGGAAGCCGTCTGGAAAATGGCGTTTTCGAGCTTCTGGCGGGAGGCAGCGGTATTCATGATGAGGATGGTCACAAGGAACATTCTCTCGTTGCGCGTCTGAAGGTCCTGCAACAGGCGCTTGGCCTCACCGCCGTAGGTGGCAAGGTCGGACGGGATGATTTCCATGTCATATCCGCTTCTCACGGCCTTCTTCTGCTCTTCAATTTTCATCTTATCAAGGTCGGTAATCTTCATCTTGATGCTCTTGATAGCTTTCGCCTGATCAATCGTGCGGATATGAAGATTGACCGTGATGTTGCTGTCCATGTCGAGGAAGTCAGCCAGCATCCGGTCATTGAGTTCCGGCGCGAGGATTTGCAGGAAGCTCACCGCGCCGATGGCCTTGCCCATCTTGAAGCACTTGCCTTCGCGGAAATCGAAAGAAGTGGGCGCGATGAAATCCTTGCTGCTGAGTCCCGTCCGGGCTACCATGTCAAAGGAGAAGCGGAACGGCTCGTTCGAGTCCATGTTGAACACATCATGGAGCACTTTCAGCCGTTCGTAGCCGGACAGCGGCTCGGTCTTCACACCGAGGGTTTTGAAGTTGTTGAGGATGTCCGTCTCAATCCGATCCAGCTTGGCCTTCGCCATGCGCAGGGAGTCGGCCTCAATGCCAAAAGTAATGTACTTGCGCTTGATGAGGCCGTTGTTGCCCTTCGTGAGCTGGTTTTGCAGCATCTCGGAATACTCGCTGCGGATGTCGTTGAACTCGTCATCCTGCTCCGGGATGTTGATCTGCTTCTTGAACTCGCTGATGCTCGTCCTCTGGTTGATGAAAGAGAACTGGACAAAAATCGAGCTGTCAAAGTAGTTCAAAAAGTCGCACCAGTTCTCGAAGATGGCCGTCTTGTCCTCGTTCTGGGCGAGCTGGTAGTTGATGTCGTTGAAACGGATGGTCTTTGTGTAAAGGCGGCTGCTGACCTTGCAGATGCCGTCGCGGCACATCTCCACATAGGGGATGGTCTGCTGCGCCGATTTGCGGACTTTCTTTGCCTTCTTGTCCTTTTTCTTCTGCGTGACCAGCTTCTTCTTTTCCTCGGCGGAGAGAAGATCGCCGTACACCTTGCCGTTTTTAGTAAGCCGCTTAGGCTCTGCGGCCTTTTTCGTGCTGCTGTGCAATCTGCAATTCCTCCTTCTCTTTGATTTCCTGCTGGATCGCAGCGTATAGGTTGCTCGTGCGGTATGGCCGCACCTTATCCCTCAGAAACATGGACTTGATCACATGACCGAGGATTTTTTCAGCCGGTTGCCCGTCCTTCTCATAGAGAGCGAAGAAGATAAACGGGAGCATGATGACCACCATCAGCATTGCCGAGGTGGAGATGCCGAGGCTGGGCTTAGTCAGAAAGAAGATCGGGACACCCGCTGCCGCAGCCAGCGCAAAGCAGATGAGCTGCCGCTTTGTCAGGTTGAACATGATCTTCGTCTTGACACGGTTCAGATCCTTCGGGACCGGTACAAACGCCATTGGGAACCTCCTTTCCAAGCGTGATGCTGCACTCGACTTCATTGCCCCATACATCCCAGCCTTCGGGGGACTGTCGGGCGAAAAGTTCGATGCGCGGGACATCGCCCATGAGCTGGACGATGCGGTTGCGGGCTTCCTCCGGTTTCTTGGAGTGCTCTTCGATGTGGCTCATGATGACCTGATGCACACCGGGGCTTGCCCGTTTGGGATGGCCTTTCGTTGCAAGGATGCAGAGTTCCGCATTCGCCCGTGTCCAGTACCCCATGCCCCAAAAGAGGCTGTCGGACACCCGGTTCTGCTTGATCCAGACAAAAGCCGTCGTTTTGTATTCAAATCCCCATGCTTCGAGGACTTGGAACGCCTCCTGCATACAGGGGAAGGTAATCCACATGAAGAGCGCACAGTCTTTTGCTGCAAGCTCTCCAATGGGAAGCGCCTTAATGTCTTCAAGGCACATGGTCGGGTAATGACCTTCCGCCGAGCGGCCAAGCCCTTTTTTCGAGTAGACCTTGTACCGCCACGGAGGGTCGGCATAGATCACGGAGTATTTCTTCAAGCGGACCCTCCTTTCTCAGTGGGCATTGAATAATGACTTCGCGAGCGAGCCTGTCTTGAACAGGGAGAAGCAGAGGATGACCGTGTATGCCGCCACCGAGAACAGCGCCGAGTGGATATTGGCCGCGATGATCATGTTGTTGATGAGCACTGCATAGATCGCCACGCACACCATGATGAGGAAGCCTTGGAACGCAAGTGCGAACAGCCCTTTGAGGTAGTTCGTGCCAATGCTGCCCCATTCGCGGTTACTCATCGTCGCTATGGGAATGGGCGCGATGCTCACGGTACAGTAAATTTCAATCATACGGCCATAGAGGATGACCGTGATGAGAATGGACATAATCTTGAGGCACAGACTGATCAGCAGCGTCTCTATGGACAGGCCGAGTAGTTCGCCAATGCCCATCGTTTCCATGCTGGCGCGCATTTGTTCAAGAGTGGATTCGATGTCGATATTTGTGTCGCTGCTTATGACACCGGCTGCACCGGTTACGACATTTTGACCGATGTCGAAGACCGCCATCACAATGTCAAAGGTATTGGTAACGAGGTAGATCGCCACAGCCGCCTTGAAGAACCACTTGAAGAACATCCATGTGTCCATGTCATGCAAGTTGTTTTTCTCGGTGATCATGGAGATCAGCTCGTAACACAGGACAAAGGTGATGATGATACCAGCGATGGGGACTATCACATTTTCGGATAGTCCCCGGATCATCTGGTATATGCTGCTATCCCATGAAGAGGGCGTTTTGCCTACCTCAGCAGCTATCGTCCCTACCTTGTCGTTGACATCGGTGAACATATTGGTCATGTTGCTTTCAATCCAGCCGATCAGAAGCTCTTTTATGGCTTCCTCGATTTTTTCAAGGATAAATCCCAATATTTCACCACCTTTCGGTTATGCTGGGGTTGCCGGATCAGAACAGGCCAGACAGGAGCGGGATAAGGGTCGTGCCGATGAGTACCACACCACCACCGGCCATCAACTGCTTGATTCCTTGGCTCTTGGCACCGGGATTGTCATTGCCGTACCCCTCCATGAGGTTGACCACGCCCCACACGGCAAGGCCAGCGCCAAGGGCGACAACGAGGGTCTGCAAAACGGTAACTGCCTGATTGATAAATTCCATAAATGACCTCCTTATGTTGGAAATTGATTAAAAATTAAGGGAGAGCGCGGCATTTCGCGCCCTCCCATGTGGACACGCGAACTGGTGATCAGAACAAACCGGACAGCAGGGGGATGAGGGTCGTGCCGATGAGTACCACGCCGCCACCGGCCATCAACTGCTTGATGCCCTGGCTCTTGGCACCGGGATTGTCATTGCCGTACCCCTCCATGAGGTTGACCACACCCCACACAGCCAGACCGGCACCGAGGGCAACAACGAGCGTCTGAAGGACCGTAACCGCCTGATTGATAAATTCCATAGAGTGACCTCCTTGATTTTTGAGTGTGAATTATTGAAAATGGGCAAAAAAATAGAAGCCCCGTCATTGTTCTGCTTTGGGCATTGCCCATGCGCAGTGCATGACGGGGCTTCAATCGGCTTCAACCTCTCCCATGTCATAGAGGTCGAAGGTTTGGGTGGGCTTGACTACCAGCTTGCGAGAACGGTATTTCTCGATGTCAAAGGCGTTGCGCTTATCGTAGTCGGACAGCATTTTGTATTTTGGATGCTTCGTAATGTCGTACTTGTCACTGAGAAAAGGTCTCACGCCTCTAAGCTGCAAAATACATTTGCCGCCGTCCATGACAGCGATTTCGTCCTCCGACATAAGCTGCTTGCCGGTCTTCTGGTAGTTCAGGCCGTATGAGTTGTTGGTCGAACGGGTTTCTGATGTGTTATATAGGTCGATTGTCTCCTTTCCGAGGATTTCACTGAGTTCCTTCAAAGTGGACTTTTCCTTACCGCCAAGGAAGAGCGTACAGTCGCAGTTGCCGACAATCGTGTCCGCCGCGTCCTTGTAGATGGTCTTGAGCTGACTCTGGGACTGCAAGATGATGGACGCTGAGATTTCCCGGCTTCGGATCGTAGCAATCAGTTTATCGAACTTTGGGATTTGACCGATGTTCGCGAACTCGTCGAGCAAGCAGCGGACATGGACGGGAAGCCGCCCATTGTAGACATCATCCGCCTTGTCGCAGAGCAAGTTAAAAAGCTGGGAGTACATAATCGCCACGACAAAGTTGAAGGTATCGTCGGTATCAGAGATAATGACGAACAGCGCCGTCTTGCGGTCGCCGATACAATCCAGCTCCATCTCGTCGTAACTCATCAGCTCCCGCAGCTCCGCGATGTCAAACGGGGCAAGCCGTGCGCCACAGCTAATCAGGATCGACTTGGCTGTTTTGCCAGCGGCTAACTTATATTTACGGTATTGCTTGACCGCGAAGTGGTCAGGGTCGCGCTCTTCCAGCTCATCGAACATGAGGTCAACGGGATTTTTGAAAGTCTCGTCATCCTCTCTGGCCTCCGAAGCGTTGATCAATTCGAGCAAGGTAGTGAAGTTTTTCTCGTGTTCCGGCGCTTCGTACCAGATATAGCCGATGAGTGCGGTATAGTAGAGCTTTTCTGCCTTGACCCAGAAATCCTCCCCGGACTTATCGCCATCTCCCTTCGTGTTGACGATGATCGTATTGACCAGTTTGAGGATGTCCTTTTCGCTGCGGATGTAGGCGAACGGGTTGTAGTGCATGGATTTTCGGAAGTTGATCGTATTCAGCGACTTGATGATATAGCCGTTTTTCTCAAGCATCTTTCCGCATTCGACCAGCACTGTACCCTTGGGATCAGTGACCACATAGGAGCTGTGCATCTGCATCAGGTTGGGCTTCACGAAGAAGCGGGTCTTGCCCGAGCCGGAACCACCGATGACAAGGATGTTCTTATTCCTCGCGTACTTCGGCTGCTTCGGTCGGCTGTTCATGGTCAGCCCCTCGGTCTGGGTGAGGATGACATTGTTGGAGAAGTCATCATCCATGTAAGGTCGGATGTCTTCCGGTCGTCCCCAACGCGCTGACCCGTATTCTTCTCCTTGGCGGAATTTCTTGCGGTTTTTTCCTTTGATGTAGACGGCCAGCTTGAGCAACGCGCCTCCGGCCACACCGATGAGAAGATCTACCGGGTGGAAGCTCGGAAGTGGGTTGGCAAACGCTGCTCCGAAGTTGGCAAAGCCTCCGGTGAGTTTGTCGATGAACTCTGTGCCGGGAGCCAGACGGAAGACTGCCGCCAGCTTACCCACAAAGTAGAAGGCGAACACATACGGAAGATTGAGAAGGACGAGCTTTTTGATGTCGAGTTTCTTTCTCATAGCTCAACGCCCCGATCCTTCGTCTTGACCTTGACCTTCTCCTTGTGCTGGGCTTTGGACTGCTCCCTGCTGCGGGAGAGCTTCTGCTTGAGGGATTGCTTTTCTTTCTGCTTGACCGTCTTGGCGGAAAACTCCTTGAAAGCCTGAGTCATCACATCCACATCCCGTCCTTTGAAGAAGACGAGATAACGCGGCGGCTGCTCAGAGGTGTCCTTCTTGAGCGCGTAGTCGATCCCATACTTGTTCGCTGTGCGCTCGAAAGACTTGATGTTTCCGTCGGTCACTTCAATGTTGCTGATTGCGGCGTTCTGCTCGACAAGGTGCTTGATGGACTGCTTGCCCCGGTAGGTCTTGGGCTGAGAGGCTTGCTTTTCGGCCTTTTCAATTTCCTCAATGAATTTGGCGAGCGCTTTTTTCAGCACTTCCGCAGTGATCCTGCCGCCCTTAATGGCAATCGCAACGACTTTGGTATTTACTTCATCCTGCATGGGGACCTCCTTTCTGAGATTTGCGGGGCAATCCCGTCACTAAGGCGGGACACCGTGTAAAATGTGGATCATGTTTTCATCTCACCCCCTTGAAGTTGATTGAGAATGCTTACGCATCAGCCTTTTCCGTGAAAATCGTAGTTCACGCGGGCTGAATAGTAGTTGTCTATGGTCAGTGAAGCGTTATACAACGCCGTAAGCAGATATGCCCGGATGTTCCGAATGTCGGAAGGGCAATCGTTCATCGCTTGGAGCACATAGTCGATGTGGCCGCTGTCCAGCTTGAGGAAGCGTGACTTAACCACCGGCTGCGGCATATCCTCGCCGTTGATACGGATGGTGGGGCTTGTGGAGCAGACAGCATCCAGCATAATCTCGACAATTTCGTTTACACGGTCAAGGTCATAGTGCCTGTCCTGAGAGCGGATGTCGATCTCAAGGTTATCCCGGATCAATTCCCTGTATTGCTCCCGTTCATCCATCCTGTCCATCCCATCAAGATTGATAGATTGATAGTTATTCAGAGAGTTATTTCTTTCGTTGGTAATTACTTGATTAGTATTTAATTGTGCGGGATTTTCCCCGTGTGGGTTTTCCAGATGTGGATTCTCCATATCTGGATTATCCACATCTGGATTTTCCCTGTGTGGAGAAACCGGTTGTGGCTGTTCGTAAATCTCAAAGACCGTGTTGCTCATCCTGCCCTTGGCGTCTCGCTGCCTGTGTCGGATAAGGTAGCCGTGATCTTCAAGCTCTCTGAGAGCTGCCAGAACAGCATCGGGACCTTCCTTGCAGATCGCCGAAAGACCTTTCGTTGAGAACTGCCAGCCGTCGTTGAAGGACAGCATTTTGGAGAGCAGCCCCACGGCCTTGAGGGACAGGGTTTTATCGCGGAGATGGTAATTTGCCATGACCGTGTAGCCACGGTTTTTGTTGACGCGATAGACTGCCATGCGGTTATCCCTCCCTTGCCATCACCGGCTGACAGCGCAGCGTTGACAGCTTCACCGGGGAATAGGGACATTCCTCGAAGACACAGGTTTGATATTTCCAGTATGGACGATGGAAGCAGCACGACCGACATTCCGGGCAGATCCCGTCGCATCCGCTGTCATAGTGGTTGTGGCCGGGTATCTCCTTCATGAGGGCTTCAAAGGCTTGCAGCTTACCGGCTGTCATGTAGCTCATTTTGTTTTATCTCCTTTCCTCGCCGCACCGCCGTCATCTGCAAGAGGCAGATTGTTCCAGCTTTCGGGCAACAAAAAAAGAGGGTTTGCTTCATGCTCCGAATTGGAGAATGAAACAAACCCTCTTAGCTTTTCAGATATTCAGATGATTTCTCGGATGGTATGGATGAGGCCGAGCAGCAGCCCGACAATCAGGGCGAGTCCTCCGATAAGACCGCCGATGATGATGTTGAGTGCGAAGATTCCTACTGTGCCGGATATGCCGTAACCGAAGGGGACGAGCCAGAGACACATCCTGCGGATGCCGAATGGGAAGCCGACACAGAGCCACATCAGGAAGTAGTCACATACGCCGTCCGCCATATAGACCGGCTTGAAGAATGCGGCAAGGCAAAGGGCAATCAGCAGAGGAAGCAGCACTTCCTTGAGAAAAGTCTTCACATCCTCACCCTCAATCCCTGCAAATCGTCCGTGCGGATGCCGACGAGATACCAGTCCGCAGCCATCTCGATCCGGGTGGGTTTCCACTTGCCCCCGACCATGACATCGAAGCATTCCCCGCAGTGCAGACCGCCGTAGTAGCAGTCAAGGTCAAAGCGAATGTCGTACCGATCCGTTGCGTGGTCATAAACTAAAGTTCCCTGTTTCATGATGGACTCCTTTCGTTGTGGGCAGCGCAACGGGAAGGGCTTATACAGTGTACCTCCATAGCCACCGCCAGCCGGTTTTGATCCAGTGCGCCGATTGTAGTGCGATTGTTCCTCTTTCAGGTCAAAAAAGAAGGGACTAAGCCAGAATCCCTTGATTTTCAAGGTCTTTCTGATTTAGTCCCATTATCGCACAACAATCCTTGACAATCACGGCGGAGACCTTTCCGGCTTCCACGTCCTCCATCATTTTGGAAAAGGCGGGACGCTCGAAATCGGCCCCGGAATACCCGTCGTCGCAGATGAACCGGTACGGAAGAAAGTGATTTTCCTCGGCATACCGGGTGAGAATTTTCCGCTGGTTGACGATGCTGTTGGAATCTCCCTGAAGCTCGTCCTCATGGCTCAAACGTCCATACAGGTAATTGATTTTATCGCTTGGCTGTCTGGTCAAAATACCCTCCGTTTCCGACAGCCAACAGACGGTAATGTATGACATCAATATACCACACATTTCCCCGTCTGTCACGGCTGCTCCGATGAAATTAAGAGGTTTTGCCCGTCTGGTCGGCGTCGTACCGGATCAGGCGGGCAATCGCGGCGGCGGGGTCGC
>CALLZZ010000012.1 GCA_937858235.1 uncultured Clostridia bacterium
TGATGCTTAAGACGGTGTATGTGGTATTGTTTCGCGTTGGGGCGAAGTAAAGGGTGCTGTAGGAGCTGGTTCCGTTGGATAAGTTAGTTAGCTATGGCAAAAAGGCATTATTTTGAAAATGTTGTATTTATTATGTACCAGGATAAAAAGGACTTGGTCATAGCTTAAATGAGGGAGATGTACACTGATGTGTGAATGCTAAAGGCATCAAGGGCGCAATAGGTTTATCCAAAACTTTCAGTGACGGTTTATGAAGAAGTGGGTCTGATGTATGCAACTTTTAATAAGAAAGTTTTAATAAGGAAGATAACTGTGTAAAGAACTCAGATGAAATATAAGAAGCACTACTCGGCTACGAAGCACAGTCGGATGTGAAAGAAAACAGATAAGAGAATAAGAGGCACGAGGAAAGGTAGAAAGATGACTATCAGTAGGGATATGAAAATAATTGATAATAAGAAAGTGATCGATTTTCTTGGAATAAGGCTCAATAATATGACAGCTCAGGAAATTTTGGATCATGTGGACTACTGCGTTGCGCGTCGGACTCCCTGTCAAATTGTTGGTGTGAATGTTGATCAGGCTATTCGTGTTATCGAAGATAAGTATTCTCATGAAATATTTGATAACGCAGAGCTGGTTTTTACTGATGGTAAGCCGATCATTTGGATAGCTAAATGGTTGAAAAGGCCGATCGTTGAGAAGGCATCAGGACCAGATTTGATGCTTCTTCTGTGCGAAAGGGCAGCAAAGAAACACTATAAGATTTTTCTGCTTGGATGTGCTAAGGGAGTCGCAGCTAAGGCAGCAAAGAAACTTGAAAAGCTATATCCGGGACTTCAGTGCGTTGGTACATACTCTCCGTCATTTGAATTTGAAAAGAATCTAAGGGAAATTTAGTTGGTTTCTATAACATATTAGAGGGCTGTAGGCATTATCCAGTAGAACATTTGGTATATGCATCAAGTTCGTCTGTATACGGAAGTAATAAAAAAGTTCCATACAGTACAGAGGATAAAGTAGACAATCCTGTATCGTTATATGCTGCAACGAAAAAAAGCAATGAATTAATGGCTCACGCATATTCAAAACTCTACAATATTCCATCAACTGGTTTACGTTTCTTTACTGTTTATGGACCGGCAGGGAGACCAGATATGGCATACTTTGGATTTACAAATAAATTGTTAAAAGGTGAAACTATTAAGATTTTTAATTATGGAAACTGTAAAAGAGATTTTACGTATGTTGATGACATTGTTGAGGGTGTTGTTCGAGTAATGCAGGGGGCACCAGAGAAGAAAAATGGGGAGGATGGTTTACCAATTCCTCCATATGCAGTTTACAACATTGGAAATAACCATCCAGAGAATTTGTTAGATTTTGTAGAAATTCTTCAGGAAGAGCTTATAAGAGCAAAAGTCTTACCAGAAGATTACGATTTTGAAGCACATAAAGAACTTGTCCCTATGCAACCAGGGGATGTTCCTGTGACATATGCTGATACAGAAGCATTAGAAAGGGATTATGGTTTTAAACCATCAACAACTTTACGTGAGGGATTACGAAAATTTGCTGAGTGGTATAAAGAATTTTATATGTAAATCAAAATGTAGTTGCTTAATAAAGAAGGGAAGAAAAATGAGAGATTTTAATTCATTAAAAATTGCGGTGGCAGGAACAGGATATGTAGGTTTATCCATTGCGACTTTACTTTCTCAGCATCACGAGGTTCATGCTGTAGATATTGTTCCAGAAAAAGTTGATTTAATTAATAATAAAAAATCACCAATACAAGATGATTACATTGAAAAATATTTAGCTGAGAAGAATCTAAATTTAACAGCAACACTGGATGCCAAAGAAGCTTACAGTGATGCAGATTTTGTTGTAATTGCAGCACCAACAAATGTCTACTCAACAAACCGTATTGACGTAGCATCGTCGAAAAGAACCTGTTTTGCACACTAATTGAGTTGCTGAAATTGGTTATATTTTACAACTATGTGAGCTATAAATGCTAGATACTTATACAAAACGCTGAACTTTTGGCCCATGCGGCACAAAATTGGCACATCTTTTTCAGAAGAATCATAGAAATGGCGGAAAACAGGAGAAAACAACAAAAATCCATGAGTTTATCATTAATGTCTGAAACTGCTATTGAGTACACTATCTGACCCGCTAATGACACCTACATCATAACGGTTTGTTGAGTCATGAAAAATAGAGAAAAACAGATGATTTCTACTTCATAAAACAGCTGTTGAGTAGAGCATGGATGGTGATGATAAATACATGTTTTGAGTGGCTAAAGTGAATGATTTGTTCATAACGAACAATGAATGGTGAGAATTGGACTGGATGATATATACAGTTTTAACAAAACTCATGCGCCGACAGGGTTCGATTCAACAATCCAACACTTAGAAAAACGTCATTGCAGGGTATACGGGGTTCGATTATATAAAGCAACACTTCGGCTATAGAGAAATAGAGACGAGTGTACTCGACGGATGTTTTATGAAGTAGAAAACAAGGGAAATATGATTGCTGGGGTAATTGGATACGACAGCATAAGAAAACACTTAGCCGAGTGTGTGATGAACACAGTTACTTATAAAAAGGAAATACAATCTTTCGGGATGTGTACATAAAAAATCTTGGGATGAAGGAGATCAGAGGACATGAAAGTATGTTTAGTTGGTTCGTCAGGAGGACACCTGACACATTTATATATGTTAAAGCCATTTTGGAAGAACAAAGATCATTTCTGGGTCACTTTTGATAAGGAGGATGCAAGAAGCCTGCTCGAAGGTGAAAAAATGTATCCTTGTTATTATCCGACAAACCGGAGTCTAAAGGCTCTTATTAAGAATACCAAGATTGCATGGAATGTGTTACATAAGGAAAAGCCAGACTTGATTATTTCCTGCGGTGCAGCAGTTGCGGTCCCGTTTTTTTATATTGGTAAAATGATGGGCGCAAAGTTGGTCTACATCGAGGTTTTTGATCGAATTGATAAACCGACAATGACAGGAAAGATGGTTTACCCCATTGTGGACAAGTTTGTTGTGCAGTGGGAAGAGCAGAAAAAGGTTTATCCAAAGGCGGTTAACCTTGGAAGCATATTCTAAGTAGGGGACGAGAAAATGATTTTTGTGACGGTAGGAACACATGAGCAGCCATTTAATCGGCTGATTCAGAAAATAGATGAATTAAAGAAAGACGGCATTATAAACGAAGATGTAATTATCCAGACTGGTTTTAGTACATACGAGCCGAAATACTGTCAGTGGAGTAAGCTGATTCCATATCAGCAGATGGTGAAAAATGTGGCCGACGCCCGTATTGTAATCACTCACGGTGGCCCGGCAAGTTTTATCATGCCACTACAGATAGGTAAGACTCCTATTGTTGTGCCGCGTCAGCATCAGTTCAATGAGCATGTGAACGATCATCAGGTGGAGTTTGCGAGAAACGTGGCTCAGAGAATGGGAACGATTATCCCGGTAGAAGATATTGAAACATTGGGAGATATCATAACGAACTATGATCAGATTGTTGCTGGCATGGGTCATGGCATGAGCAGCAACAATGCGAAGTTCAATGAAGAGCTGGAAAAATTGGTAGACAGGTTGTTTTGAGGATGAATAGATGAAAAAAGTTGGAATCATGTCAATGCAGCGCATTGCAAATTATGGCTCTTTTTTGCAGGCGTATGCACTGAAACAGTTAATAGAAGAATTAGGACATAAAGTGGAATTTGTGGATTATCATGTCGGTGCTCCAGTAATTACAGAAAATGCAGATAGTAAAAACAAGGTTGTCCGAAAGATAGAAAAGGGGCTGGAAACCTTTCGGTATCGGGCTCCTCTTGCACACAAATTATCGTTCATCCGATATAAACAGTCTTTCGCTCAAAAGTATATGCCACTTTTAGGGATTACGGATGAAATGAACTACAATCCGACAGTGGATTGTCTTGTGATTGGCAGTGACGAGGTTTTTAACTGTATTCAAAAAAATTCCAATGTGGGCTATTCGCCAGAATTGTTTGGAAAAAATAACCATGCGAAGAAACTTATCACTTATGCAGCGTCTTTCGGTAATACCACATTGGAAAAGTTGGAAAAGTATCAAAAAGCTGGTGAAGTAGGAAGTCTTTTGAAAGAGTTTGATGCAATTTCTGTGAGAGATGCAAACTCTGGTAGCATCGTGGAACAGCTTACTGGGGAAAAAACGGTATATAATCTGGACCCGGTTTTGACTTATGACTATATGAATTGCTGCGACAGGATTCCACAGATCGAAGCAACCGAGAAATATTTGATTCTGTATGCATACGCTGGGCGTATTTCTAACGAAGAGGCAGATTGGATCGCAGAATATGCAAAGAAAAAGAATTTGAAAGTTTATGCCATTGGAGGCATCCAGAAGTGTGCAGACCGGTTTGTCGACTGCTCGCCGTTTGAGGTTCTGGGTTATTTCAGAAATTCAGAAGAAGTGATTACAGATACTTTCCATGGCAGTATCTTCTCCGTGATTACACACCGTCCGTTTACAACACTGATTCGTAAGAGCGTAGGAAACAGCTACGGAAATGAAGAAAAACTCAGTGATTTGTTGAATCGTTTGGGTCTGACAGAGCGGATGACAACGAAAATTGAAGATACAGAAAACATTAATGAAAAGGCGATTGATTACGCGAAAGTTGATGAGCAGTTGAAAGCACATAGAGAAGTGGCGAAGGAGTATCTGAGAAAAAATTTAGAGGAATAAAATGGAGAACATATCGAGGATAAAAGAGAAATGTGTGGGATGTAAAAGCTGTGAGCAAAGCTGCCCAAAACACTGTATCTCTATGCTAGAAAACAAAGAGGGATTTTGGTATCCGTCTGTTGATGAAAAAAGCTGCATCGAGTGCAAGGTGTGCTTGAAAAAGTGTCCAGTAGAAAATACGGAATTTCATCGGAATGAGCCACATAAAGTTTGGGCGTGGCGCAATAAAAATGATGTGGATATTATGCGCTCTGCATCTGGCGGTGCGGCGGATAGTGCAGCGAAAACTATATTGCAAATGGGCGGTGTGGTTTATGGTGCTGCCTATGACGAGCAGCTGGCAGTAAGCCACATTGAAGTGACAGATGAAGCAGAAAGAGAGAAACTACAGTCCTCTAAGTATGTTCAGTCTGACCCGAAAGATAGCTATGCAAAGGTCAAACAGCGTTTGTCAGAGGGAAAAACGGTACTTTTTACAGGAACTCCCTGCCAGATTGCAGGTCTGTATGCTTTTTTGGGTGGCAATCCCGAAAATCTATATACAGTTGACCTGATTTGCCACGGTGTGCCTTCGCCGAAGTTCTTCAAAAAGTATCTGGAATACCAGAACAAGCAGACGGCTGGCAGAGTAATCTATTTCAACTTCCGTTCCAAAGACAAGAGAGGTTGGGGAACACAATACCTGCTAAAGACAAAGACAAAGACAAAGACAAAGACAAAGACAAAGACACTCTCCCTTGATCGCTATGGAAAACATTTTATGGATGGCGACTGCTATAGGGAGAGCTGTTATTAGTGTGCTTATGCGAATACGAGCCGTGTGGGAGATTTGACAGTGGGTGATTTCTGGGGAATTGCAAAGAGCCATCCGAACTTCAATTCTCCAAAGGGCGTGTCCAGCGTATTTGTAAATACCGAAAAAGGACAAAAGCTCTTTGAAATGATGCGGGTTCTTGCAGAAGTGGAAGAAGCAACATTGGAAGAGGGCGTGGTGAGGCAGCACAATTTGGTGCAGCCGAGCAACAGGCCTGTGACTAGAGATACCTTCTATAAGAGCATCGATGAACCAGGCTTTATAGAGAATATAAAGGTTGGCTTTCAGCCAAAAGTACGGTTGAAATCTGTGCTGCCGAATAAACTGATTCAAAAAATCAAATCTCTTTGAGATTTTGTGGAGGAAGAATACATGGGAGAGCCTATAAGAGTTTTGCATATCTTGCAGCGAATGGAAGCAGGCGGTACGCAGGCTTTGTTGATGAATATATACCGGAAAATTGACAGAACGAAAGTACAGTTTGATTTTTTGGTCGTTTATAAGGAAAAACAGTTTTACGATGATGAAATTGAAAAAATGGGTGGACATGTTTACAAACTGTCTTTCCGGGAGGATTTGAACCTTCCTAAATTTCAAAAAGAGTTGGCAGTTTTCTTTGCTCAGCATCACGAATATAAAATTGTTCATTGTCACGCCTACACGATTGGATATTTCTGCCTGAAAGCTGCAAAGAAAGCAGGTATCCCCGTCAGAATTGCTCATTCACATAATAATGAGACAGTACACGATATAAAATATTTACCGAAGCTGTTCATGCAGCGAATGTTTACAAAAAACGCAACAGATCTTTTTGCTTGCTCTGAAGAAGCTGGAAGATATTTGTTCAAAGACAAACCATTCCAGGTACTGAAAAATGCAATTGATTCGCAGAATTTTATTGCAAATGCGGATACCAGAAATGAAATCAGGAAAGAACTGGGGTTAAAGGATAAATTTGTTGTCGGCCATGTTGGTCGCCTGCATCCTCAGAAAAACCATGATTTCCTGATTGATGTTTTTGCAGAAATCAAGAAGAAAAAGCCTGACGCTGAATTGATTCTTGTTGGCACCGGGCCATTAGAAGAGAAAGTAAAAAGCAAAGTGGTCGAAAAAGGCCTTTCAGATTGTGTGCATTTTCTTGGAAATAGAAAGGATATGAACAGAATTTATCAAGCGATGGATGTGTTTGTTTTTCCATCTTTGTTTGAAGGTCTGGGTATTGTTGCAATCGAAGCGCAGGCGGCGGGTGTTCCTATTGTCTGCTCTGAAGGATTGCCGCCGGAAACGGATATTACACCAATCTACCGGAAACTGCTGTTGAGTGATGGGGAAGAAAAGTGGGCGAATGCAGCACTTGAAATGGCACAGAATCTGAAAGCACATACCAATATGCAGCAGTATGTGATTGATGCAGGATTTGATATGGACGCAACTGCAAAATATATGGAAAGTTATTATTTACGAAAATATAATTAAGCGAATGATGCTTAATTATATTATAGAGGTGAAAAATGTTTATTTCAGTGATAGTTCCAGTATATAATGTTGAAGAATATCTGGACAAATGTTTAGAAAGTTTGTTGAACCAGCATTATTCAGATATGGAGATTGTTGTTGTTGACGATAAGTCAACAGATGGCTCTTTGAATATTGCAAAAAAATATGAAAAATATACAAATGTAAAAGTAATCGCTAAGGAAAAGAATTCAGGTTTATCTGATACTAGAAATGTTGGAATAAAAGAATCATGTGGGCAATATATTATGTTTTTAGACTCGGATGATTATGTAGAAAATGGATGCATTGCTAAAATACAAGGTATAATTGAAAAGGAAAATACACCGGATATTATATATTTTGGGTATTGTGAAGAATACGAAAGTACCGATAAACAATTAATAAAATATGGGTATGTGTCGGCTAAAAATTGTTCTTTTACAGGTGAGAAGTTTGCACTTGAGGAACTAAAGCAAAGGAATTTGTATGCGGCGGCTTGCTTCGGTGTGTACAAAAGAGCATTTATTGTAGAAAATCAATTATACTTTGAGTCAGGAATTCTACATGAAGACGAGCTTTGGACGCCACAAGTTATATTGAGAGCAAACAAAGTATATACATCAGATTATGTGTTTTACCATTATTTAAGAAGAAAAGGATCTATTACAAGATCGGGAAACAAAACAAAACATGGGCAAGATATGATCTGTATTTGTAAGAAATTAGATATATTAGCAAATGAAATTAAGAATCCAGAATTAAAAAAATACATGGATAATCACATTGCGATGCTTTATATGAAAGGTATGACAGAAGGAAGATTGTATCAAACGAATATGGAGATTGATCGGTTTTATCCATTGCGTAAGGTTTGCTTTAAAAAGGACAGAGCAAAAGCCATTCTGTTTGCATTTAGTTTAAGATTGTACTATAGGATTAATATAATGAAGATGCAAGGATAAGAGGATGAAGATTACATATAAAATCAATGTATATAACTTGTTGACATATTTGTTGGTATTTGCAATTATTAAACCATATTTTTTGCCTGCAGGACTAAGGCAGGCAAGTAAAATTATTATTCTCATAAGCGTTTTTTTGTTTACAATTTCAAGAGAAAAAAAAGAAAGAATTGTAAATTTTTCGTGGTTATTTTCTGGCTGTGTTTTGTTTTCAGCAGTTATGGCATATCTTAAAGGTGGATATCAGGATAAAGACTTTTTGGACGCACTTCTCTATGCCGTTACATTTTATGATATTTATTCGTTTATTGGACTTTGCAAGCAAAAGGATCGATTTAACGAGACAATAAAATGCTTATATAATATCGTTGGACTATATTGTATATTGACAATTGTTTCAATATTATTGGTCGGTACAGTGAATAACAGCAATCAGTCTGCATATATCTTTGGAAATAAATTCACATCTTCATATTTATTTATATTTTTTGTTGCTTTATATGGTGCAACACATGAGATGATTTTATGGAAAAATAAAATTTGCTATATTGCTTTGTTTATAAGTTCAATTGCACTTACCTTATACATAGGTTGTGCTACGGCTACGGTAACTTTGGCAGTGCTGTTTATAGCAACAATAGTTCCATTTCAAAAAATCAGAATGTTGCTGTTAAATGAAAGATTTGCGGTAACAGCACTAATTATGTCTGCACTGGTTGTTTTGGTGATGGGGCAAATTCTTAAAAATGAATTTATAAATAATATCGTATTTGGATACTTCAACAGATCTTACACCGTGACTGGGCGTTTGGAAATATATAATGATTATTTGCTGAATATCATTAGAAGTAGATTCTGGTTTGGATATGGGTATAGCAATTCGATGATGAAGAATATGACAGGATTATATGCAAATGCACAGAATGGATTACTTGAAATCATGGTGAATATGGGATTTTTGAGTGTAGTTTCATTAATTGTTACTGTCTTCTGGAGCTTTAAAAATACCCTCAAGACAGATAAGTCTTTTTATATTTCAATTATTGTGTATGGAATGATTATTGCATCAATTTTTGAAGTGGCCTTGAACTGGTTTTTTTTCTTAGGTGTATGTCTAATTCGATGGAATTGCGATGCCGATGGTTCAATACGGTCGAGTGATTGAAGGAGAAATTAAATATGAAGGTATATATTTTATCAATGCAACAGGTTAACAATTACGGATCCGTCTTACAAGCGTATTCATTAAAAAAAATGATAGAAAGTCTAGGTAATGAGGTGAGGTTTCTTGCGATAGAAAAAGGAACGGATGATGCTCTAAGTATACAATGCGAAAAAAAGGATATTGACAAAAAAAATGATAGCTGGTTGGAAACACAATGGAATCGCGTTAAGGGCAAAATACTTGGAAGAAATTTGCGGAGAGTTTTTTATGAATTTAGAAATAGCACAGGTCTGAATAGTGTGAACGGCGACGAGCATTTTGATACATGCGTAATAGGAAGTGATGAGGTTTTCAATTGCTTACAAAAATCCAAATGGGGTTTTTCTTCGCAGCTATTTGGGAAAGTTGAAGCTGCTGAAAGGGTAATCACATATGCAGCAAGTTGCGGATCGACAAAAGTGGATGATTTGTCGGACGAGTTGAGAGAAGCTATTAAAAGTGCGATGTCGAATTTGTCAGTTGTATCCGTGCGGGATAAAAACACTGCAGACTTTGTAGAGAAAATTTCCGAAAAAAAGCCTGTATATAATTTAGATCCGGTGGCTGTAGGAAACTTTGATGATGAAATCAGGAATGTTACAGTGAATTCTAAACTTCCTAAAAAATATTGCATTGTTTATTCTTATGCCGAGCGATTTAGTGACCCAGAGGAAATTAAGGCAATTTCTGAATACTGCAAGAAGTACAATTTGAAGATTGTGGCTCCGTTTGGAAGGCAGAAATGGATACCGTCGTATGAAACACTAACTCCGTTTGAGTTGTTGAAAGCTTTTCAGAATGCAGAATGTATTGTAACGGACACATTTCATGGTACACTGTTTGGCGCAAAATTTGGAAAGAGAATGGCGGTATTGATTCGAGAGAGTAACCAGAATAAATTGGAGGATTTAACGCAACGCCTTCAAATACAGAGTCATGTTATTACCGATATCTCTCAATTGGAAACAGTGCTGAAAAAAGAGCTGGATAAGAAAAAAATCGGTGAGATACTGGGTTTGGAAAGAGAAAAATCATTGAAGTATTTGAAAGAAAACTTATAAATGGGTGACGAAGATGGAAAAAATAAATAAGATTTATAGAAGAATTCTTCGTATGCATATGGATAAAGAGTATCAAAGAAAAATAAAAAACAAGGATTGCTCGATTATTTCAATGAACTGCGTGGGGGGGGTGGTGAGTCATGAATTGGGATTACGATTCAACTCACCAACTGTAAATCTTTGGTTTACTCCAAAGGAATTCATCAAATTTTTGAGTCAATTGGAGCATTATTTATATGATTGCAAAATCGAAATGGATGAGAAAAACAGTGAAAAATACGGTTATCCGGTTGGAAAGTTAGAAGATATCCATGTCTATTTTACACATTATGAAACGTTTGAACAGGCAAAACAGAAATGGATCGAACGTTTGAAGCGGCTGAATATGGACAATCTTTATATTATTATGGTGCAAAAAGATGGATGTACGGAACAGGATATTTGTTCATTCGATAGTTTGAAATTTAAACATAAAGTCATTTTTACAGTAAAAGAATATCCACAATATCGTTCGGCGTATTATATTCCGAAAAGCGAAGTAGATATACAAAATGTAAAAAATCTTTGTGATTATCAAAGTAAATTTACTGGAAAACGTTGGCTTGATGAATTTGATTGGATTTCATTTTTGAATGAAAGATGACTATAAAAATAATCAAGGAGCAAGCAGTAGAGAATGGGAAATAGCAGAAACAGTTATTTGATAAAAAACACTATTATATTTACTTTGGGAAATCTTGGATCAAAACTTATTTCATTTTTTTTGATTCCGTTATATACAAATGCACTTACAACTGCTGAATATGGAGTCGTTGATTTGGTTGCGACAGTTGGAACAGTTGCGGTTCCACTTCTTACTTTAAATATCTGTGAGTCTGTTATGAGGTTCGCATTGGATAAGGATGCCAATACTAGAAAAATTACCCAAATAGGGACGGGAATACTGTTAATCGGAATGATGGTTGGGTTATTGATTTTTCCGATATGTCGTTCTTTTGACAAGATTTCTGAATATGCCGTGTTTGTTTATTTCTATGTTGTTTCTTTGGCAGCAAGTCAGCTTTATTTGTGCGATTTGCGCGGGAAAGAATTGTTGATTTATTACTCGATAGGAAATGTCCTACATACTTTTTTTATTGCGGTGTTAAATATTCTGTTCCTCTTGGTCTTTAAAGAAGGTGTTGATGGGTATTTAAAAGCTTACATTATAGCAAATACACTCACTGCCATATATGCAATTATTGTAGGAAAAGGATATAAATCATTCTCATTTTCAAGGATTGATAGAGATCTACTGATCAAGATGGCGAGATATTCCGTGGTATTAATTCCGAATTCATTTATGTGGTGGATTATGAATTCCTCGGATCGCATTATGGTGTCTAGCATGATAAGTGTGGCAGCCAATGGAATTTACGCCGTTTCATATAAGTTCCCTACGCTAGTTTCTACATTGACAACAATATTCAATCAAGCGTGGAGTTATTCTGCAATTCGTGAAGAAGGAACAGACGATGAAAGCGAATATAATAATAAAATATTTAGAGTTCTAATTGGAATTGTTATGTTGATTGGAATAGGTTTGTTAACATTTATGAAACCGTTTTTAAGTGTGTATGTGGGAAAAGAGTATTATTCTGCATGGAAATATACGCCGTTTTTGACAGTCGGATGCGTATATTTGACAATGGCTAGTTTTATGGCTACAAGCTATACGGTTCACAAAGATAGTTTTGGCTATCTTTTTTCTGGTACTTTTGGAGCGATATTTAATATTGCAATGAATTTTATATTAATTCCAGAAGTAGGCGTTTATGGTGCGGCAATTGCTACGTGTATTAGTTATATACTTGTATTTGTCTTTCGACTTTTTCATACAAGAAAATATATTCAATATAATATAAATAATAAAGAATTTATAGCGGGAAGTACAGCTTTAGTGTTGTCTGCGGGCTTGATGTTCATTGATAATAGGTTCGGTTTTTCACTACAATGCGTTATTCTAGCTGTTACTATATATTTGCTTTCAGATATCTGGCTCCCCATAGTGAGAAAAATACTAAAATTAAAAGGAAGACGATGATATGACTACAGTATGTGAAAAAGGTAAGTGCACAGGGTGTATGGAATGTATTGATGTTTGCCCTAAAAAAGCTATAAAAGTAATTGATTCGTGGATGGAGTACAATGCAGTAATTGATTCTGAGAAATGTATTCAATGTAATGCATGCCATAGTGCATGCCAAAATAACGCCGAACAGGTACTAACTAAACCGATTTATTGGAAACAGGGATGGGCGCAAGATGATTGCATTCGTATGCGTTCTTCATCTGGAGGAGTGGCAACAGCAGTAGAACGAGCTTTCATAAAAAATGGAGGGATTGTTTGTAGCTGTACATTCAGTTTGGGGAAGTTTGAGTTTGATTTTGCTGAGACAGAAGATGAAGTGTGTAAATTTACAGGTTCAAAATATGTAAAAAGTAATCCTGAGGGAATATATAAGAAAATTTTAGAAAAGCTTAAGTTGGGAAGAAAGGTGCTTTTTATTGGGCTGCCGTGTCAGGTTTCAGCGGTCAGGCATTATACAAAGAATCATCAAAATCTGTATACCGCTGATTTAATTTGCCATGGAACACCTTCACCACAAATTTTAGACAGCTTTTTGTTTGATTATGGGATTCGGTTAACAGAAATTCAAAGTATAAGATTTCGAGAGAAAAATAATTTTAAATTAGAACAGAATGGAAAGCGTTTCGCAGTTCCGATAACAACCGATAATTATTTGATGACATTTTTGAACTCGACAACATACACGGAGAATTGTTATCAATGTCAATATGCCAAGATTGAAAGGTCTGGTGATATTACCCTGGGGGATTCATGGGGAAGTGAGCTTGAAAAAAGTATCCAAGATAAAGGTATTTCTTTAGTGCTTTGCCAAAATGAAAAGGGAAAAGAACTTATAGATCAAACAGATTTAACTCTTGTAGATGTTGATTTGAAAAAAGCAATAGAAAGTAATCATCAATTATATCAGCCCTCTCAGAAGCCTGAGCAACGGGAAGTGTTTTTTTATGAATTGAAAAAGGGGCATGGATTTAAGAAAGCAGTTAAAAGATGTTACCCTAAGAAGTACTTGAAAAATATCGTAAAGACCGTGTTATATAATATGAAATTTATGGGGGGGGCAGAACCGCTATCAAGTAGTAGTTGTTATGGCTACAAAGGGCAGATTGAAATAAATATTTCGAACGCTAGCAAAAATTATGCTCAACTGGTTTATGAAAAGGCAGAAAAATTAGGATATACATTTTCTGCCGTCAAAAATCCTTTTTGGGAGATGGTTTGCGATGGCTTCACTATAAAATGTCTTGATCTTCATAAGCTAAAATACGCGATTTGTGAAAGTAGAATCCGATTGGTTTGTTAAGATTTTATAGTTTACAAATATATCTTATGAAGAAAGAGGCATAATATGAAAAAAGTAGTGAGCGTTATTATACCTGTGTATAATGTAGAAGAATTTATTTTTAGAACAGTGGAATCGGTAATGAACCAAGATTATAAGAATATAGAAATTATTTTGGTCGATGATGGTTCACCGGATAATTCAGCAGAAATAATTGACGAACTGGCGAAGAAAGACGATAGAATTGTCTGTGTACATAAAGAAAATGGTGGCGTTTCATCCGCAAGAAATGCAGGGCTTAAAATAGCTTCAGGTGAGTATGTGACATTTATTGATGGAGATGATTGGGTAGAGCCAAAGTATATTTCATATCTATTAAATCTTGTGGAAAGTAATAAATGTGAAATTGGCATGAATAAAAATAATTATTCAGATTATAATACAAAATCCAACGAAAAAGAGTATGTTGTACCAGCCGAAAAAGCCATGGAATGGATTTATCTGGGTGATATTTTTGTAGCAGTTTGGAATAAGATTTATAGCATGCAGTTTCTCAAAAAAAATAATATTTTGTTTGATGAAAAAATATGGTATGGTGAAGGAATGCTGTTTAACATCGACTGTCTTCAATTTGTTGATAGTATTGCTGTGGGCGAAAAATGTGTTTATCATCAGGTAAGCAATCCAAATTCGGCAATGAGAAAATTTAATGTTGACAGCAACCTTTGTGGAATCAGGTCATTGGAAATTCAAAAGAAACATTGGAAAAAATCAAATCAGGCAATAGTAGATGCTTGGAATTATCATAGGAGAGCATTCAATTTATCAATTGTGAGAGGACTTTTAAAGAGCGATATAGATCAGGAATATCAGGAATTGTACGACTCCTGTATGAATAACTTGAAAAAGCAACTTTGGATTAGTTTGAAAGTGCCGATTTCATTAAGAGAAAAGTTATCATATATTGCATGGGCAATAATTCCGGGTTTTATGTCAAAACGCTGTAAAAATAAAGCTAGAATTAAAATAAGGAAAAACTAAAAATGGGAAAATACTTTGGAACCGACGGCTTCCGTGGAGAAGCCGGAATTACATTAACAGCGGATCACGCCTATAAGGTTGGTCGCTTCTTAGGCTGGTATTATAATGCTCTCCGTGAGCGCAACGGTGACACCGACCCTGCTCGTATTGTTATTGGTAAGGATACCCGCCGCAGCTCGTACATGTTCGAGTACAGCCTTGTGGCTGGTCTGACCGCTTCTGGTGCAGATGCCTATTTGCTCCATGTTACCACTACTCCATCTGTGGCGTACATCGCTCGCGTGGATGACTTTGATTGCGGCATTATGATCTCCGCCAGTCACAATCCGTACTACGACAATGGCATCAAGCTGATCGACTGCTACGGCGAGAAAATGCCTGAGGAAACTCTGCTGCTGGTGGAGGACTACATCGATGGCAAACTCCATGTCTTTGATAAGGACTGGCCAGAGCTGCCCTTTGCTCATCGTGAGCACATCGGCTGCACTGTGGACTATGTGGCAGGTCGCAACCGCTACATGGGCTACCTGATCTCGCTGGGCATCTACTCCTTTAAGGGTGTCAAGGTCGGTTTGGATTGCGCCAATGGTAGCTCCTGGAATATTGCAAAGTCCGTGTTCGATGCGCTTGGCGCAGATACCTATGTCATCAATAATAATCCGAATGGTCTGAACATCAATAACAATGCAGGTTCAACCCATATCGAGGGCCTTCAGAAGTTTGTTGTGGAGAAGGGCTTGGATGTTGGTTTTGCTTACGATGGTGATGCCGACCGCTGCCTGTGCGTGGACGAAAAGGGCAATGTTATCACTGGCGACCATATCCTTTACATTTACGGTTGCTACATGAAGGAACGTGGTAAGCTGTTAAATAATACTGTTGTCACCACAGTTATGTCTAACTTTGGTCTCTACAAGGCTTTCGATGAGCAAGGTATCGGTTACGCTAAGACCGCTGTCGGCGATAAGTATGTTTATGAGTATATGGCCAAGAACGGCTGCCGTATCGGCGGTGAGCAAAGCGGCCATATCATCTTCTCCAAGTATGCGAGCACTGGTGATGGCATTCTGACCAGCCTGAAAATGATGGAAGTCATGCTGGCTAAGAAGAAGCCGATGAGTGAGCTGGCAGCACCGCTGAAGATCTATCCGCAGGTACTGGAAAATGTCCGTGTGACAGATAAGAAAGCAGCACAGAACGACCCGGCTGTACAGGAAGCTGTAAATACAGTAGCTGAGGCTCTGGGCGATACGGGCCGTATTCTGGTGCGTGAGTCCGGCACAGAGCCGGTTGTTCGTGTGATGGTGGAAGCACCTGACCACGATACCTGCCAGAAGTATGTGGATGAAGTAGTCAACGTAATTTGCGAAAAGGGATATAAGGCGTAAAGTCAATGACGACTCTGGCAATTATCCAGAGTCGTTTTGCATAAAAGGGAAAGTATAATAGAGAATAAAATAACGGGAGGGATAAACTATGTGTGGAATTGTTGGTTTTACAGGAAACCGACAGGCAGCACCGATTCTGTTGGATGGTCTGTCAAAACTGGAATATAGAGGATATGATTCAGCTGGACTGGCTGTTCGTGACGGTGAGGCACTGGCTCAGGTCGTCAAGGCAAAAGGCCGTCTGTCCAACCTAATCGAGAAAACAGATGCTGGTAATGCTCTGAAAGGAACCTGTGGTATTGGTCATACCCGCTGGGCAACACATGGTGAGCCGAGTCAGACTAATGCACATCCTCATGTGTCCGGCAATTGCAGTCGTTCCGGATCCGGTGCAGTGGAATCGGAAGTGGTCGGAGTGCATAACGGTATCATTGAAAACTATACTGAGCTGAAGGAAAAGCTGATGAAACATGGCTATACCTTCTACAGCCAGACGGATACCGAAGTGGTCATCAAGCTGGTGGACTACTATTATAAAAAGTATAATCTGGGACCTATTGATGCCATTGCCAAAACGATGGTGCGTGTCCGCGGTTCCTATGCCCTTGAGCTAATGTTCCGGGATTATCCGGGTGAGATTTGGGTAGCACGAAAGGACAGCCCGATGATTATCGGCATTGCGGATGGTGAGACCTATGTGGCTTCGGATGTCCCAGCAATTCTGAAGTATACCCGGAATGTCTATTACATTGATAACCTTGAGTTTGCAAAGCTGACTCCGGGCGAGGCTCATTTTTATAATCTCGATGGTGATGAGATCGAGAAGCAGACTACGGAAATTAAGTGGGACGCAGAGGCGGCGGAAAAGGGCGGCTTTGAGCATTTCATGATGAAAGAGATCCATGAGCAGCCGAAAGCTGTTCAGGATACTCTTAATTCGGTAATCAAGAATGGCACTATCGACCTGTCCAGCGTGGAGATTACAGAGGACGAGATCAAGAATTTTGAGCAGATCTATATCGTTGCCTGCGGTTCCGCATGGCACGTTGGTATGGAAGCACAGTATGTGCTGGAAAATATAGCAGATATTCCGGTGCGCGTAGAATTGGCATCCGAATTCCGCTATCGGAAGATGCCAGTCAATCAGAAAGCACTTGTGATCGTTGTCAGCCAGTCAGGGGAAACAGCAGATACATTGGCGGCTCTTCGCCTTGCAAAAGAAAAGGGAATCACAACACTGGCTGTTGTCAATGTGGTCGGCAGTAGCATTGCTCGTGAAGCGGACAAGGTGTTCTACACTCTTGCCGGTCCGGAAATCTCGGTTGCTACAACAAAGGCGTACAGCGCACAGCTGGCAGCCATGTACTGTCTGGCAGTTCAATTTGCCAAGGTCAGAGAAAAAATCACTGAGGAACAGTACAGCTATTATATCTCCGAGCTGCTGACCATCCCGGAGAAGATGCAGAAAATTCTGGAAGATAAAGAGCGCATCCAGTGGTTTGCAGCAAAGTACGCCAATGCACACGATGTGTTCTTTGTAGGCCGTGGCATTGATTATGCAGTTTGCCTGGAAGGAAGTCTGAAACTGAAAGAGATCAGCTACATCCATTCCGAAGCATACGCTGCTGGCGAACTGAAGCACGGAACGATTAGCCTGATTGAGCAGGGAACACTGGTCATTGGTGTACTGACCCAGAACGAACTCTATGAAAAGACTATCAGCAATATGTTGGAGTGCAAGAGCCGTGGTGCTTATTTGATGGGTTTGACTACATATGGCAAGTATGAAATCGAAGATCAGGTAAACTTCACGGTATATGTGCCGAAAGTAGACGAGCACTTTGTGGGCAGTTTGGCAGTGATTCCGTTACAGCTGCTTGGCTATTATGTATCTGTAGCCAAGGGTCTGGATGTGGATAAGCCGAGAAACCTTGCTAAGAGTGTGACTGTGGAATAAAAGATAGCAAGAGGAGAGATTATGAAAACAACATTACTTATCATGGCAGCCGGAATCGGCAGTCGATTTGGAACAGGAATAAAACAGTTGGAGCCGGTCGATGATGAAAACCATATCATCATGGACTACTCAATCCATGATGCCATTGAAGCGGGTTTCAACCATGTAGTCTTTATCATCCGCAAGGATATCGAGAAGGAGTTCAAAGAGGTCATCGGTGATCGTATTGCCTCCATTTGTTCCTCTCACAATGTAACTGTGGACTACGCATTTCAGGATATCAACGATATTCCGGGAACTCTGCCGGCAGGCCGTACAAAGCCGTGGGGAACTGGTCAGGCCGTGCTTGCAGCAAAAAAAGTGATTGATACCCCATTCATTGTGATCAATGCAGATGATTACTATGGCAAGGAAGGCTTCAAGGCTGTCCATGAGTATCTGGTGAATGGCGGAAAATCCTGTATGGCAGGCTTTGTGCTGAAGAACACCCTGTCTGATAATGGCGGTGTGACCCGTGGTATCTGCAAGATGGACGAGGATAACAACTTGACTGAGGTTGTGGAGACCAAGAACATCGTGAAGACTGCAGGTGGAGCAGAGGCAGACGGCATAGTTGTGGATGTGAACTCTCTGGTATCCATGAATATGTGGGGCTTGACTCCTGATTTTCTGGATGTGCTGGAAAATGGTTTCAAGGAGTTTTTCGAGAAAGAAGTACCGAGCAATCCTCAGAAAGCCGAGTATCTGATCCCTATCTTTATTGGTGAACTGCTGAAAGAAGATAAGATGTCCGTAAAGGTTCTGAAGACCAACGACACCTGGTACGGCATGACTTATCATGAAGATGTTGCAGCCGTAAAGGACAGCTTCAAGAAAATGTTGGCGGATGGCGTGTATAAGGCCGACTTGTTCAGTGATCTGTAAAACGTGATGAATGGAATAGTTAGTTTACTCGGAAAGATCCTCACAAACATCCTGACTGCTCTGTATGAGCCGTTTGGATTTTCACTTCTGCTTTCATTCTTTGCCATGTTCTTCTATCTATATGCTTATGAACCTTCCGCAGCAGGCAAAGGCTGGAAGAATGCCATAGTGACATGGTATCAGAAGTTCAAAGAGAGCGTGTTCTTTCGGAAGTTGTTCTTACTGGCCTTTGTGACATCAATGATTTTGTTTAGGACGTTACTAAACCGTAATCTATGGCTAAATCCTTTATCCGATGTTATGGGAGGTTGGGGAATCTGGGAGACAAAGAATGGTGAACAGGTTCTGACCACTGAGTGTATTGAAAATGTGATCATGATGGTGCCGTTTTCAGCAGTAGTGATGTGGACGTTCGGAGAGAAGATTGGAAACGGCTGGAAGAAGATACTGTGCAATAGTGGAAAGATAGCATTTATCTTTTCTGTAAGTATTGAGATGCTACAATTATTGCTTCGCTTGGGTACATTCCAGCTATCAGACATCTTCTATAACACAGTCGGTGGAATGATCGGCGGATTGATGTATTGTGCGGTGATGAAGGCAAGAAAACGTCTGTAAAAAGGGTTGAAATTGTGATATACTGGGAGCGGAAGTTCCCTACGCTGCTCTGATAATTACACACCTCTTCGTGGTGAGCAGCAGGCAACGCTGATATAAGCGGCTAAGTGTGAGAAAAGAAAATATTCGGGAGGAGTCAGAATGGATTATAAAGAACGATTCCGCAATATACTGAAGCGACTTAATAGTGATTCCAATAAAGCACGGTATAATACAATCTGTACTTTAACACAGAATGATGATGAGCAAAGAGTGTGGGCTATTTGCAGAGAATTCTGGGGAAATAATAAAGCTCCTCTGGATATAGAGAATTATGATGTGAAGGATTTGGATTCGGCTTATGCAAGGAGACTGTTAAACGAGCTAGAGTCACTTTTAGATAAGCTGGGCTGGGAGAAAGAGTAATCATATTCCCCACACCCCAACACAGTGCTATACTTAAACAACTATAAAAGGAAAGAGGTTATCACGATGCCCAGAACGAAAGGCAGCAAAAACCGTCCCAAAACCAATATCACCAAAGATTACGCATCCCAGATTACAGAGAAGCAGGAGACTGTTGCATCTCTGAATACGGAGATCGCATCCATCCAGAAAGCGATTGAGGAGCAGAAGAACACACTGAAAGAGAAGAAGGCTGCTCTGAAGAAGACCGAAAAAGAAGTGGCATCCCTGGAAGCGAAGAAGGCAAAGGCAGATGCTAAGGCCGCTGAAGAAGCGAAGAAAGCAGAAGCCGAGAGTGTGGTTAAGAAATTATTAGCCGGCGGCATGAGTGCGGATGAGATTCTCGAAAAACTGAAATAAACAAGAACCAAATAAATGCCGTGTGGACAAACTGAACTCCAGGAGTTCACACGGTGATTTTTGAAGTTTGCCATATAGTTTATAACGGAAATAAAATGAGATAGAAGAAACGGAGTGGAGAAAAAGTGAACTTATCAAAAATACATCATATTGCAATTATCGTATCTGACTACGAAGCCGCAAAGGATTTCTATGTGAACAAACTGGGCTTCTCTGTTATCAGAGAAAACTACCGTCCAGAGCGTAAAGATTGGAAGCTGGATCTTCGTGTTAACGAACACACAGAGCTGGAAATTTTTGCAGAGGAAAATCCTCCGAAGCGTGTGAACCGCCCGGAAGCCTGTGGCTTGCGTCACCTTGCATTTTGTGTGGAGAGCGTGGAGCAGACGGTGAATGAGTTGGCGGAGGTAGGCATTGAATGTGAGCCGATTCGGGTTGACGATTACACTGGCAAGAAAATGACTTTCTTCCATGACCCGGACGGATTGCCGCTGGAGCTACATGAGTAAAATGAAGAAAACGAGAAAGCCCGGCGGCGGCCGGAAGAAGTCGAAGCCGGAGTATGATGCCGGGAAAAATCTGAAAGAGCAGATGGAAAGTGCTGTGGCACTTTATGATTCTGAGATGTCCTTGCAGGCTATTGGTGAAGAACTGGGATTAAATCCTATCAAAGTAAGGAAGCTCCTCATCACGGCTGGTGTGTATGAATCGGATATGGCGGAGAAGGTGCAAGCTACCTTTGAAGAATACCGAGAAACACAGGACTACAAAACCTCCATACTCTCAACTGCAAACACCCTGAAACTTTCCAAAGCCTCCGTTACCTCGTACCTACCTTATAAAAAAGGCGTGTACTTCCCCAGTACAGAGAAAGAGAAGATTAGTGTTGGAGCAGAGCGGCAGAGGAGATACAGAGCGATGAAGCGGTGGAGGTCTGATCCGACAGAAGAAAACTTCTGGGGTGTGGTTCTGGTCTATGCTGGAGTGAAATTCAAAACTTACTCCGGGTTGCCATTCTCTTACGAAATAAAAAAAGGTAGAAACGGCGAGTACACAAAAGAGCTGTGGATTGACCGCCGGGAGAAGAGTAAAAGCCTGGCATGGAGTTCTATAGTTTTGGCACTTGGAAATATAAAAGATGAAGTAGTAGAGAGACCCAAAGCTCTGGGTGACATCCGGGGCGTGACTTACATTTATGGGATGTTCTATCGGTTCGGGCTGATCGATGTGCCAGATGAGGTAAAGAAGAAGATGGGTCATCCGAAAAACCGCAAAGAATAGGTTGCTATGTACAGAAGTGTGCGGTAATATGTGCCGTAACTGAGGATGTGAATCTCAGTTGGGAAGGATGGTAGCATTATAGAAAAATTGAAGGAAATGCTGGAGGAGTACATTAAGAAAACGGAGCCGGAGTATTATCCGCCGGTGGAGAACCTGCTGGATCTGCTCTACGAGCATTACATGGAGAATAATCCAGTAGAGAAAAACACAGTTGTTGGGAAAGAAGCGAAGGTCAAGGAAAAGGAACTGGAAGAGTGGCTGCGTGGGCTAGATGGTATGGATAGGTTGGTAGATGACTACGTCGGAGATAAGATTCCGCTCTGGGAGAAGATCATGGACCGGCAGGGAACGGTGTGCTGTACATGGGAGAAGACCGCTTTTGAGGAAGGTCTGAAAGTCGGAATTCGGCTCATGATGGAAGTGTATAGCTTGTGACGGAAACAAAGTGAACTCCTGGAGTTCAAAAAAAGCCCTCGCTTGTTGCGGCGAGGGCGTGTGTTCTTATTTTTCAGGCTTTTCAGCTTTTTTCTTCTTCGGTGCAATTTTGTGGCCGGAATAGATTGCCATGCCCATGCAGACCAGAGAGCCACAAGCGAAATACTTGTGTGCCTGCATTAGCTTCTTGCAGCCTGTGTAGAAGCACCCTGCCATGCAGGCAAGTGCGCCGAGTGACCAATATTTATGTGCTTTCATTTTGTGTGTCCTCCTACTCGTTATCTTCTGCCCGAATACGAAGCAGTTCATCTACTTCATCCTTCTTCGCCAGCCTTACTGCCTTTTTATCGTTGTGTTCCGCTGCTCCGCAGTCGGGGCAGCGGTCAGGAAGTGACTTGCTTTCAAAGCAGTAATGGCAGGCATCACAGTAATAAAAATTCAATCCATCGTCACCTCGCAGTTCTTCATAGAGTCTTTCAGAAAATCGCTGTGCAGTTCAGGCAGTACGGGAAGCTGATAGCCTTTCGTCGCGAGGATGTTTAGCTTGAAATCAACAAAGTGCTTTTCTATCGTGTTGGACTGAGCAATTTCAGCCGGTGTAACAACTCCACTGTGCATGTACAGGAATTCCTGCAGAAGTTCCTGGTATTTCACAGCACGGTAGGCGGAAGAACAGTGAGCAGGTAAATTTTTTTCCATCTTAAGCCGGTCGGCATTAAATTCATAGTAGCCGATTGGCTTAAGAACATCATCGTCCGACAGGAGTAATTCAGCTGCGAAAATGTTTGCTCGTCGTTCTGCCTTGGAGTTGTCCAGGCTGTAAAAGTAGGTATCCTGAAATGCCTGACCGGAGCTGGCGTGCTTCCGGTCGAAGAGTGCGTGTCCCAGCTCATGAGCCAGAGCAGATACACGCTGGGCATCCGTACAATTTGGGTTGATGCCGATATATTCGCAGTTCAGCATGACGGTGTAGTAGCCCAGAAGGTCGTGGCAAAAGCGGATATCTTTCAATTTGATAGCCCGTTGTGAAATAATCTCTTCTGGGTTCCGGGTCTTATAGCGGCGAACCACAGCATCGGCCGTATCGATTATGCGTGTGTTCAAGGTTATTGACTCCTTTCCTCCGGAGTAACTATGCTTCCTTACCGCAGATATTTTTTGGGAGTAAATTTCTTCGCATCAGCTTTTGCATCGAGGAAAAGTGCTTCCATTTCTTTAATAAAGGCCGCCTGATCTTCTTCGGACAACTCGCCGCCTGCAAAAAGGGCAGAGGTCTGTGCTTTTATTTTCTTTGCCTGTGCAACGCCACGGGAGCCGTACTTTTTTCGTACATCTGCATAGAAGAGATCATCGCTGAGTTCCTGCTGGAAAGTGGCCTCGTCCATAAAATAATCCGTAGTGACACCGAGAGCGGCAGCAATCTTTTGGATTGCATCGACGCTCGGTTCGCGCTGGTTGGATTCGATATAGCGAATCGCACGGTCCGACATGGAAGCCCGTCGCGCCAGTTCAGCCATACTCATGTGCTGGGCGGTGCGGAGGGCTTTTATTTTATCTCCATTGGTAGCAGACGGGGTCAGGGCAGCGGCTGCTTCGGCTTTGGTCTCCTGCGTGTTGAGTGGACTTGTTTCAAAGTTCGTTTCTTTTTTCATGTCATTATTGCCTCCATGTGGGATGTTCTGCTGTTTGCTGGAGGGAAAGTTGCCAGCATTTACAACATAATTTTGTAAAGCCACTTGACAAGGAACAACTGTTCCGTTATACTAAGAACAACAGTTCTGGAACTCCTGTTCCTATAATACAATAGTAGGTTGTAAAAGTCAAGAGGGAAACTGGCCGAAAACAAGTAAAAAATTATTAAGCAAAACAAGCAATACATATTGCGTGTATGTTGACAATGGAATTATGAAGTGATACAATATACGCAACACAAGCAATACAAACAACGCGCCTGATTTACGGGAGGCAAAGCATGAGCGATAGAAAAATTGATATGACGGAGCTTGCGAATTATATTCGCATTCGCCCGCCAGAGAAAGAGAAATTAGCAGAGTTGCTCATTAGAGCAAAAGGAGCAAGCCGCAGTATGCGGCAGTTTGCTCTTGATTGCGGAGTGAATCCATCAACGCTTTCAAGGATAGTTAACATGAAAACTTCTGGGGCCTGCACAGATGAGCTGATTCAGAAAGTGGCACAGAACTCGGACCCGGAAAGTGGAATAACTTTTGAAATGCTGATGGATGCAAACGGCAAAGTACCACGCCGGATGACAGGAAAGTATACGAGCAAAGAATTTGAAGCTACAGAAAAAAACATTACGGATATAATATTTAAGGAGTTGGAAGATAGGGGTTACAGGACTTCAATATTAGAGGGTGAAAATAAACACAATGCTCTTAATTACCGTTATCGGACAGATTGGGTTATATCAACGGATGCTAATTCCGATAGTGGCGAGATGGAGATTTGGGAATTCGAAATCTGGCACACAATGTTGGAAAAAAACAGTGTGGCGCATACCGTGATGAAGCTGCGCCAGAAGTTTCTGATGGTCTTAGGTCTTTACTATGCTGGGACTATGAATCCGAAAAAGATGAGCTTCGTTCTCACCAACCGGGAAGTATATAACCGAATGATTGAAACACTTGAGAATATAAAGTTCAAGGATGTGTTTTCTCTTATTTTGGTAAATCTTGATGAAAACAAGGTGGAAGAAGAATATGTTTTCCCATTGGTGGGGCGTCCAAATGTCGGGACTGTTTTTACACCGATAGAAGATGATGAGTCGAAGGCTGAAGAAGACACTGTGGAAGAAACAGAAAGCGATTGGGAGCAGAAACTCTTTGACATCTGATCCGGAAAGGGGTGCAGTTGGTAATGAAAGAACTTGAACAGAGCAGGTGTGGTTATTCCTCACATAACAGCCGTGTACATGACGTATCTGCTAGCACAATGAATGATGATGCATTCATTATGAAAACCATACGGGAGATTACGAGCCGGGGTAACAATGCTGAAGTCAGGCAGCGCAGCAATGGAAAGCTAGCCGTGTATGAAGTGAAAAAGAGTATATCCATCGGGTAATTGGATTCGATGAGGGGCTGTAAACGGCAAGTACTTTTCCATAAATTCAGGCATTTTATTTTCCAGAAAAA
>CALLZZ010000013.1 GCA_937858235.1 uncultured Clostridia bacterium
TTGAACAAGGCTGAATGCGTTATGCAAGATTTTAGGGTCGTTTGGAATAATAATCGTATTAGGCGATACCGCTAAAATTTCGCCGTTATCCCCCCTAAAATCTTGCATAACGCATTCAGCCTTGTTCAATGCATCGTCCGAAAAAGCATCAGTAAATTTGTTTGCCTGTGCTGCCTTGCCTAGAATTGACGGATGATTTGCTGCGAATAGAGAAACCTTATCCGCTCCTGTGCAGTCAAAGTTTCTGCCTCTAAACGTTACAGAGGTTCCATTGATTGAACCGCCTAGAAGAGCGGCACCGAACATTTCTCTAGTCCTGTTATAGCCATTGATGAACGCCGTCGGTTTCTTTCTAAGGTCTAAAGTTTTAGCATCCTCAACCATTGTCTGCGTGATTGGGAAAGAATCTTTCCATTCAACATTTTGTAGTACTTTATCGTAACTTTCCTGCATTTCATCCTTTGGATATGCTGCGCCCTCTCCAACTGGATTAAATCCATTCATGGCTGTCATGCTTGTTAATTTTTCTGCAAAGCTGTTAGATTTGTCCATTAAAAAAACATTTTTCAGCGCACTTTCATTTTCAAAAGCTTCAACTTTGTTCTCAAGAAACATTTTAATAGGCTCCTGAGATTTACCAAATACGGAATCATTTACTCCGCTTCCCTGTGAAAATATAATTCCTGCCATCTTCTACCTCCTAGTATCTAAAATAAACTAAATCGCCTACAGCTTTTGCCGCAGTATCAAATCCAACGATTTCGGCGATGCCGTCTGCTTTGGTTGCAGTTACTCTGATTGCATCCACATCATGGGTGACCTTGTCTCCCACATTTAATGCTGTACCCGCCGCGCTGAGTGGAGCAGCATACACATGACCTTTCTGCACTCTGATTGCTGGCACTTCCCCATTTGCTGCTACTCCAATGCAAACATATGTAGGTGTTGCCGTTGCACCAACTAAAGCGGCCTTATTAGCCGTAATTACCAGCCCTTGGCCTATTGCATAAGTAACTGCCGAATCCGCCGGTATTAATTCAATCGGTGGCTGTGACATGGTGTCATTTCTGTGTAACTTCATTATTTGTTTCCTCCCTTCGTTCTGAGGTCTTCCCCCGTCTTTTTAACGGGTGCCTTGCCTTTTTTCTGAGGGTAAACAGCTTCAACAGTCTGAGTACCCTTATTGGTGATATTTCCTGCGTATGATTTCTTTTCCATTACTTACCTCCATGGTTTTTCTTGTAATGCTCCTTGATCTGCTTGTCAGTAGCATTCGGATTGAATAACTTGTATTGATCCATAACATCATCCGGAACCTCGTCATAATTGCCACTTGCCGAGCCACCTGTAGTTTGTAGGTGTCCTTTGGTGTCTGCCGTCTTGGGCTTAGTGCCTCTCATTTCTGTAAGCCTTTTATAAGCGGTATCTATGGTGTATTTGCCTGTAGCAATTAATCCGTCAAAGACATCGCTGTCTGGCATTTTTGCCAAATCTGCCAGTGTTTTTATCTCCGGATTTATCTGGGTAATCTTTGCGAGCTGGGCATTAAACATAGCTTCATTTGCAATCTGTGTCTGTACCTTTAACATTTCCTGTGCTTGTATAAATTCTGGGCTGTTTTGTACCGCTTCTTTGATGGTCTTTTCTTGCAATTCCCTTTCAAGCCTGATTTGCTCCGGAGTGACCTGGCGGTTCTGCGCTTCTATCATGTCAGCAATTTCGTCCGCACTGCCCTCATATCCAAGCTGCCCTAAAATACCTTGTAATCGTCCAAACTGGCTGTCAAGAGTCTGCTTTTCATTGGCTATAGCTTCAAGGTCTGCAATTCTTTGCAAATCTTTTTCTCTGGCCTCGTTCAGCCGCTTTGAAAAGGCTTGCGTTTGCGTGATATCTGGTTCTGAGTTATTTTCTGGTTCGACACCATCATCATCGCCTATGGGTTCATTAGCAGGAGTCCCATCTCCGTTGTCATCTGCGGCCGGTGAATCCGCACCATTAGCAACCGATAAACCGTCATCTGCTTCGAGATACGGTTCAAAGAATTTCTTAAACATATTTCCTCCTTGTTTTTCTGCGAGTTTCGGTTTTCTCCGTTTTGCAGCAATAAAAAAGAGCTTACTATCCGTAAATTCCACAAATAATAGGCTCAATGGCTCAATAAGTATTTATTTTCATGTCAAACTAATCGTTCTATTGTTTGACCTTTGTCATTCATTAAAAAGCACTGTTGATTAGTTACAAATATAAGAGTGTCATATTCTTTATGGTCGTTTAAATAAAGTAATATGACCGATGCTGGGTAATTGTCTAATGCCTTTTGACCGTCTATCAAGTTTTGCTGACTACAATTTCCATAGCTTACGCCATCAAATATTCCATCTAAATCAAGCGTAGCCATAGTAAAAACTTTATTTGACGTAGCTATATGATTTGGTAATCTTTCACCATTCATGTAGCTTGCTGAATCTCCATCTAGTGGAACAGGCATTTTATCATAGCGTTTTATTAATTCATCACAATTAATGTCTTGGCTTGATGCTTGTCTAACATTATCTATGTATCCCCATATTTTACCGTCTAAATATTTAACTATCATTCTTCCTACCTTTTTTCCTTTCTTACTTCTCTATAAATTTATCTAATACATTCCCAATCTTCCGCAAGAATGTCATTGATGCTAGGAACCCACATAGCATGCGAGCCGTTCACCATCTTTATTTGCAAGTATGGCTCACATTTAAACAAGTCACCCTCGTTCATGCCCCACGCTTTAGCTGTCTGCATGTTACACGGTATTCCATCTGGATAACCTTTCTGAAATACAGCAAACATTCCTTTACCATTCCAATTATGTCTAAATATCTTCTGACCCTTTTTAGCCTCTTCTAATGCTTTTCCAAAGTTCATTTAAAGTCCTCCTAAAGTCTTATAACCTTTTCTTCCCTGCACTCCTTGCACCATATAATGATGGTGCCTCCTGTATCTTCTGTGATCTTAAACAATATCTTTCCACAATCAGGGCAACGAATTTTATATGTATATCCGATTGATATTTTTTCTCTGCAAGATACTTTACAAGTCTTACACTCTCTTTCCATACAAATATTATAGCCACGCTCTGCCGTAGGGATCACCTCACTTTCTATTCATTTAAAGTTTTAACATACTCCCTAGCCTCTTGCTCTGTTGCTTTCATCTGCGATTCCATCGGCTCGCCGAAAGCTGTAATGCACTTCAAATGCTCCGTGCATTGGGGATTTGTGCAAACATATGTATATTTGCCGTTTTCCACGTGATCCACAGTCATTTCAAGACTACATTTGTTGCATTTCATTTTGTACACCTCCCATCATTTGTTGTTGTATTGCTTGTTGCTGTTGCATTTGAGCTTGCATGTTTTTATACTCCTGAACCTTCTTAGCCCATCTTGCGACCTGTCTTTTAGCATTCGGATATTGCAATGCTTCCCGGTCTTTCCACAAGTTGTACATGGTTTCGGGATCGCTTGGGTCTCCGTATAAACCTGCTTGGAAGTCCTTGTCCATGGTCTCTATAATATATTGCCGATTATCCTGTGCGCCTCCTTGGGTGTCTACAGTAAATATAAATTGATCGTTCCAGTACCATTGCCCTTTATCATCTTGCTCTAGGAAGTCATAGCGGTTAAACACTGATTCCACGTTGTCGCCCTCATCGTTCTGCGAATTATAAGAACGTGGCTCATCTGCATAAGCAAGCATGTATTGAAACATTGTCTTAAAAATGTCCTGATAAAAAGCATTTTTCATTTTTACTTTGGACTCTTGTCTTCCAAGTGCCCGGGAAATCTGTGCTTCCTTTGCCTTCCCACTGGTGGCTGTGGTGTCTTGTTTTCCCTGAGAACTATCATTTATGCCCAAGAGTGACTTTGCCATCATGTAGCACTCTGTCATGACGTTTAAATCAGACTGAGCGTTGAATGATAAGTCTTTTAAATCTATCTGCTGTTTCTGGTCAATCGTTTCAAGTTCAACTACTTGTAATCCATTTGTGAATGTAAGATTTAGACCCTTTGGCTTTGTTAATAATCTGCCGCCTTGGAATACCTTGTCTATCATCCTAGTAGCTACCTTATTCGCCTTGTCTTGTAGCTCAAATATGTCTTGTGCATCAGAGCGTCCATAGATATTTTTCTCTGCTGACACATTGCGTCGAATTGATACCGGGTAATTGTTAGGCACATAATAAGGAATCTTGGTGGGTTCCATGTATGCCTGCTGCTCTGTTCTTGTCTGCATGGTCTCTCCTATTGGGTTCATCACGTCATCGAATACTTGCTCATATAGAGGCTCTAATTGCCCAGTAATCGGATTTAACTCCGTTTTTGGTACTTCTATATCCATGAGTTTATAAGAGCCGTCATCGTTTCTTGCGTAACTCTTTGCCGGAATGACTCCGAACTGGGTTTTTTTATCTTCCGTCAGCTCTTCATATTCAAGGTTGCGCTTTACGAACTTTCGAGAACCGCATTCGCATTGCGGGCCATCTTTTGTACGTCCGCATGCAGCGCATACCTGTTTGCCTCTGGCGTTGTAGTTATCATCATCAATCAATATGGTTTTGCCTACAAAGCTAAACACCCCTATACCGCCATTTTTGTTGCGGTAATAGCACCATACTTGGGTAACAAGGTCGTCCTCTAGTGGCTGCTCTATCATGGTAGTGTCAACTGTCTCAAACTCGACGTTTTTGTTATATCTCTTCTCAATCCGCTTTTTAGTGTCCTCGAACGTCAAGAAGAAATAATCCATATACTTTTTTTCATACACACCTTGTTGCGGTATGAACTGCATAGGAGATATAAGTCTAAAGTCTAATGCTCCGGTAGTAAAATGGGTCTTGATATTGTTATCCCATTCCACAATTCCCGTATTGCCGCCAGCAATCTTTGTTGTCCGCTCGTCTTGGTCGTTGATAGGCTCAAAGTTAATCCGTTTCATTTCGCCGATTATCATGTTTTCTATTCCTCTTGCGAGGGCGTTGTTTTTATCGTTCGGAATCAACGGTTCGATCTTTGGCTGTGGCACTCCGTTGTCTATGGAGGATTCAATTAGTTCCTCTGTGAAATTATAAAAGCACGTTACCTCTTTCCCTTTGTCGGGTTGTAACGTGCCATCATATTGTTTCTGGTTCTTTTGGTACTGCGCTAAATTGTCCTCGTGCGCGTTCCTAGCCGTTTCATACAGCCGGGTCCACTTGGTTAAATTGTCATCCATTTATTGGTATCCCCCATTCCTTTATTATCTGCTTTCTTTCCTCTGGTGAGGCGTTATAGTAATCTTCTAACATATCCTCTGTGTAATGTTTATAATCTCCCTGTGGTTTCTCCGGCTCAAATCTCTGCTGAGTACGGATATAATAAGCAATAGCAAGAGCCATAACAAGGTCATCGTGTGAGCCTTCCGCTGCCTCTGGGCGGCCTTTTTCATTGCGTACAAATGTAAGCATTTCGTTAAGCGTATCAACGTTGTTGATGAGCTCCGTTTCTTCCCTGACAATCTTAACAAGTCCGGCGATTATCACTGGGCGTGTAGCCTTGTTGGTATTAAAGCCGTATTTATTAAGCACTGCATGGGTATAAGTGTCCTCGGATTGCTGCCGTACGTACTGCCTTGTGTAGTGCAAGTCTTGCAGCCTCTTGATTGGTGCTTGCGAGTAGTTGCTCTCTATACCTATCAGGGCGGTGTTGTAGTGCTTTCCTAAGCAATACATTTGGTCTGCATATAAATCCTCGTCAAACTGGTTTCGGAGGACTGCCACTTGCTCCCCGGTGGTGTTGTCCAGCACCTGTCCGATAAAAAAGTCCTCTCCGTCTCCAGCAGTGTCCCCGCCTATGACGTATGGGTAACCCTCTTTAGGTGGTTTAATTATCTTGATGTATCCGTCCGGGTCGTCCACCCACTTGATGTCTGCCAACCCATCCTCCGTGTATCTATACGCAAAGTATCCAGTCTTGATCTTTTGGGCTTTAAGTTGCGCTATCCTCTCGGTAACTCGCAACTTATCGAAAATGGTCTTGCCGTACACGCCCCATTCTCCCAGGCAGTACACAGCATAATAATACGGGTCTGTCTCCTTGTACGATTCCAACAGCTGCACATACTCGTCGTCCAGAAAGCGGTTGTCTTTATATGTGGTATGGCAAATGGTGATATTGTCGTCTTTGCGGTCAAAAAACCGTTTTTTAAGCCAATGGTTAACGTCTATAGGGTTAAATGATATTACTATCTGTTTTTTTGTGCCTTTACCTCTAAGACGTATATTAAGCTGGTTAAAATCTGCTTCTAAGGTTTCTGAGGCCTCTTCTATCCATACATCGGTTAATTCTCCTTTAGCAAATGTAATTGACTTTAGTTTTTCTGTATCGTCTAAGCCTTTAAATATAACGCTATTTCCGTTAGAACATGTTACCCTTAAATCAGACTCGTTAAACTTAAATAGCTTGCCTATGCCCCAACGTGATATTACTTGCTTGAATAGTGCAAATGTGGAATCTCTATTTGTGTTTCCTACTGCTCTTACTACTAGCACGTTGCACATGTTAGCTTTCATTAGCTTGACTAAATATCTTTCAACGATAAAATCTGATTTGCCAGAACCAGCACCGCCATATAGGACTAAATATCTGTTATTGTTATCTATGTAAGGAATATAGGCAGTGTTAAAAGCTTTTTTAGGTATTTGAACTTGTATATCTGCCATTTAATTTCACTCTCCATTTTAACGTGCATAAATATTTATTCGGTATTTTTCTTAATTTTGGGGTATATTGTCGGTGATTTTTATGCCTTTTTGGTATAAATATAAAAAATAGTGCATAAAACTAATTAATTATGCGCTATTCTATAACAACTATTCCCAAAATGTATCTTTTAGGTGGTAGTGTTTATTCTTCTGTTAGTTCCACTTTTATTAAACTACCGCTTAAGTTGACGTCTGTTTCTTGCTTATCTCTCCACTCCTTCGGCTTCCGGTTCTTCAACCAGAAGATCTGTGCTGTGGTGTCTGGCTGAACTTCCTTGGTGACCACCTTGGTGACTTCTAATCTGCTTTCCCCCGTCTCCCTGTCTGTCACAAGCTCCCTTGTCGTCTCTATGTACGAGTACCCTTTAGCGCGTTTAAGCAAGGCGTTCTCAACCTCTATATCGACAACTTCCTTGCCCCTTTTTAAAGCCTCCGAAATCTCCGCATACTTCTTTTTCCATTCATACAGTGTAGATGGTACTATCCCCATGTTTGTGGCTATCTGTTCGTCTGTTAGTCCGTCCCTCGCCCATGCCTCTAACTTAAGTAAGCCATCGGCTGTTAACCATTCTTCGTATTTACCTTTAGCCATACGGCTCACCTCCTTTTATGTAATAAAAAAGATCCCTCGTTTGAACTGACCCCCATTCGTTAGATTTTTTGGTCTAACTTTTGGGGGGTCACATCATTATTCAGACTGCTTTATATCTTTTCTTATTAATTCTTTTATATATCCCTGTTTGTTAGTTACGCTTTCCAACTTATCTAATATGTCTTTGTCTGTATTTGTATTTAGCTTTAGCTTTATTTGCTTGGTGTTTTGTTCGTCATATTTAGCGTTATACTCGGATTTGTTGAACTTATTCTGCATAGTTGTTTTCCAATGCCAACATATCTTCAAAACTAATTGTTTCTTCTAAATCTGCATAATCTGTAAAATCTTCCCTTGCGGAAGCTTCACCGCAATCCCATGTGAAAGGAATATCTGTACCTTCGCTTGCTTCTTCTCCAACTTTTCTCCACTTATTGTATTTATTCTGTAAATTCATCATTTTATACCTCCTTGGCATTTACCGTTCGTTTGTTTTAACTTGGCTTTATCTTACACCACAGTGTACACAG
>CALLZZ010000014.1 GCA_937858235.1 uncultured Clostridia bacterium
GATTTCAAAGGGCATAGCTTGTCGGTATCTGATATTGTCGTGATTGAGTGGCAAGGACAGATTACCGCAAATTATGTTGATAATTACGGCTTTGAGAACATACCGGAGCTGGCCGCAGAGGTACAGGCACAGCCTACAGCAGAGCAAAAGCCGTATTACCATTTCTATTATGATAACGATTATCTTTTCACCGTCACCGGCGAAAATGAAGCAAAACACGTTTTAGACGATCTCTGCACCAGCACAACGGCAAGGACAGGTTATTCATGGACTGATAGCGGAAAAGTCTATGCGTCCGATCAGAAAGCAGCGCCCACAAGTGACCTTTGGGACGCAGACAAAACAAAGACCGCTTTTATCCCTTATTCACAGAAAGGGGCTGACGGTAACTTGCAGTACATCGAAGCCGAGTATAGACGTGCCGCCGACGAAAGGCTTGACAGCGTAAAATTTGATAATGACATTGACCTTGACCGGGAAAAGACAAGGGATCAGCTTGGTTTCCGTGACGCTGACCGGGAACAGGAGAGAACGCAGGATCAGACACCACAAAAAAGGGTTAGCATGAAAGATCGCTTTGCCGCAGCACAGGCCGAAGCAGAGCGCAGAGCCGCCGGAAGATCCAATACAGTACGGCAAAAGCAAATAGACGAAAACGAAAGGGGCGATTTTTAATGTTCACGAATGAAGAATTAGCAATCATCAAAATGTATTCCGGGTTTTCCCCGGATAGAAACCGTGTCATAACTGCCCTGCATGACAGCTTACCGCTAATTGAGGATACAGAGATACAGGACACGGTAAATACCGTCATTCGCAAGGCAAACGCTATGACAGAGGAATCCTTTGCCGCCCTTGACTTATCAAGCGCACTTGATACCGAAGGACTTTAATACCTTAGTACTATAAATTCAAAAATTTGCTTGACATATTTTCGTGTTTATCGTATAATACTAATGCAGGGTAGAGATACCCAAACACCGAAAATATAGTTCGCCCACCGTTGGCGGCTTATAAATGATCGGCTCGACAAATATAGTTCGCCCACCGTTGGCGACGCTACAAATAATCGGCTCGAAAATAGTTGTGTAGCCCTATCGAAAGATAGGGCTACACTCATAATCAGGCGGTGACGTATGAAATTTCAAGAGGGATATGTTTATCATATCAAAGATGAATACTTTTCAAAGGCACAAGACGAAAAATTGATGCAGAACAAAGAGAAAGGCACATACCGGCCAACTTTCCTTTGCATGGAAGATCAGAGAAATGCCGGTCTTTTGTGGGTAGTTCCCATGAGTACAAGAATTGAAAAATTTCAGGGTATTCATGACAGGCAACAGGCGAGATATGGAAAGTGTCTAACTATTGTCATGGGAGAATTTGACGGCCAACCGTCCGCTTTCTTGCTTCAAAACCTGTTCCCGATTACGGAATATTACTTAGATCATATACATACCCGAAACGGTAATCCCGTGCCGGTGAAACACTCCATTGCACAAGAAGTACGCTCCAACATGCAGCAGCTCCGGCAACTCATTTACAGAGGGAAAAAGGTTGTTTTCCCGGACATACAGCGTTTAGAAAAAATGATGCTTGCAGAGCTTCAAGCGGAAAAAAAAACTGAATTAGCAGAAAAGCCGCAAGAAAAACTTTCAATGAAAGATCGCTTTGCCGCAGCACAGGCCGAAGCAGAGCGCAGAGCTGCAACCCCGACCGGCGCAGACCAAAAAAAACATGATCCAGAACGATAAACCGTCATTTCAAAAATGGCGGTTTTTTCTTCGCACTTTTTTAAGTACACGACGCATTTCGACAACTTTTGTTCTCTTTGTGTGGTAGCTTATAAATAAGCTATATCTTACATATAAGCCATATTGAAAGGAGCTATCACAATGGAAGAATTGACAAAGGAATATCTGACCTTATTTACCGGGATCACGAACACAATTCAAGAACTGGAAAGCATGACTTTTGAATTAAAAACGCTTCAGGCACGGGCAGAGGAAGAATATCTTGCCCGAACGAATGAACCGGCGTCCGATGCAGCCACAGAAAAAGCCGCAGCAGACGTATAAATAAAGGGCGGCGTTTTGCCGCCTTTTATTTTTCCTTATCCTTGACGTAGATCATTATATCCTCAACCCTGCAATCTAAAATGTCGCATAGATCGTTTATCGTCCTGGTTGACAAAGGGGCGTTCTTTCTCATACGGTAAAGCGTACCGTTTCCGATATTGTGTTTGCGGATCAGCGCATAGCTGGTTACTTTTTTGAGTTTCAGTGTTTCCCAAAAAGGATCATACCTTATCACTACATCACCCCCTTTACAAAACAATTATAAAGGGGGTCTTATTTGTGGGATATATCTTATAAATAAGCCCTATTTTATGCGGTTATTCTTTTTCATTGTTGAATTTGCACAGCTCTATAGTGGCATCTGCCGCCCGATCCGCCGCGGGGAATAGGCAAAATAGACAAAAGCCGCCCTTTCAATAGGGCGGCTTTTACTGTCATTGGAAACGCTATTTTTTATCTCTTAGCTGGTCTGCAATCCTTTGGCTCTCGGTGTAGACATTTCGGCGGGAAAAATATTCAGGATAACGGAGCTTAACCGCTTCCACAAAAAACGGCGCAAAACCGCAGCAAAATATATCCGAAACACTGTACCGGCTGCACTCGCTAAAATCTTCTGTCTGCTTGTCGTTTTCATCAAACGAAAGCGCAGTAGGCGTACCGTCTGTAAAAAGCTGAAAAGCAAGCCTTGTAAGTTTAACAGTCGTTCCCGTCTGCCAACCCTCGGTAATCACTTCCGGTTTAATCGTCCGGGCGGCTTCATCATAAAATCTCGCCCACCGGCTGCGGGTATCATGGCAAATACCCACAGTGTAAATCAAGGCTTTTAAGTAAACATCGGCGTGGAGCTGCCCGGCCTTTTCGACGTAAAAAGAATAGTGTTCCTCACTCTCAAACATAATGCTGCTTTCATCGTAAAAAATCATCTTTATTCCCCTTTCTTTAATTCCTTAATTCGGTCTATGACATAATAGGCATTTCTTAAAACAAGCCAATTAACTTTTTTCGGTTCATCCGCTTTCATAATTTGAGAAATTATAGAAAGATGTGCGTCGGACAGCTTTTCAGCTATAAAATCCCAATGATCCGAATTGATATTCTTTGAAAAAAACCGCTGAATTTTTCTAAACTCCGATAGCTCTTGCTTTTCTTCACTTGTCATATGCTTTCCTCTCAAAATGAGCTTTTAGAATACAGTTTGTCGGCTTCATCAACGGTTAATTCATCAAACCCCGCCTTAACTACACTTACAATCTGTTCAACTTCTTTTTCCGGCAGCTCTAATCCTTTCAGGCCGTGAAGCACATAACCCAAACATGCGTTATTGCTCCAAATGTCGGTTGCGTTCGCTATAAATTCAAAAAAGCTCTTGCCGGTGTTTTTATCCGTCCCGCCTTTGTCGCAGCTTTTCTTAAACTCGGTAATTGTCATTGTTTACCCCTCTTTCATTTTTTGAAAATTAACTTTCAAAACTTATGTCATTCCTTTACAAAAGCAACTTTGCAATCACCACAAATAATATTGACTTCCTTAGTCGCCCGGATAATGCAGCCACATTTCGGGCAAACATATTTCCTCATGCTCTGCTTTGGCTTCTCCGGCTCCGTGCCGTCCTCTGTGCCTTCCTCTGTGCCGTTTTCAGGATCGCCGCTGTCTGTATCTTCCCCGGCTTCCTCGCCGTCGTCTACGGGCAGCTGCGGGGGCTTTGGCGCTGTATGGCGGTTTCTCGTCACAACAAACACGGACTTGTCCGCATTCTCTTGAACAAAGGCCGCTGCGTCCGGGGTAAGTATGCTACTGCTCCAACCGATCCGATTATCATAGCTTACAATTAAGCCGTGCTGCTCGGCCACAGCCTTAAAGCGTTTATTGTGGTATGTGTGTCCCCGGCTCGTATCTTTTATATCATGCTCTTGGCAATATAAATGTACCATTTCATGTAGCAAGGTGGAACAGATTTCCTCTATATCCCGATAAAGATATTCGCTGCAAATGGTAATTTCATAATAATACTCATTCGTGTTATGATCTTTCCAGACCTTATCACAGGTACACCACCCCATTGTCCGGGCTTCCCTGCCGTTAGTCTGCACCGTGATTACCGGCTTGCGAAGCTCCCCGTTATAGAACTGCTTATTAAAAACATCAAAAAGCCGGTTCAGCTCAATATTAAGGCTTTCAAGACCTGTCATACCGTTGCCCTCTCTTTCCTGCCCCCGTCGATCTTACGCTTGGTTCCTGCTAATGTGCTATCCATAAGGCCGTCAAAGCAATTCCCGTCCATATCATCAAGCGCATATACCCAATAACAATATTCCTTTGCACTGCCTTTACCCTTGTACGCTTCTTTGAAGATTGCAAAGCCTTTATAGTCGGCCAAACGGTGGCAATAAATTGTATCTTCCATGCTGGAACACACCCCCTTTATTCGATAGCTTCATTTATAGCGCCGATAGCATCTTCAAGGCTGCTTGCAGCGGTATCTAAACAATCACACGCATTGTCCGCTTTTTCGTATCTCTCCGATCCCTGCAAGTTTTCCGGAATATTGTCCCGGCTTTCTTCTTCTTCCTCTTTGAGCGTTTCAAGGGTTTCCTTGGCTTCCTCAATCGCAGCGATTACCGCTTCCAATGCTTTTCTTCTTGGATTATTCATACTTACAAGCTCCTTTCGCAAGCTGATTACATGCAAAGTGTTAAAGTACTTTAGTACTTTGGTACTATAATCATTATACCACTTTGAGCCTGTATGTCAAGTGTTTTTGAAAATTAACTTTCAAAAAATATCCGTAAAAAAGCAGCCGGTTTCCCGTCTGCTTTTCGTGTC
>CALLZZ010000015.1 GCA_937858235.1 uncultured Clostridia bacterium
AAAACTTTAGAAGTGCAGCCTGTAGATTTATTTTGCTGGACGGGGCATGTGGAGACGGTTGTATCGCTCTCCCACAAAAAAGCAGACACACATATCAACATAAATGTGGAGTTTGGTGATGAGGAAGGACAGATTCCTATTGATGAGATAGCGAGAAAGGCTGAAGAATATAGACCAAGCGAAAGAGTAACCTATAAAATGATGCAAGAGTATATAGAAAGCAAGTATAATTTCAAGGTGCATACCGCCTATATTGCAGAAGTAAAAAGAGACTTGGGATTACCTATGTACGATGCTCCCAATGCTGTAGAAGAATTAAAACAAGAACGGAAACACCCAACACCCGAAAAGGTAGAGGCAATAAAAGATGCCTTAAAACATTTTGGAGTTTGCCAATAATTAAAATTAAATAGGAAAACAAAAAGTTGTTTGCTCTTATTTAGAGTAGACAACTTTTTTATATAGATAAAATTGAATAATGCCATTTTCTAAAAAGGAGTTAGTTTATGTGAATAGCTCTTTTTTTGTACCCAAAATTGAAAGGAGGAACAGAATTGAACGCAAAAATCATTGCCGTAGCCAACTAAAAAGATGATGCTGGCAAAACAGCTACCTGTGCTAATTTAGGCATAGATTTAGCTATGGAAAATAAAGAAGTAAAAAGAGACTTGGGATTGCCAATGTATGATGCTCCCAATGCTGTAGAGGAACTAAAACAAGAACGGAAACACCCAACAACCAAAAAGGTGTAAATTGTACCACTTCGGTATTTTTATTTTACAACAAATAGGAACTTTGATTTTATCACAACGAAAGGAGGCTTAGAGCAGTTTGAAGATACTAAAAAACCGGATATTTCTAAGCGCCCTCTGTATTGGTGTTGCAGCAGCTATATCCTTTGGGCTTTTACCAAGGTTTTATGAGGATAAAAGTGCAACGATTATGGTACTTATGGCATCAGAGGACATTCCAGTGGGAACGGAGATTAAAGATAATCACCTTACTACCGTGGAAGTGGGAAGCTATGGACTACCTGAAGGTGCTATCAACGACAAAGATACGGTTTTAGGTAAGGTTGCACAGACCAATATTATCAAGGGAGATTATTTCTTTCCACAAAAACTGGGAGGATTTCTTGCAAATGAGCTATTAGACCGCATTACTAAGAATAACCAGCGTCTTGTTACCATCAGCGTACCAAGTATTGCGGCAGGACTTTCCTCCCACCTTCAAAACGGAGATATAGTAACTGTGGCAGTATTTTTAGAGCAGGCATCAGATGGTCAGAATTCTTCTCCACAAGTTATCATCTATCCCGAACTAAAAGGGTTGGAGGTTTACAGTGTTGAGAATGCCAGAACGCAAGATACAGCAGAAATGCGAGAACAGCAAAAAAGCGGTCAGTCACCTAATGGTGATACTGTTCCTAAAGCTATTACGCTAATCGTTACCGAGGCACAGGCTGAAAAACTTATCCAAGCCGAATATACAGGCAAGCTACACATAGTTTTTGAGAAACGAGGTGTTATGAACTATGAGTAATAAAATCTATGCCGTTTGGGGCGGCAATAACAGCGGTAAAACAACCTTTGCAGTTAATCTTGCTTGCGCTCTTTCTAAGCGTGATGTATTGGTGGGGCTCATTTCCACTAACCTTATCTATGGAGACCTGCAAGTCTTTTTTGGTCAAAGTGTTCTTGAAGAAAAGGGGCTTTTTCAAGCGTTGAACGATGATAACCCCAACATTGGAGAAAAGTTTATGGAATATGAACAAAGCAAAAACCTGTTTTTTCTATCATTGCCTACGCATTATACAGGGCTTCTTTGTGACACCGTAGCCATTCAGGAAGTAGAGAGGATGATTAATGCCGCATCTTTGGTATTTGATATTCTCATTGTGGATGGAGCAGCAGATATGACTAATCCCATATCTGGTGTTGGCCTTTGGA
>CALLZZ010000016.1 GCA_937858235.1 uncultured Clostridia bacterium
AGGAAATCTGAATTGATGAAATGGGGGCAAAAAAATACACTTGCCGAGTTCTTGGCAAATGTATTTCTATATTCACTGACACGAGATAACGTCTTGTCGCAGGATGCGATAACAGCAAATTCTCAGGAACTGGAAGATTATAAGAAACACCCGTTGGAGCCTATCGAAATACCAGATGACGTGATAATGGAAGAACGAAAATATGCGATGGCCTTGGCTGACGTTTATGGTGAATTGGAGCATATTGAAAATTTCGACCTTTCTTTACTTCCTCAATACCTCGAGTATCAAAAGCACTTCAGCGAGCAACGCGGTTATTATTTTGCAGCTGAAGCTGTTAGACGGGGAACGCGTGATATCTATCGAAAAAATGACACTGACCAGTTTGAAATACTGAAGGACGAAACATATGAGGGCGTGAAGGAAGTCTGGGAAGATGATTACAAAGATGGCATGACACGTCTCCGCAAAGTTATGGCGCAGGCATCGCTGACACGGGTTGATAGATGTTGGTTAAGCCGGGATACAGATTGGATAGGCAATCCACAGAAGAAAGGGGTTTGCCATTTTCTTGTGAAGGAAGACAGATTGAAGGGCTGGGTGAGAAAAAATGCCGAACAAGCTGTTTAACACAACGTTTGAAAATGCCCTTCGTCTTCTAATCCTTTTGGATGTCTATGAATATCCGCAGACGCTGGATATGCTTTATGCAATTGATTTTATGACTACATATGGAAAGACGTTTAATATAACGGAAGCTAATCTAAATGGCGACAACCAGTATAAATTCAGTGAGTTTGCTTCCAGACGCGAAGCTGTAAAAACTGCTCTGAAAGCTTTAGTTCTGTATGGATTGGTGCAGGCGCTGAATCTCAATGACGGAATAGCTTATATCATTTCATCAGATGGCGAAGATTATTGCAATTCACTGGAAAGCGAGTATGCGACTGAATATCGCCGGAATGCGCAGCTTGTCATTAAAAGTGTCACTGGTAAAACTGAACGAGAACTGATTTCCAACATAAATAAAATGTCAGCAAAGTCATTGATAGAGGAGGAGCCGCGAGAATGAGAAGATTTATCATCAAGCAGATATCTGCTTCTGGCGCTAACGTAGAGTATTCCTCTGTTCAGTTTAATGACGGTGTTAACATCATTCACGGGCCCTCTAATACCGGTAAGTCTCACGTCATGAATTGTATAAACTTTATGTTTGGAGGGAAGATTCCGTTTACCTTTTCCGATACCGGATATGACACGATATCTATGGCATTAGAAACAGATGATGGCTATAGTCTTTCTGTCCAGAGAAAAATTGTTGATGGCAAAAACGGCGAAACCGGGGATGGAACAGTAACGATCGCAACAGATGTGCCCGAAATCGAAAGCCGTGAGTATAAGCTATCCGCAAAGGACTATAGTGATTTGCTGCTTAAATTGATGGGTATGAAGAAAAGGCCCAAAATTATCGTGAAGCAAAACCTTGACGATGGTGACCTGACTTTCCGAACAATGGTACATTTCTTCTATATCGATGAAAATCATATTTTTAGAGAAGGTACAGCATTTGATATGCCGGGATATTCGAAAATTACAGCAAGTCTTACATCCTTGTTGTATATGATGACCGGCGATGATCTTCACAGATTGGTGCCTGAGGTGAGTCAAGAAGAGCGCGACAGGAAAGCAACGCAGAAGACCGGCGTTATCATCTACCTGAACAAAAAAATCAAAGAACTGACTGACAGAAAAGGCGCCATTGAAGAATCGATTGCTCAAGAGGCAGACGTCGATATTTCAGCAAAGATCGAATCTATCCTCGACGAAATTGAACGCGTTGAAAAAGAAATTGTAGATGCCTCGGAAGAAAGCAGGTGGCTGCTTGAACAAATATATACAGCCAGCGCAAAACTTGAAGAGGCGCGATTTCTACGTGGCCGTTATCACACCTTGCGGTCGCAGTACAACTCTGATTTGAAACGCTTAAGATTCATTGCTGATGGTGACAGAAAAGCCAGTAATATTACGCGTTCGGTTAAATGTCCCTTCTGCGATGGAACCATCAAGAAAACTGATAAGCAAAGGGAATCATATATCGATGCTTCCAATGCGGAGCTTGCTCGAATAACCTTACAGCTGCGGGATTTAGATGTAACCGAAAAGGATACTGAGGCAGACATAGCCGCTTTGGAAGCACAGCTAAAAAGGTTGAACGCAAGAAATGATACGATCACGAACCTCATTAATAGGAAATTACGTCCCAGAGCAGCTGAACTACGTGAAACCGTAGATGCGTATAAGAGAGTCCTCTTAACGAGAGAGGAGTTGATCGCTATTGAGCGGATGTCCAACGAACTCAGCGCCGATGTTTTTAATAAAGAGAATGAAGAAGATGACAGCGACCTGAAGTTTGACGCAAAAAAGCAATTCGATAAGACGGCTTGGAAACTATTAAGTGACAGCTTTGGTGTAATGGTTAAGGATTGCGCTTATCCGAACAGGCCAGAGGCGTACATCTCTATTGATACAGCAGATGCGGTTGTTGGCGGGAAGCATAAGCGAAATGAGGGTAAGGGATACCGGGCATTTTTGAACACAATAATGCTTTTTAACCTTATGAGATATCTGGAGGAGCATGGCACCTATGCACTTCACCTTCTGGTTTTAGATTCACCGATTCTTTCCTTAAAAGAGAAAAAAATACAAATGGCCGAAAACGAAAAAGCTACACCCGGAATGAAAGAATCCTTGTTTAAGTACATGATAGAAAATTGTGGTGCGAATCAGGTGATCATTGCCGAAAACGAGATTCCGGAACATGTCGATTACAGTAAGGCGACCCTTATTGAATTTACAATGGATGATCACAATGGGCGCTATGGATTTTTGAGAACTAAGTCCAATTAACCGGATTAAAAGGAGCAAACAAAATGGCAAAATCAATAAGTTATGATAAGCTGTGGAAACTACTAATCGACAAAAAAATGAATAGAACTGAGCTCAAGGAAAAAAGCGGAATCAGCACAGCTTCACTTGCCAAACTTGGGAAAAACGAAAACCTAACGACATCGGTCTTGATAAAAATTTGCAACGCTCTTGATTGTAATATAGGTGACATTATGGACGTCATAGATGATTGACAGAGAAGAGCTATGATTGTTATATAAAGGAGTGCAACAGATATGAGCGATTTAAAGTGCGAAATAAAGCAACAAATTGCTTGTTTGTCCGAAGAAAAAAACGGATGGACTAAAGAAATAAATCTTATCTCATGGAACGGGAATGAAGCAAAATATGATATTCGTGCATGGTCTGCCGATCATTCAAAAATGGGCAAAGGCGTTACTTTATCGAAAGAAGAGTTAACGGCACTTAAGTCTATTTTGAATGAACTGCTATACGAAGATGGCAAGTAAGGTACCATGGAGCCGTCAGGAAGCGGCGATTTTACTGGACGGTTACATTAAATTGCAAAATGGTGGATTGCCAAGATTACGCATTATAAAACAGGTATCCATTGATTTGCGAAAAATGGCCGTTAATAATGGCGTGGAAATAGATGATATTTTCCGAAATGAAAACGGGATTTCATTTCAGATGCAAAGCATGGAATCTGCATATTGTGGTAGAACTGTAACGAAGCCAGCGACACAGCTTTTCAAAGAAATAGTGGCGTTATACAGGGATAACTATGCAGAATATGAAACGCTTTTAAAGGAGGCAAGAGCTGTGATAGATGGGCAGATAAATTTTAAAGACGGTTTTGCCTCATGGCTTTCCTCAACAATACCAACTGTGCAAGTAAACACTATGCTTTCCTTGTGCAGTAAAATTGAAGAGTTTTGTTTGAAGCTCAAAGTACTGGAAGCTCCATTATTTGAAACAACAAATCTGGACACTTTAAACTTAGTGAACAAAACAGTATCACGAAATAAAATTTTCCGAATCATCAACAAAAAACAGTTAAAGCATATTGATACTGTTATGGCTTACCTATTGAGATATGTCAGAGAAGGTAATCTTGATAAAGGCATACCTACATTAACCACAGCTGAAGAAGCGATTGCAATCGAAAAGCCGCAAGAAACGCCAGAACCATATGTGAGGACAGAGCAGGACCGACGCTTGATTGCAAAATATCCTCTTGTTTATAAGCGCATTTTTACTGTTTTATTTGATAATAAAGAATTGAGAATTACGATTGCCAATTTATATGAACGTATTAACCACATCGCACGGTGTGCTGATATTGAGGATATTCTTGATAATGTTAGCTGGTCAATATGCAAAGGGGACCACTATACGTTTTCTGAGGAAATTGCGCATCATGATGATCCCGTTGAAGCCGCAAAGGATACGGCAAAATTTGAAGATGCTCAATCAAAGACAGAAATGGATGTTGTTGACTTTAATCATGCTAATGATTATTCATATACGAAACCAGTCAGCATTTCTTATTTTGGAGATAAAACAGTTGGCTTGACATCTTGGACGGATTTTTATGTAAAGTTTGTATCCATCCTCTATGATGATTATGCGCATGTTATTCCTGTAGGAAAGTCTTTTACAGGATCGGGACGGGTTGATTTCGGAAATAAAGACGTCGCAAGAACCATGACTGCGCCCAAACCCATCCACATGCAGATGTTCTTGGAAACAAATCTAAGTGCATCTGATATTGTTGGTAAAGTAAAGGCTTTGCTTGATATATGCAGAGTGGATTATGAAAATGTTGTTATTGAATATCAAAAGAGGTCAGATATAGCGGCAATGTCTCGCGTCACTGTTAGTCAAAATAAGTCCGTTTATTTTGGCAGGATTGATAGTAGTAATTTCACCATATTTCTGCGTGATCATGAAGGAATGGCGGACAATACTTGCCGCAGCTATGCATCTGCAATTAGCTTTGCGGAACGCTTTGCCAAAGAGCACCATCTTGAGCATTTCCAACTTTTTACTTCTGATTGGCAGGAGGCAAAAGCGACAGTGGATGCATTATTTGAAAACCCAATTTTTATTAAGTATAACAACCAACAGCATAATCGTTTTAGAGCTGCGACGAAAAAACTGATGTTATTTTTAAGGTCAGACGCCGCCGGTGAAACGCCCGGTAAAATTATTTCTGATTCCGCAGTACAACCTGTTGCCGACGAAAAATTTCTCAATGTCCTCATACAAGACTTTCGTAAAGGCTTCCGGCTGGAATCCCCCATTGAACTTCGAAAGTTCAGAAGATGCTACGAACAGATTTATAAGGTAGCGCTTGAAGACGATGATGCAGCTATAGAACGCAAAATAAGCTCTTGTGGTATTCTCGTTGAGGACAAGGTCTTCGTACCTCAAGTTATGTTGGGAGAAGATAGTCGCGAAGGCCTATTTGAGTACATTCGAAAGAGCTTTGATGAAGGGAAAACAGCGATTTACTATCAAGCGCTTTTCAATGAGTTCACTGAGGACTTCTTGGACTCTTTCATCTACAACGCTGATATGCTCAAGGAATATCTCGCATATATGCTTAAGAATGAATACTTTTTTGGCAGAAGCTATTTATCAAAAGAAGCTGATACGGCATCCGCTCCTATAGACGAGATTCGCACTTGCCTTAAAGAATATGCAGCACCGATGGCATATGATGCAATATTTGAAAATTTGACCCACATCCCACAGCAGAAAATCAAACAAATTCTTGCTACAAACGCGGAGTTCATAAACAACAGTCGTGGAGAATATTTTCATGTTTCTGCGGTTCATTTCTCCGACGAGGAGCTGGACAACATTTCAGAGATAATTACTGTAGCAATTGAAGATAAAGAATTTTTAAGCGGAAATGAGCTTGTAGATGCCATCAAGTCGAAGTATCCGTATACATACGAAAAGAACAGTGCCTTTTCAATGGTTGGCTTGCGTGATTCGATAAAATATCATCTGGGTCATAAGTTTTCATTCTCCGGCAATATTATCAGCAAAATTGGCAGTTCCCTTACCATGTCTGATGTGTTTGCGAATTATTGTCGTGGCCGTGACTCTTTCACGCTTGATGAGTTGAATGTGCTTGCAGGTGAACTTGGAACGGTGATCTATTTCGATCCCGTGTACGAGAATTCTTTGCGAATAAGCAATAATCGTTTCGTATCCAAAGCGCGAGCTCATTTTCTTGTCACTGACACAGATGCCGCGCTTGACCGCTTTTGCACCGGCGATTATATATCAATCGGTAAAGTGAGCGAATTTAGCCTTTTTCCAAATGCGGGATTTCCGTGGAATGAGTACCTGTTGGAACACTATGTTGCCATGTACAGCGATAAGTATTCGCTCTACCATATCGGCTTCAATGCAAACAAGTGCGTTGGCGTAATTGCAAAGAAAAGTGCCGGATTCGAAAGCTTTGACGACTGCATTACTAAAATTCTTGCGGATAGCAATATCATTCTGAGGAAGGAACCTGCCTTGCAATATCTATGCGATGAAGGTTATATAGCCCGTCGCATTTATACAAATATCGAGGAGCTTCTTATCAGGGCGACTGCGCAAAGAAATAGAAAGGAAGCAAATTGATATGTACTCTTATACATGGGATACCGAAACAGGGGGTCTTCTACTGAATAGCTCTCCACTGGCATTCAGTAAAGAGCCACGTCCTGTTTATTATAAAGAGCTTGACATATTAGGTTTTGACCGGATATGGCATTATGAAAAGAACGATGCCTATCCATATATGTGGGCGGAAGCGAATAACTACTTTTATCGAGGGAGACTTGTTGCAAAAACTAAAGGAGGTTCGCTTTACACTGCACCGGAGATTATTCCGGTTGAAGCCCCAGAGCCGGATGGGCAGCCATTGCGATTTGTAGACATTCCCGCGATGGTAGAGAAAAACCACGACTTAATTGAGGTTTTAGCACAAGATACAATCAAAAAAATATATAACACATATGTGGCATACAAAAACAAGGTGGATGTTTTCTACGTCGCTTTCAGCGGGGGGAAGGACAGTATTGTTACATTGGACTTGGTGCAGAGAACATTGCCGCATAACGAATTTAAAGTTTTGTTCGGCGATACTGGCATGGAGTTTCCGGATACATATGATGTGGTTAGGCAAATCGAAAAAAAATGTAAAGAAAATGAAATTGATTTTTTGAGAGCCAAATCAGAATTTGACCCTTCATATACATGGAGAAAATTCGGACCACCTGCGCAGACAATGAGGTGGTGTTGTAGCGTTCATAAAACAGCGCCGCAGATAATCTTACTAAGAGAGCTCACCAACAATCCTCATTTTCGTGGGATGGCATTTACCGGGATACGTGGTGACGAGAGCACTTCTCGAAGTGAATACGACGATGTTAGCCTTGGTGAGAAGATACGCGGGCAGTACAGTTTCCACCCTATCCTTGAATGGAATTCTGCAGAATTGTTTGTGTATATATATACGCGTGATCTTGTGATCAATAACGCATATAAAAAGGGTAATAGTCGTGCCGGTTGTCTTGTCTGTCCTTTGGCGGGTTATAAAAACACGTATATGAAGGAGAAATCATATGGTGGCGGATGTGGGACTTGCCCGTCAACAACAACTTTTAACGATATAATCTTAGAAACAACTGCCAAAGAGTTATTATCAAAAAGCTCAGTTCGGGAATTCATGAATATTGGGGGATGGAAAGCTCGTCGCAGTGGGAAAGAACTATCGTTTTCAAAGAATTACTGTATAGATTCGGTAGATAAAGGCCTTTTAAGGATTCGCCTATTGCGGCAAAATACCGATTGGCACGAATGGATAAAAACGGTTGGAGAAGTTACTTACCTTGCAAACGGTGATGTTGAGGTTGTTTATGATAAAAAGCCGTACATTATCAAAAGCGAGAAAAAGGGTGAAGAAACAGAAATAACTGTACTTATTGGTTCAAACACAAAAAGCGATATTTATTTTATGTCTGCCCTTAAAACAGTATTTAGGAAAACAGCTTACTGTATTGGATGCGGTGTGTGTGAGGCTAATTGCCCTAATGGATTTATTCATATGAAAAATGGTACTGTTTTAATAGATGACCATTGTATTAAATGTAAAAAGTGCCATGATGTATTTCATGGTTGTTTGGTTGCAAACTCTATGCGCTTACCGAAAGGAGAAAGAAAAATGGGTAGTATAGATCGTTACGGGAATATGGGTATTGAATATGAATGGGTACATGCATATTTCAAAAAAAAGGATGAATTTTGGACTTCCCCTCATGATCTTGGTACAAACATGGTCAAAGGTTTAAAATCGTTTTTGAATGATTGTGGAGTAACTGAAAAAAATAGATTTAGCCATTTTGGTGAAGTTATCGATAGTATTGGAATAGAAGATGTACGAGCATGGGCACTCATGCTTTGTAATTTAGCCTACACATCTGAGTTTAATTGGTGGATAAAAAATATCAGTTTCTCTTATGAATATACTCCAGAAGCGATTTATTCTATGCTTGATGATACTATGAGTAAAAACTCTCGTTCTCACATAGTATCGGCATACAAAAACATATTCATTTCTATTGGACAAGTTGGAAATGAAATTGGTATGGGAAAATGCAACTATGAGCTAAAGAAAGAAAGGCGTTTTTGGAGGAGCGTAGTTCGCACTCCCTGGCAAAACCCTGATCCACTTGTGATACTATACTCCCTCTACAAATTTGCGGAGGCCTGTGGGGATTATTACCAGTTCACACTAAACCGCTTGCTTGCCCATGATACCGATAGCAACGGTGTCAGTCCTACCGAAATCTTTGGACTTGAGCGCGACCAGATGGAGAAACTGCTCAACGGTCTCTCAGTGAACTACCCCGACTTTATCACAGCCAGCTTTACACTTGATCTTGATAATATCACGCTAAACGCAGATAAGACATCGCAGGATGTTCTGTCGTTGCTATAAGGAGGATATGACAAATGCCGATGCTTGAAAAATACCGTCATTATTTTGACATTGACCCGGATTATTTTCCGGCAGTGAATGAAGCTGTCATTTCGAAGAATCCTGAGATGTGGAAGAAATTCTTTCCTCACGACACCTTTGTTAAGCTCATTCGCAATACAGTAAATGTGCTTGATCGCAAGCAAAAGCTTTCTCTTTGGGTTGAGGGTGCTTATGGCACCGGTAAATCCCACGCCGTATTGACACTTAAAAAATTACTTGATGCGAGCGAAGAGGATACCCGTGCATATTTTGAACGGTATGCCATGGATAAAGACCTTTGCTCAAATTTCCAGCGCGTGAAAAACAGCGGGAAAATATTGACTGTTCATCGCTATGGTTCAGCAACAATCCGATCCGATCACAATCTTGTTTTTGCAATTCAGGAAAGTATTGAAAAGGCGATGACTGATAGCGGCATAGAAAACAAAGGCGGCAACGCGCTCAAAAGCGCCACTATCAAATGGCTGACCGATACAGATAATAAGAACTATTTTAACAGCCTGATGACTGGCAAATATTCTGATTTATTCGGAGGCGACGATGTGAATGCCGTTCTCGAAAAACTCTCCTCGTTTACCGGAGACGCTCTTGCCAAAGTCATGGATAATATCTTCAAAGTAGCAGATGAACGTCAAATTAAAGCTCTCTCTCTGAGCACAACAGCATTGTGCGATTGGATTCGAGAGATTATACGTGCGAATGAACTGAAAGCTGTTGTTTTTATCTGGGATGAGTTTACCGAGTATTTTTATAATAACGCCCGCAATCTGACAGGTTTCCAAGAACTGTGTGAGATCAGTGAGACTGAGCCCTTCTATTTCATTATCGTCACGCATGTGAGCTCAGGATTGTTCCACGAGCGAGATCAGGACTTCATTAAGCTCAACGGGCGCTTTGTTAATCCGCACAGCTTGATTAGCCTTCCGGAAAATATAGCATTTAAGCTTATGGGCGCAGCGATGGAGAAAAACAAAGACCCTGAGGTCATCAGCGACTGGAAGATCATAACTGACGATTTGGCTGGTCGCACTACCGAGTCGCGTAAACTTGTGAAGAGCATTGCGCACATTACGGATCAGGAGATGTTGAACATACTCCCGATACATCCTTACACGGCATTGCTTCTCAAACATATCTCTTCTGCATTTGATTCGAACCAGCGCAGTATGTTTGACTTTATCAAGAACGACCGTGGTGATGAAATAAAAGGTTTTCAGTGGTTTATCGACAATTACGGCCCAGACGGAGGGCTTGGTAGTGATAACCCGCTCCTTACAATTGATATGCTGTGGGAATTCTTTTACGACAAGGGCAAAGAATTTCTCGCGCATGACATTCGTGCCATCCTTGACTACTATACCCGCGCCTCCAATCAACACTTACAGTCAGATGAAGCTCGTGTCTTGAAGACGGTTTTACTCTTGCAGGCTATTTCTCAGAATGCCGGTGATTCGGTAGAACTTTTTATTCCGAATGAACGGAACATCAATAACGCTTTCGAAGGTTCTGACCTTGATGGTAGCAGAGCTGGCCGTTGTGCTGAAAAATTAGTGCGCGACAAGATACTTTTCAAAAAACAGCTTGGTAATAATAAATTCCAATACTGTGCTTATGTGAATGAAGTCAGCGATATTGATCTGGATCCATTCTTGATGCAGATAGACAGAAAAACGACAACGCAGCTTGTCACTGAAGAACTTGTCGACAGAACACGGATTACAGATGCTATAACACTTGGCGGCGCGTTGAAGCTCCGTTATGAGTTGCGCTATGTATCATCAAGCGACCTTGATTCCACAGTCCGACTTCTCCGCAATCAGGAAGCAAATTTTGCGAATAAAATTGTTGCAGTTATATGCTTTGCTAAAGATGACGCAGAAAGTGTTGTTATCGGCAAAAAAATCAGCGAAATAATCAACCGCGGAAATAGCCATATTGTTTTTATTGATGCCTCTCGCACCCCTTTTGGTGCAGATGGCTATTCACAATATCGTAAAGATATGGCTCAGTCTATGTATCAGCAAGGAAAAGACAACACCTTGGCTATGCAGTATGCCAGTAATGCCAAGGAATCCTTAAAAAAATGGAAGGGGCGAATTTCCGGTGGAGAATTCATAGTATTTACGGAAAACAAGCCAAACGGCGAGAGAGTTACTACGATTGAAGCCCTTTACAGTGTGCTGGAGGAAATTAACAAGCAAAGATTCCCAAGCTGCCTTGAGGGCGAATATAGTGTTATTGCAAATATGTACACACCAAGCAATTTGAAGCTGGGTGTTGAATGCGGTGCCCTTCAAAAAACATCTGGCACTTTTTTGTCTGGGAGCCCGTCGACAAAACTTGAAAATGCCCTTGAGGGAGCATGGAAGATTGAGGAATACTGGATATCTTCCCCGCACCTGCTTATATCAAAAATTAAGCTGCTGGTTGATAGTATCGTCACAGAAGCCTTTGAAAACGGCAGCGGCCGTGTTTCCATTAAGCGAATATATGAGACTTTGAGTCTTCCCCCTTATGGGTTTATGCCGTGTAACCTTTCGGCATTTATTCTTGGATTTGTGCTCAAAGAATACGCCACTGGTTCATATAGCTGGAGCGATGGACTTACAAATGATATACTTGATTTAAATAAGTTGAAAGAAATGATCGATGAGGTCATACGTTTACAGATAACACCTAATGCAAGATATAAGGACAAGTATATTGTCGCGATGACTGATGATGAGAGAGCCTTTAATGAAGCAACCTCTGTGGCATTTAATATTCCGCTCAATCTCTGTACATCAGTAGAACAGACTCGCGAGCGTATTCGTAATAAGATGAAGGACCTCGCGTTCCCGATTTGGACATTAAAGTACATTCTAAAGAGTGAAAATCTCAATACAGATACTGATGTTCTCGAAATGATCATTGAAAATTTTTGCGGTATTGCAAATAACAGCAATATGAGCACAGCCAAAACCGACAGTGATATTGCCATGTCGATTGGTCGTGCATGCATTCAACACACTAATGCAGCCGACGACTTAAAGAGTATTCTGACCAAGGAAAAATGCATGCAGGGTATGACAGAATATTTGAAGTCTTATAATGATGGTGAACTCATTTCACTTGCTTCTGCAATCGGTGATGGTGGGCAGTTTATAAATATCTTGCGTCAAAAATTTGATGCTGATGCAGCAAACTGGGTATGGAATGTTGAGACCGTACAACAAAAAATTCGAGAGGTCATTCTCGAATATAAAATTGTTGAAGAAAGCAATAAAACGCTCTCAAAGAACACCAGTTTTGATGCAACCATAAAAGAATGGTGTACAAAATGCGGTTACATACGAGTTTCGTTTGCTGCAGCGAAGAACTATCTCGATGAAATATCTCCTTTCATGGAACTCCTCTGTTCTGTAAAAAAGTCAGGGCAACTTTTAGACTCTCAGAAGCAAAAATT
>CALLZZ010000017.1 GCA_937858235.1 uncultured Clostridia bacterium
AGACCGTCCTCGCAAATTTCAAAACCTATATGGGTATTATTCGCATCCCCTCCAGCATGCCAACCACGATGATTCCAAGGCAATGTTTGGTATGTGGCAATGGAGCCATCTGCTAACTTACCAATAAAAGCATGGACGCAAACTTGACGACCTCCAGGTTTATCCTGATTCCAATGATTATTGTATTGGTTCTTTCCGAGCAAACCATCATCTGGACCAACATATCTCTTCAACCATGGGTTGTTAGCCCCTGTTGAATGAACCATTATACCCTTCGGTTTTATTGTTTTGCCTGCTTTGTAGCAGGCATTGTTCGTAAGTATTAGTTTGTATAATTTCATTATAATCACCTCAACATTTAATCATTTGGCTCAGGTGTAAGATGGACAGGGTACAGGTGATAGGTAAACTTTAAATCACAATAAGCATTTGATGATGTTCCATCACTTCCCATACAGATATACAGTCCGTAACCTGCTGGAACTCTGGCCTGCCGCATTTGAATATGAATGTGCAAGGATTCTGCTGAAGTATTCGATCCGACAGGTGTACTCCGTTGAATTCTGGTGAACGTCTCCTCATCATTGGAAATATACAAGTCCAGTTCCTTTTCACTAGTATCCGATTGACGACAAAGAGTTATCAAATGGCAATCATAAGCCGTCGTATACAATTCTCCACCCTGACCGCCAATAACCACACTATTAATAGGTAATATCGTGTGCAAAGGACCACGAACACTGTTTGCACCGCCTGAACCCGAGACATTACCCGACAAAATATATCTTGAATAGGCCGACCGGGTGAAGTCACTAATAATAGCCGTTGCTGTGGATGAGAGAGGTATTGCGGAAGTCACATTTTCTGCTCTTTCAAGTAGAAAAAGGCTCTCACCTGCCTCAACGGTGGTACTACCTATGGAAAACCTCTGACTTGTCCAGTAAGCTGTACAAATTGGGTTTGGATCAGTCCCAGTTCCATAGGCAATATTCATTTCGTCATCAATGCCCCTTATAGCTCTAGCAAGTGTCTTAACTGTATTACGAAGGGTGTCTTGAATTAGAACCTGCACATTATTTGCAGCTGGACTGCCCAAAGCTGTAACGAAGGTATATGTTATCATGCCAATCACTACATTGTTTCCATTTGCTATGTTGTTAAATGTGATGGCTGCTCTCCGGCTAATCATATCCGGTGCACTAGCTGTTTCTATTGGATGCAAATGGTTGAGTAGAATACCTGTCCGCCTATATAAATTTTCGCGGGTATCCTCAACCAAATTGTGTGTTGTATTTAGCAAATCATAGTTGTTGTTTAAAAGATTATAAGTGAGGTTGAGCAGATTATTTATTTCATCAATATCCAGTTCAGCTAAAGCCGAAAGCACTTTATTTAACCATTCCTGTGCAGGAGGTTCTGGTGGTTCAGCAATTCCATCCACAAGAGCATCCTCGACTATGGTTAGTATTCTTGCGCTCTTTCCAACCACATCACCATAAGTAACCCTTATTTCAAGCCGACCAACACCAACAAATGATGTGTCCGTTGCATTGGGCTGCCATGTAAGGACACCATCAGCGTAGTTCGTGACTACCGGATATGCAACCCCATCAGGCCTTTTGTAAATCGCATTTAAGGAGGCACTTGGGTAGTTATTTTCCAGTAGGCTTGATACATCAAACTCAATATTTCGGTAATTGTGTTCACCGCGTCGACCAATGAATACCGTTACCGCTTTTGTTAAGTCAATCATATTTCATCACCTGGCTTAGGAGGTTCCTCATCACGACCATGTAGTTGCTTAAGAACCGCCTTTAGTTTTTCTGGGATGGGTAGCCCAATATGACCTGCATTCTCCAAAATGGATACACCCTCGTTACTTAGGTAGAAAAAGATTACCGCTGTTCGCAAAGCGCTGCCATCATATCCTGCACTCCCCAAAATTTGTGTATCAAGAATATGAGCGATACCTACCATTACAAAGATGAGCACCTTTTTGAAAATTCCCTTGGCACCAATTTCGCTGGACAGCTTTTTATCTGTAATCGCACAAAGGACACCTGTCAGATAATCAATAGCTACAAAAGTGACCAGTGTATATAGAAATCCGTCAAACCCGCCGAGAAACCATCCAAGAAAAGCACCAACAGCCGCAAAAGCTAACTGTATCCAATTCCAAATCTCTTTCACTGTAAACACCTCCATTACATTAATTTGTGTATTTAAAAAAGCACCCCTGTAAAATACAAGAGTGCTGTTGCCGTATCACACACCTTACAGCATCAGTATAAGATCGTGGATTTGTTGCATCACATCCGCCTTTGGACGCCCTGTTCCAATAGGGAGCCATGTCACAGGTGGTATATCAAATGCTGCAGAAGAGTCAAAACCATTAACCACTGTAATGATAGTATCAATAGCCTTTCGGATTTCAGTAATGTGAAATGGCCATTTTTTAACTGTTGTTCTTCCCGCAATAATCTCTTCACTCCAAATTACAGGGGATAAGTTGTAATAACTTAGCACTATATTTAAAGCGGTTCGAAGCGTCTGAATATGTGCTGCCTTTACGACAGTCTCATTTGCAGTAATCGTTTCAAAAGGTGGCGGTAATATAGTAAATGTCCTGACAACTTCTGTGCTTGCCGACTCAATATCACTATCAAGACAGCGGAAGGTTACAGTATGGTTTCCTACTGCAAGCGGTTCCGCTTGGTACACCGTACTAACACCATTTCCCAGATAGCCACTCGTAGAAAATCTCTCAGGATTATCCACACTATTAACCCACTCACCTGAATCAATCTTTACTTCCACAATCTGTGTCTGACCGTCTGGTTCAGTGCCTGTAGTAATCATAAAGCGTGGTGTAGTGTTATAAGTAGACTTTCCGGTCATAGGACTGACGATGATCGGAGCAGCAGGCGGACTGTTTTTCTTTACCGTGTTACTAACCACATGGCTTGAAACTGCATCAAGTGTATCTGTTACGCTTATTCGATAGCGGGTATACATTCCAGGTACCGGGGAAGCATTTACCTGATGGGTACCTGAAGTAGCACTTGAAATAATAGTAGTCAATGCTTCATATACCGACCAATTTATACCGTCTGCTGATGTAGCTTGTTGAATAACATATTGCTTGATGGCACTGGTTCCCGGTATCGTTCCGCTCCACATAAGAGTTACTGTATTCGTCTCATATATTGGCGGAGTAGCAGTGAAAGAAGTAGGCGGAATGGGCAGTGTATTTCTGCGGACAGTGTTGCTAGATATAGTCCAGTCAGAATAAAAACTCTCTCCAGCCGTACCACGTGTCCTAACTCTAAACCTACGGTAATAACCGCGAGTTGTCGGTGGGCTAACAACTACGCTGCCACTTGTTGTTGAGGTAACCACTATTGTTAATGCTGTCCATGCTCCCCATGTGCTGTTATCTGCCGAGTCACTATATTGAATCTCATAGGATGTGATGGTGTTGCCTGCTCCACTGGATGCACCACTCCATGAAAGAGTAACATTTCCTTCAGCTAAAGTTGAACTTACCGAGCAAGCGGTCGGTGCTCCACAAGCCGTGATATCACAGTAGATGCTATTACTGATTTTTTCCGAGGAGTAGACATCGAGATTATCTATCGTCCATACACCAAATTGAGTATATGTTCCTGGAACTCGTGACACGTTAGGGTTATAACTACCTCCACTAGCCGATAGGTCTAATATGGTTAGAACATTCCATGAACTCCATGTGCTGTTATCCGTAGATGTTCGACTGGCAATCTGGTATCCCTTGATTGCACTCGTACTTCCAGAAGCACCGCTCCAAGTAAGCGTGATTGTTTCATCACTATAATTGATTGGAGTAGCAGTCACTGTAGTTGGTGGGCTAGGAACTGTGTTTCTGCGAACAGAGTTCGACGATACTCTCCAGCCTGAATAATAACTTGCTCCTGCTGTACCTCGAGTTCGCACCCGAAACCTACGATAATTACCCCGTGTTGATGGTGGTGCAACTGACAAGCTGCCACTAGTGGCCGTGGTGGTTACTGTAGTTAGTGCTGTCCACGATCCCCAATTCAAATTGTCAGCAGAATCACTATACTGTATCTCGTAGGAGGAGATGGCATTATTTGTACCACCGGAAGCACCACTCCATGATAATGTAACATTGTCCTCCGAGAGGGTTGCACTCAATGAACAGGATGTCGGAGCACTACAAGCTGTGGTTCTTATTGCCCAGTTAATGGTTAACACTATCTGGCTTAAATCATCTCTGGCTCGAAATCCCATATAGTTTAGTGTGCTGGAGCCAGCATCCATGAATAAACAATTACTAGCTCCACTACCGATGGAATCAATGAGTGCGGTGGAAATTGCGATATCCTTTGTACCCTGTCCGGCAGAAACAGTATAGCTATATCCAGAAGTAACTTTCGTAGGTCTACTCCCGGATATGCTGGTACCCGAACTAGGAGATGGCAAACCATATGCATTTCCAGCATATAGTGTTATCGTTCTGGCTGAACCCCAATCACCTGCAGCTATCCTAACAAGACGAATACTGGCAGAGGTAGGATAATAGTTTGCATAGGTATTTCGAATACTTGTAAGGTCAAATAACATGGCACCAACATTCTCATAATTATTGGCTGGGGCATAAACCCCTTGTCGAACGTAGTCGGTTACACCCGCAATCCAACTGCCATTACGCCATGTACAAGCATTTATCGCTTGATAGGTTGCCATAGAAATTCACCTCACTCGTAAACCGCCGATACCAATGAGTTCACTAACCCACAAAGGCTGGTGTTTAATCTGGTATCAGTAATGTTATTTGCTGCAATTGATGTAGCCGCAGCAGGTACAAGAACTTCTGCAATACCGAGTTCATATACATCGCTGGTTCTTGTTAAATCAGGAGCCACTGGTGTAGCAGCTGGAGTCCCTGTAACAACTGCAAGCTGAATACTCCTGCTGATTTGGCTTAAGCGAACAACAATCCGGTCAATGCGTGGATTGCTACCGTGCGCTGTAGTGAGAGGCATATTTAACGCATCTGTATTCTCATATCTATATCCATTAATCCACGCACTTCCAGCCGCCACGCTTACTGCCAATCCCATCCCTGGTGATACCTGCAGATTTGTAGCTGTTTTATAAAATATCCCGTTTGAAACAAGACTTCCAAAGTATGCTGCAAAATCCGTGGCATCATAGACTCTATCTCCATCGGATGAATTGAAAAATCCGCTTTTCTCCATACAAAAATTCCTCCTTCCTAGATGGTTTTCGTATACTCGATAACCACGTAGCCCGTATAATCTGTCCGGTCAATACCAGGTTCAACAACGACATTTGTTTTATCCACATAGAGACCGATTTGTGAAGCAAAGTTGTTATACCGTGCAAGCGGTAGTGGCAAGAAGTTGGTGCCATTTGTTGCAAAGCCGGATAAACTAACAACTGTACTTAGGTTTGCTATGCCATGGGCTACACTCCCAGGAGTAGCGTTGGGAAGGGAGCCGAGGTTTACTACTTTTCGATATATTGCCTTACCATCTATCCATAGACGCCCTGTGTTTTGTTCTGTCATAGAGTAATCAGTAAACGCAGAGGAGATTTTAGTTGCAGTAATCGTTCGTTCTGCAATCTTGGCACCAGTGACCGCTCCATTTGCAATCCGTGCTGTAGTTATTGGATCGTTATTAATATTTAACCAGTTCGCTTCACCAGACGGATTGTTAAATACAAAAACAGATATCACATAAAACGTCATTGTGTTGCGAGATATAAAAAATCCCATTGCCCGCTGATATCCGTTTCCCGTGTTATCCCCGCTATGCTTTACCAAAAAGACATGCCCGTCATCGCTTGGCTGATCACTGAATTTGTTGCCGCTCCACGAGGTGAAATAAAAAGCATCTCCAGGACTCATATGGTGCAGGGCATACTGACCGATCGATATAGCTCCTTCTCCAACAATTACCTCAAGTGAGGGCAGTTTCCCAAACAGATTGTTGATACTATCGGTAACAGTATCTCCTTGGATATTGGGGTCAAGGTCATGAATATCTCCAAGTGTTTCTGACACATTGCCTAATGCTTCTGCAATATCAGAGATGCCAGTTGGGGCAGATAATGCAGTTTTAATCTCACTCATATCAGAGCGAATTTTTTGAGCTATTGTTAGCTCGCTCTTTCCGAATACTACGCTGATGCTTTGACCGTCCGCGTCATATGTCTCCTCCACTTCAGCGATTCGTGTTGTCATAGATACACCCCATGCTTTGGAAATAACCTTAACAACCTGCCCAAGGTCAAAGTCTACCTTATAAGTCAGGTTGCCATGTGGGTTAACTGATGTATCAAAGGAATAACGTATTACTTGCTCATTTAGCTTGCTCTGCCCACGAAAAATCAGCGTATTGATATAATCCACTCCAAAATCTTCTGCCCGTAGGTCTTTAGCATCCACAAAAATCTCATGTCGAGTTTCTCCCGATCCACTTGTAATTGCTACAAATGTCCGCTCTGCACCTTCGCCCTCTCCACCTATAAGAGCAGTGTTAGCAAAATCTGCTGCACTTACTGTATAAACCTGCTCAGTTAGGTTCTCATACTCCTTAGAGAACACTGCCTGTGATTCAGTCCCCTTATACAGCATTATTGTAAAAACCCCTGTTTCAGGAGTAAAAATAGTCTTGATACCAACCTCCGAAACTTCACATAGTTCCGTCACTGCGTCCATCAAGTTGCGGTACGAAATCTGGGTGCTAATGGGTATATCCAGGCTTGGGGATGAAAAGGATATACCGCTGATCTTTCTTGCTACATCAGAAGGATTGATAAGGTTATTTTCTATAAGTTGCTCCACACAATCAGAAATGTCACCGGACAATTTCTCCGTTTGCCATACAATGCGTCTAGCAAGAAAGGACGTGGCAAAGCGACCACTTACCGTAATAAATTCCTGATCCGTCTGAGACAAGGAAAGATGCTCAATAATCCCAGCTTCTTCATCATCGTTCTTCCAAATGATATTTCCTTCTTTTAGAAGTTCGGCATTCTCTTGTGTGGCGATGGCTTTTAATTCAAATGAACCACACTGAGAATAACGCCGTGTCCATCGAAGATATTCGAAAGATTCCACGATGCCCACAAGCTCCCGGTTTGTATTAAAGATATATAGTTCCATACTCACACCCCCAGAAATTGTGGACGAAAGTAAATACTGACCTCCAACAGTTCCATATTAACTGAAGCGTCATAGCGCAGTGTGTTAGTACCTGCAGCAAGCTGGAAAAACGTTGAATTGGTGTCCAATAGTGAAAAAGCATTTGTAACCGTTGACCCTACAACCTGAACCACACGCTTACCAGCGAAATGGGTATACACACGAAGTTCATCACCAGCACTCATTGTAGTGAGAAGCCGGATATATTCTCCCGTGTCTATGTTTAGTAGTTCAGGGTTGGTAACCGTACCCAGTGCTCGAAATACGATTTCGCATCCACAAGATACATCACCAATGTTTTCTACTGTGATGATTTGGTTCGGCTGACGCATTCCAAACTCCATACCACTTACTGGTATCTCCAGTTCAAACTCAAATAGAGGTATCCATGATGCCAGTTCCTCTCTCACCTCATCTAATGTTTCGAAGAAAGGGGATGGACATAGTAAACTTACAAAGAAGTTTGGTATGCGTTGTCTAGTAGAAACAGTAAATCCTGCTTCCTCTACCACACAAGCAATTTGCCGTCCACGATACAAAAGAGTTCCTCGCATTTTTGGAGTAAATATCTTAAGAAATCTCTGTCTCCGTACATAAGCCTCGTCAAGAGAATCCGCTACGACCGTACCTTCTAGCGTGATATTACGCATATCCAGTGTGGAGGAAATATAAAAAGCACCGTCTTGATCCGGTGCCTTAAATGTATTAACGGTCTGGCGTATGTTGCCTGTTCCGTCTATCTTGGTAAGAAAATACGGGCGGCTTTGTTTTAGGGTGATACTCTCACCGCTTGAGTTAATATAAGTAAGTTCCACTGCCAGACCTCCTTTAATATTCTAGTGCCAGTTTGCGAGACAGATTTTTGAATTCCCTGGCTAATTCTTTTTCAGATAGAGGCTTTGGTGACACAACAGAGATATTTTGAGTGATACTTGTACCATTGGCATTCCCTTGCCCAGATAAACCTCTGTAATTAAAATCAAAACTAGTTGGTACAGCATTTTGCATATCCCTTGAAACTGCTGTCATTGCATCCTCAAAACCTACACCGATACCTTCACCCATATTGTGGCCAATTCCAGCAAATAGCTTTGAAGGTGAACTGATGCCGAAGAAATTCTTAATCTTTGATACAACATTGCCGAAAAATCCAGAGATTTTACTCCATAGCCATGCACCTGCATCTGAAATACCTTGCCACAGACCTTTGATTAAGTTTCCACCTACTTTAGCCATCTGGCTTATATAACTTGTAAAAGCATTGACCAATCCTGAGATAATCTGAGGAACAGCCTTGACGATCTCTACGATTATCCTTGGAAGATTCGCAATTAATGCCACAAACAGCTGAACACCGGCCAAGATGATCTTGTCGATGTTACCTACAATAGCGTTTACCAAAGATGTTATTATTTTCGGAATAGCCCCAACCACAGTAGTGATAATTTGTGGGAGTGCCTGTATGAGCGATATTAATAGACGTATGCCCGCATCTATAATCAATGGAATTGACCCAATAACTGCACTGATAATACTGTCGATAATCTGCGGGATTGCTTCCACGATTGCTGTGATGATAGTAGGTAGTGCTGTAACCAGTGAAGTCAATAATTGAATACCTGCATCAATAATCTGTGGAATGGACTCCACTATAAAATCCACTATTGCTTTTATGATGACAGGTAAGGCAGTTGTTAGTTGAGGTATTGCATCTACCAATCCCTGTGCTAATCCTATAATCAACTGCAAAGCGGCATCCAAAATAAGTGGTAGGTTATCCATTAATCCTTGAACAATCTGCGTGACTGCCGAAACTGCTGCGGGTATCAGTTGCGGTAGAGCCATGCCAATACCCTCCACAAGTGCGGTTACCAGTTCTATTGCTGCATTTATGAGCAGTGGAAGATTATCAATCAACGCACCGACAATCGTCATTACTGCATCTACTGCCGCTGGAATCAGTTCAGGCAGTAAGTTCAAGAGTGTCTCCAACACCTGCGTGAACAGGCTCGTGACAGTTTCCAATAACATCGGAAGCAGGTCACCTATTGCTGTTAAAATCGCATCGAACGCAGGCGGGAGTGCGGTTACGATGTTTTCTAAAACAGGCACGATATTTTTAACGACTGCACGGAATGCATCCACAAGATTTTCCGTCAAATTTGTCATGTCTGCATTAGCGTTACCGAGTCCTGCTGTAAAAGAGCCAAGTGCAGCTTGTAATAACCCAATAGAACCAGAAATGGTCTCAGTTGACTCTCTCGCAAAGTTTCCGGCATACTGCTGTGTGTTCTCAAAAAACATCTGCATTGCGACTTCCGCTTTTTCCGCTTGTGTAGCGGTATTCCAAGTGAAATCTAGTCCCTTAGCAAGAGCATAAGCTTCGATGTTTGTAGCATTCATGGCAACACCTAAGTTATCCATCATGGTAAAGTTGCCTTTTGCCGCTCCCGTAACCGCTTCCATGGCAGCGGACATATCTATACCCATAACGGATGCCATATCTGCTGCACGTTGCATCGCTTTTTCTGTCAATTCAAGACTTTTTCGCTGTTCAATGCCAGAGCCTTGGAACAATGCACCCATTTTATTAGCTGTTGCCAAATACTCACTTTGGGAAATTCCGAGATTTCTATAGGCTTCTTCACCGGTCTTTTGAATTGAAGCAGCATACGCTCCAAAGACTGCTTCTGAGCCACCTAGGTTTTGCTCCAATTCCCCAAACTGGGTAACTACCTCTTTACCCAATTTTATAGCAGCAGCTCCAGCAGCAACTGCAACTGTGCCCATAGCCACACCGATGCCCTTGAGTATACCACCAAGCTTTTCAAATTTACCTCCAGAATCTTCCGCACTTTTGCCTGAGTTGTCTAACTCTTCACCGAGATTATCTGCTTCAACCGCAGACTGCTGAAGTTCACGCTCCATATTATTGAGTTCTGCCTGAGCTCTGTTCAGCTGAATCTGCCAGTTTTGAGTGCGGCGGTCATTTTCACCGAAAGAGGAGGTGGCATTATCAAGAGCGGCCTTAAGGGTTGAAATCTTTTCTTTCTGTGCGTCGATTTCTTTATTCAAAACCGCATTACGAGCAGTGACCGACTGGATAGATTTATCGTTTTTATCAAACTGACTGGTCACAAGTGCCATTTCACTGCCCAGCACCTTAAAGGACTGATTGATATCTCGTAGGGCGTTCTTAAACTCACGCTCGCCCTCGACGCCTATTTTCAATCCAAAATTGTCCGCCATACCTTCACCTCCTCCTATATGCCTGGTGGGATAATATCGTCAATCGTTCGAGTTTTCTTCGGCTTTTCGATCCCATGCCATTGCTTGTGGCAAGCCCATAAATCAAAAAACAGTCCAATTGGCATAAGCCAGAATTCCTCTGCGTCCATGCCCATCTGAACTGTTCCATAATAATAAAGTCGGGTAAAGACTTCAGCGTCCGTTACCCGACTTCCACGTTTTTTGGAGTTTCTTCCTCACTTTCCACGTTGCGCTTTGCACCTTTGAACATTGCTTCGGTGATTGCACTTTTATATTCCGCCAAATCAAGCGGTGAGGTAAGAAGCTCCACTTCTTCCTCTGTCAACAATTCTTCTGGTGCGTTCTTATTCTTAAGATTGCGAATTAAAATGGACTGGTTTGCAAGCAGTGTGATTAGCCAAACTATCTCGTCCAGTGCCATCTCAAAGTTTTCTGATTTCATCAGTTTTTCTCCAAGATTTTCAAGACCACCGTAACGACCAGCAATTGCCTTTGTTGCACGTGTAGTTAAAACCAGTTCATACTCTTTGTCACCTATTTTGATTGTGGCACTTCTCTCATTATCCATCATTTCTCCTCCTATGGTTCAGGTGTATATACGGGTTCATAAACTTCAGTGAACCAGCCTGTTATGGTGGACGATGAAACACCGGGGTCACCTTCTGTGACTTCTGCTTTCCATGGGTGCTTGCCCAACCCATCCAGCTTGTTCCTGCGCATAACTGTTCCTTCAATAGTAGGTGTAGAAAAGGTAATGGAATCCGCCTTTGTCTGTAAGTTGGTCGCTGGTAGTCCAAACTTAACGCGATACAACCAAAAATATCGATATGTTCCATTGGCCTTTTGCGCACGAAACCCCACTGCAACAGGTGTACCTACACTCTCACTTGCAGAAATTAATACCCCATTGTCGTCGGTGGACGCACCAGTTAGATCTGCTGCTACTGTCGGGCCAATGTCATCTACACCGAGAGTGAGTGTACCGCTGTTAAAGTCCTTCACAACCTCGGCAGCACCATCATCGGCATACAGAATTGCTTCCACCAATTCTACCGAAAGTTCGGCAGTAATGGCTTTTGCGAGTACCGAAGGCACACCATAGGTTTCCTCGCCATTTGAGTCCTCGGTTATTTTTGCATAGTACAGTTTATCCAAACCGATAGTTGCCATATGTTATTCCTCCATTCCATAGTTTTTCGCCACGTCGATGGCGTAATGATGATATCCAGTATCATCCTCGTGACCAATATACCTACGCTCAGTCACTGTAAAATCATCGTTTAACAAAGCCGTTGTAATCTGTCTCTTCCGCTCTAAGTAGTTGCTCTTGGAAAATAGTGATATCCGTGCTTCCTGCACATCAAAGCCAGGGCGGTTATCCGCATGAACTTCAAAAACATCCGAAAGTGGGAGTATCACCACGTACTCATCCGGTGCCAAACCTGAAAAAACCCCGGTTTCTACGGGGATAGGTATTGCTGTCAGAAGTGTATTTAGCTCCTCTAAGATATTCATATTTTATCAATCTCCTCCTCTAGCTTTGCGATCATCGCATTGATACAAGGTTTCCTAGATGCAGTTCTCGCAGGCTTTAGGAAGGGTTTTGCAGGCTGACCATGCTTACCATATTCAATGATTGTGGCAATTTTAGCATTGCTCTCACCATCAGAACGTGGCTCGGCAAAGCCAACTTTAACATTGAAGTTTCCGTTTCTATCTTGCTTTGCACTTGAAAGTCCTAGTGAAGATAGTAGCTCCCCAGTGCTTTTGGATGGATATTTTGTATTCTTACCAATCACTTTACTTAGATTTCCCTTAACTTTATCCAGTACCACTTCACCGCCAACTTCCAAAACCTTAGGAAGAATCACATCGGTCTGGTCAG
>CALLZZ010000018.1 GCA_937858235.1 uncultured Clostridia bacterium
TTCCGTGGTAATCTCCTTATAGCACATATTGCTTCTATTATTATCCATACAGAAATCACCTCCGCAGAGCTACAGAAACAAGTGCAGAACGATTCATACTCGTGCAGAACGGCTGAAACCCGCGCAGAACTTTTCCCCTGAAATCTGCACCCTGTATCAAAATTATCAGCCTTTGCCATATAAGAACGCTAATATTGATACGAAGAGTGTCAACATTAGCGTTCTTATTTTGCACACACCCGCCGTCAAAAGGTCTTGATTTCAAGGCTTTTTGACGGCTTTTTTGCTTTCTGCCGTTTGTCGAGTGAGAATGAAAATACCCGTTTGCGAAGTGTACTAGCTGATTTTGCCTTGCACTCGACAAACGGATACTGGTGGGGTGTTCACACAACAAACGGAAAGAAATCGAATTTGAACACTGTGTTCACTCGACAAACGGAAGCAATATCGCCAGTTGATCGTTACTGTGAGTAGCGGCTAATTCAATTCGTCTTGGACTTCCTCAGTATCCGCGTATTTCAACACATATCCACCTGCGTTCTTCTGGACACCATTTGAGGCATCTCGAATACTCATCGAGTTTATTCCTGTTTCTTTTACAGCCTCTGTTAACGAATGGAATACCTTTATGACGGTCATATCATCAGATATCTGAATTATTGTACGATCTTTAGGTGTCTTAGGCTTATCTACGGCGGCTTTTTCTGCTTTTATCTGAGATTTCTGATCCTTTGCTAACATTGCATTTTGAGCTTCTTGCCACTTTACAAATAATTAAATTGCCTTTATTCTTCTGGGCTTCAAACACACCGGACTTGTTTCCGAAAGTATTCTTTGTGCGTTCTATAGCTTCATACCGTCCTTGGCAAGCTTGTGTATACATCGCTTTATATGCCGGGAATGGAAGCTGAGAGCAAGCCCATCGCGTTCGGGGATTTCAGCTTCTACTGGCTTATCGAGCGTGGTGGTATTGCATTGAAAGCCCTACATGAGAAATATGCCGTTAATGGTGTAACAGGCTTTATCGGCACGGAGTTTATCGACGGGCGACTCGTCAAGCGCGAAGGGTCAAAGCGCTGATGGTAGCCGGAGAGTAAGAAAAATATAAATAGTATGGTGTAGACGGGGCTTTTCAGCAACTTAATGGGAAGTTCCGTCTATAGCCTCTCCACCTTTCCCATCGTTTCTGACTCATAGTCAGGCATGGGAACTGTCATTTTTTCAGGAATTTGGCGCTGCGGAGTTAACGGGATAGCCTAAAATGATAAAAAGGATTGGCGCCTTTTTCAGTATGATAATGACGATCCAGGGTAAAATAAACCAAAAGTGCAAAGGTTGTGAGTAGATGAATCTTCTTTTCGCTGTTAAAAATATTATCATATATAAAGAACCAAAAAATAACCAAAGGTTTGAATTGCTTGAAGACGAAAAAGAGGATATGGAGATAAGCAAGCCTGCTGAAACACCGGAGGCAACCGATTCTAACTGTAATAGCGATGAGAAAGATAGCGCCGGGTCTCCTCCTAAACAGTTTAAGAAGCTAATTAGAGGACTAATAAAAACTGGAGAACCGAAGGATCGTTCAAAAGTAACAACCGACGTGAAATCGGACCAAAATAAAGATGATGTCAATCATATATGCAAAGAATTAAAGAATAACATGCAAAAGGTTAAGCAGGAATTTCATGTCCCCACCAATCAGGATATTGTCATCAGAGAATTTAAAATCATGCAGAAAATTAATGCTTTTATCGTTTATGTTGATGGTATGGTCGATAAGAACACCATAAACGATTATATTCTGCGTCAATTGATGGCAGAGCAAAAAAACAACAAAAACACGAAAATAAGTGTTGATTATATCACAGATAATCTTCTTGCAATTAATCAGGTTATTAGGCAGACAGATTATGAGGAAATTATCAAGCAGATACTAAACGGCCTTACCGCACTTTTTGTTGAAGGTAATCAAGAATGTGTTCTCATCGAAAGCCGCGGATATGAAAAAAGAAGTGTTTCCACGCCGTTAGATGAATCGGTAATCAAGGGGCCCCAAGAGGCATTTACTGAGAATCTGCGCACCAATTTGACATTAGTGCGTAAAATCATTAAAAATAAAGACCTTGTTACCGAGATGATGCCTATTGGAAAGGCAGAAAATACAACCTGCGCGATTATGCATATTAAGGGTATCACCAATCCCAAAATTGTGCAGGAAGTAAAGAGAAGGATCAGCAGCATTGATATTGATTTTATAGCGGGGGATGGTGGATTAGACCAGTTGATTGAGGATCACCCCTTTTCTCTGTTTCCTCAAATATTAAGCACCGAGCGACCCGATAAAACGGCATCCTTTTTAATAGATGGAAAGGTCGCCATTATCTGTGATGGCTCACCATATGCAAGTATAGCCCCGATAACATTTTTTCGTTTTTTCCACACCTCTGAGGATACAACCCTTCGTTGGCAATTTGGTACATTTTTGAGGCTTATTAGAATGGTTGCCGCCTTTTTGGCAACATTTTTACCCGGGCTTTTTATTGCCCTTACTTTATATCATCAGGAGATGATTCCCACCGAACTTCTATTTTCACTTTCGAAGGCAAGAGAAAATATCCCCATCCCTACAATATTGGAACTTCTGGTCATGGAGTTATTCTTCGAGCTTATGCGGGAAGCAGGTGTACGGTTACCTGGGGCTATTGGCCAAACCTTAGGCATTATCGGCGCTATTATCCTGGGTTCGGCGGCTGTTGCCGCAGGTATTGTGAGCCCTATATTAATTATGGTTGTCTCAATTACCGGATTGTGCAGCTTTGCAATTCCTAATTATAGCATAGCATTTGGGGTCAGGATAATGAGGTTTATATTTATTTTCTTTGGTGCGATTGCAGGCTTTTACGGTATTGCGGCGGGTATTATCATTTTTGGCGGCCTTGCCTGCTCCATGAAATCCTTTGGTGTGCCATACTTCAGTCCTGTTGCACCTAAAACGAAAGCAAATCATGATATTGGTATCATGGCACCTCCTTGGACGCTCAAAGAAAGACCGGACTTTCTTAATACAAACAACAGAAAAAGAACGAGCGGCACAGTGCGGGGTTGGATACAGCAAGCTAACAGAGGTAACGGCAAATGATTAAAGAGGGGAAATTCGGTGCTCAGGAAGCCGTATGCCTTATCACGGTAACAATAACTTCTAAAGTTTTTTTCTCAAGCCCGGCAATAATTGCAGGGCTTATAGGCAACACAGGTTGGTATACTACTTTAATTTCAGCTGCAGTTGCTCTTGTAGGTTTCTGCTTTATTTATTTACTATTGAAGCGTTTCCCGGGCAAAGACATCGTGGAAATATTTGATATAGCCTTAGGACGAGTTGTTGGATTTATCTTTTCGGGTATATTAGGAATATACATGCTTTTTATTTCTGTTACCAGAGTAAATGAATTATCGGAATTTCTTAAGGTTTACGTTATTCCTCTAAGTCCCAACTGGCTCATTATCGGTATTTTTATTGCCTGCATTTTTACTCTTTCTTTGTTGGGCTTAGAGAGTATTGCAAGGCTTTCAAAGCTTTTAATATATGCCTTGTTAGCCGGTTTTTTAGTCGTACTGCTTCTGGGTATACAGAATTATAATATTAATAACTTGTTCCCCATCTTTGGATATGGATTAGATAAAATTGCTTTTCAAGGTATTGTAAGAAGTTCTGTTTACGGTGAAGTGATTATACTCGCGATATTTGCTAAATCCTTTCAGGGTGTTAAGTTTATAAAAAAAGAGGGCATAACCGGTATTTTGCTGTCTGCTGCGATTATTTCTGTATCGGTTCTTTCTTATTCATTGACTTTTCCGTATTACGTAGTCCAAGAAATAACCGCGCCTATGTATGCGATGTCAACACTTATTGATTATGGAAGGTTTGTGCAGAGAGTTGAGCCATTATTTTTGTATGTATGGATTATCGGTAGTTTTATATCGGCAACCTTGGTTTTCTATTCATTCATATGGATATTCTGTAAAACATTTAGAATACAGGACAAAAAGCCAATCATAATCGGCAGTTGTACTATCCTTTATGCAACCGCTTTAATGCACAAGGATATCATATCCATAATTTTGGGGTACGTTGTGCTGATAAGAAATTTTGGTTCATTGCCGCTATTTGTATTGCCCTTGATAGCCTTGATTGCAGCATTGATCAGGAAAAAAGGAGGCAATTTGAATGCGTAAAGTAATCATCATATTGATTTTAGGCACTTTTCTGCTAAGTTTAACAGCTTGCTATGATGCTCACGAAATGGACGATATGCTGTATGTTGTTTCCATAGGAGTAGATAAGGGGATATCCGACAAATGGCGATTAACGATACAGTTTCCCACCATGAAAGAAGGCGGAGGACAGACACAATCCGGCAGTGGCGGCGGCGGGCAGTCACAATCCGGTAGCGGCGGAGATGAGCAGAGCGGACACAGTTATGCTTCTATTGACGCGCCTTCGTTTTTTACAGGCATCGACATGTTAAATGCCTCCTTGCCAAGAAAGCTTAATTTCTCACATGCGCAGATCATTGTGTTTTCTGAAGAGTTGGCTAAAGAAGGGCTGATCGGGGAATATATAGCGCCCTTAAGCAGATTCCGTGAGATACGCAGAAGCGCCCATGTATTTGTTGTGAAGGGGAACGCAATAGATTTTATAAAGGAGAATAAGCCTGTGATTGGGACGACTATATCAAAAAGTTTTCAAGTGCTTGCACATACAAGTGAAAATATCGGTTATTTCCCAAACATTACACTTGAGAACTTCTATGAAGCTCTCAAGTCCCCCTGCGGTCAGGCCATTGCAGCTATGGCCTCGGTAAATGATTCAAAAAGTTTTGCTGAGAACGGTGAACCTTGGGGGACAAAATTTAAAACAGGAGGAGACTATTTTGCAGGCCAGCTTCCGCGAACCGGCCAAAATAAAATTGAGGTATGGGGTACTGCATTATTTAACGGCGATAAGATGGTGGGTGAACTGAACGGGGATGAGACCCGGTTTTTGCTCATGATACGAGGCGAGTTCAAGCAAGGCTCCTTTACAATGCAAGACCCCCAAAAACCCGAACTGATTATACCTTTGGATGTTAGAGTCTCTAAAAAGCCCCAAATTGATATAGATATTAAAGATAAAAAGCCTGTTATTCGGCTCAAGGTTCAACTGGATGCGGATTTACTTGCCGTACAGAGCATGATAAATTACGAACAACCAGAACTTCAGTCACTATTGGAAGAGACCTTTAAGAAAAGCGTAGAAGAAGGAATCACAATGCTTATAAAAAAATGCCAGGGTTTAAATACTGATGTTTTTCATTTTGGTGACTATGCCGCGAAAAACTTTTTAACCATTGATGCATTTGAAAGCTATGATTGGAACAGACATTTTAAAGAAGCTGAAGTGATTGTCGATGTCAACTTTGCTATCCGTAGGACTGGAACGCAAATAAAAAGCTACCCTATAAAAGATCCGATAGGAGTGAATTAGATGAAGTATATTATAGTTGTGCTTCTGTTTGCCGAATTGATTTATCTGTTAAGTTTCGCTAAATATAACTGGGTAAAAAAGAATCGGCTTGCGGCAATAGGTTCGGCAATTATTGGCCTTGCGGCTTTTGCGCTTCCACTTTTTTTGATTTTCTTTGGGCAATATGAGTTATAGCTTAGTTATGCAAATCTTTGATTTGACGGTGTTGTATATGGTCTTGTGATAAGACACTCGGAAAATGTCCTGTTTGATAAGCGGGTCCAGAAGGTCTTTGCAACTGAGTCATCGATATACACGATTTGACCTTTTCTTTTTTGTGTTAGCGCTGCGCTCGACGGAGAAAGATAGTCTGCAAGTTCCTGACGGTTGAACGGAATGCAAAAGCGGCTGCGCCCCGTCCTCTTGGCTTCAGCCGAGAGATATCTCCCATCATTCCAGAGAAAACGCGAAAATCCATTACATCAAAATATCGAGAGACATTTTAGCGGTTTCCTCCCCAATATGTAAATTTATAAAAAATAGCCATAAATTTTATCCTCTCTTTTATGTACAGCATCGCTCCTCATCCATCATTTTCCTGTAATGCTGATCTTGACCGAGGCATTCAAAGAGCAGCTTGAATACATCTTTGCACTGTTGCGCATCACCGGCGATTTCCACGAAGTGCATTCCGTCATTATAACCGAGGGACTGGGTGCTCAAATACGCAAGCATGGAATCGGCGAGGTGATATCTTGATCGGTCGGCCTTTTCATCCTCGGGGTTGTCCACCAAGCGGGGGAGGTTTTCCTTGAGGACGGTATCACGAAGCTCGTTACCATCGTACCCGCAAAGCTGGATGCAGTAATATTCCAATATTCTGCGGATAACGCTCAAGGTTGGTATTACAGTTGAAACTTCTCTGAACTCGCTCCACAGTGCCGCATATGAGTTTTGAACGGGCGTGTAATTCTCTCTTTCGGCGGTTTCGTTTTGCGCCGGGCGGGTGCATTCAATTACCGCAGAAATGTTATTTGTTTTGCTTATCAGGAAGAATGACACCGAATCATAATATCTGACCTGATTGTAGCTTATTTCTTTGAAAAAATAGGTGTTATGAGTTAGGACGAAAATCTGCCGAATAAACTCTCCGCCAACGCTTCCGTCTTCGGGATGTATGTAGTGGCGGCAAACTTGAATCATATCCCGCACCAAGGCGCTTATGATAAACAGCGAACCGCTGTCCATGCTTGATACCGGGTCATCGATGACTACGATTCTGTCTTTTCTTACGCCGCTGTCATCAAGGCTGCCGCGAACCAGATGGTAGAAATACAGGAACGCAATGAAGTTCAGTTCGCCCTCGCTCAGGTTTTCGGCAATGTCACCGTTCTGCCGACGCACCTCATAAACATTCGGATGACCATCCTTTTCGTGCAGCGTGAAGCCCTGAAAACCCGCATCGCGCAGGGTGTTGTTGACGCCCTTAATTGTCGGCTGGGTACTGACGGTATGACGGCTCAGTTCGGTTATATCATCTGCCAACTTATCTGAGGCATCTTTTGCCGTTGTGATTTCACCCTCAAACCGTGTGATTTCCCCGGAGAGAGCGACATTCCTTGCGTTGTAATCCGAAACCTCGCTGGCAAGCGTGAATGCAATTAGTTCCCATACCTCATCGGTGCAAGCCTTCTGCTTAGTCGGTCTGTCCGCGATGATGGCATTGTTGGCTTCAATCAGATTATTAAATTCTGCAATGAGCACATTGATTTCGTTACGGATAGTTTGGATGCCGTCAAGCGTAACCACGGAGGACGGCTCCTTTATTTTTTCGGAGATTTTCTTTATATTTCCTTCGACTATCCGCTTAAGCAACTCAACTTTCGTTTTGTATGCTTCCGTGTCTATCTTGGAATACAAGTCCATTTGAAGATTATTGTCTAAAACGGCAATGTTGGCGTTCATCTCTTCCGTGTAAACGGAGAGAAGCTGATTCAGTGAGGCTAAATCGGCCTGATATTGCTCGTCAAAGCACGATGCAATTTTTTCTTCAATGTCCGAAGGTAGCGGCTGCTGGCAATACGGGCATTTTCCATCCGGCGTATTCGGATAATGCTCATGACCTTGAGTGACCCACGATGCGGCATTCATTGCCTTAACGAATCTGGCAAATTCCGTATCGCTGCTGCTTGTGATGGGCTGTCCCAAGAGAGCAAAAGCATTGGAAAACTCGGCCAGTTTGCTTGGTTCGCCAATCAATCTGAATTTCGGATAAGAACGGCCGCCATCACTGTTCGCCGTGCTGTACAAATCTTCCAAGGCATTTATACTGTGTTCGACAGGAGTGATTTTTCTGACATTGAGAGCAAACTGTTGGCTCTTGCCAAAGCCAGACATCGCCTTGGGGAAAAGTTTACGGATGGTTTCGGTACGCTTCCAGCACTTGTCCTTAAAGTCCTCCCAAAGCTGAGCAGCTTCATCGGACTTTCCCTTTTTCTTCTTTTGCAGTTCCTTTAGTTCGGAGTCTTGGACTTTTTTCTGACCCGTCATTTCACCGACTTTTGCTTGAATCTCTGCATTTACCTTTCCGATGGTGTATACACCGGGAACATTTCCAAAGCCAGAAAAATTCTGCGTGATGAATTTCTTATCGAAGACCATAATTGAATAGTCATCTTCCGAATACCCTTGCTCCCACGACAGTCCTTCATTTTTCTTGATAGCCTCGGCAATGGTGGATTTTCCCGTTCCGTTGTTGCCGTAAAAGAAATTCACCAGCGTAGGCTTGATTTCAATATCGCTAAAGGTAGCGGTATTGACCCTGATTTTTTGTATTCCATATCGTATTTTTTCTTTCAAACCGCTACCTCCATTATAGACTGCATTCAGTTATTCTTTTATTTTTCCCTCGCGGACCCATTCGTCCACTTCGGATATTTTGAACTTATAGCGCTTTCCGGCACGATAGACAGGCAATTTGCCTTCTCTGACCCATGTACGCACAGTATCTTGACTTAAGCTGAGATGCTCGGCGATGTCCTTAAGATTTACCCATTTTTCTGTTGTGTTTTCGGGTTCTGTGTTCATGTGTTAACCTCCATTTGTTAGTAAATCGATTTATAGCTTCAGAATCGGGATTTGCACGCCTGCATCTCGTAATTCTTCAATCAAGTTGATGCGTTTTATCGTCCAGTGGGTGCAGTTCATTTCATTGAACCTATCAGGCATACCGAGGTTAAGCTCCACAGCCATTGTGTTGATTAAGTCCTGTGAAACGCTCAACAATTTGCAAAAATAGAACTATTCTTGCCCCGGTATGTATCATTCTCACTGGCAAACAATGCGGGAAAAGTCTTTATTCTTTCTATTGCCTCCGTCGACATGGATGAATATTCATTTTTTGTATCAGCGGGTGTGTATTCGGTGAGAGAGCGTTTCTTGGCAATTGTAAAGTGAGAACCATCAAATGATTCTCCGGCTTTTACGAATAGGTTATAACAATCGCAGTTCAAACGTCCCAGTGCGCCGATAATGTCAAACTGCCCGGCACCTGTCTGCGGCAGACCGGCAAGAAGTATGTTGAAACAATTATTGACCACATCGGCACGGCCGATTTGTGTTCCGTTGTCGCCTGTCTGCGTAAAAGTCATCGGAGCAGGGCTTTGATTTGCCACAGCAATTTCCGCAGACTGAACAGGCTTTATCTCATTGCTCAAATCATTACCCTCCTCAGTCGCCGTGTTTTATATTCAAAGTTCCGATACTGCCTATTTGGATTCCGTTATTGCCGTACTGATTAAACACAACGGGGTTATTAACGGTCTGTGTTGTGTTCTGCTGCCGGTCATCGGATCGATCATCTGCCGAATCGTCAATAACCGTTTCCTCATAGCCGGGAGCGGACTCCTCGGCATCCTCCGAAGGAACAGCTTGTTCGATATAATTATAAACATTCAGATTTTGCGTGAAGCCTTTGGATGGTGTCCAGTTTTCAATTGTGTTTCTGCCGATTTTGTTATCCGGGCGTTGCAGAAGGATATAGTGCCACACGCCAACCAAAAACGCCTGCAGGCAAATGTCTGCAGAAGCCGTCAGTGATTCTTTGGTAACCGCCGTTCCGTTTTCCAGCGCATAGAACAATGCGTCAGATTCAATAGAACTGTCTTCTGATATTAACTCGATGAGTGCCTCCACAAGGTACTCATCTTTTTTTGTGTCTTTTTCCGCATCAAGAAAGGTATCGGTGAACGCCAGCATACGAGAGAGAGCCTCGCCATAATTTGTGCGAACACATTCATCAAACGAGCGCACCTCACCCGTATCTCCAAAAGGCAGATAAGTGCCGGACGATGCTTTACAATTTTTGAAATCCGAGGTGTTACCCTTAAAAGTCGGGAAGGTCGATGGTGTTGGCTCTGTATAAGAAGGACTACATACTTTAATTAGGGCTACGAGTGCATTCGGGTCTGAAAGGCCGTCAGACTCACCGCTGTATTTTTGTCTGGGTCCGATTCTCTGTTTTCGGGCATTCAAGAGCTGCATGAAGAATGTTCCGCCGCAGAGGCAAGGATGCACATTATTTGACATAGCTTTCCTCCGTAGAAATTACTATCACTACTAACGCTACTATCGTTACTAACCATAGCACACTAACTCTATTAACGATTGGATTGCTCTTGTGAGAAGTCACAGGGGCAATTTTTTATTTTACAAGAAGTTTGCTGCCAGAAAACAAACCGCAACAAACCCCACTAAACCATTATATCAGACTTTTATGTAAAAAACAATCAGACAAGCACATCTTCTGTAAAAGTTCATACAGCTTTTCTCCTGTGATTTTCTCACAAATCAAAATCTAAGGAGAAAATCATATGAAAAATCATCAAAAACAGCACTACCACGAGTTCTACATCATGCTGTCGGACGGCAGCAGCATCAAAACCTCCCGCCGCGAGTGCTTTGCACCGGCAGAGCCTGTTACGTCGGACAAGCCGTATCCGCAAAGATGGTACTACTCCCCGGATCAGCAGATGGCAATCCGTCTCCCCCGCAACGAACTCGGCGAAAAGTTTGGTAAAGACAATGCCGTCGACCTTAAGTCCGAAGAACGCGAGACAGAACGCAAGAACCTCTGCATCGGACAAACCTCCCATGCAAGCTGCACCGTGACCTGTGCCGAGTGCCATTTTAGCGATTACTGCGATTCTGAATATCGTGCAAAAAACGGTGTCGGCTGTAAACGCAAATGCGACTGCTGTTCTTCGTATGTTCGCCGCACCCTTGAGCTGGACAAGCCGCTCGGCTTTAACGACGACGGCGCCGAGGTCACCTTTGATCTTGCAGATGAAACTGCGGATGTTGAGGGTACATATTCCGGCACCGAACAGCGCGATGCAATCGCTGCGATTATCGCTTCCCTCGATCCCGTTGACCGTGAATTGTGGTTCTGCCTTGTTCGGAAAATCAAAAAGAATGAAGTTGCGGACAGGCTGCACATGACCGTTGACGGTGTGTATTATCGGCAGAAAAGATTGGAGCGTATGCTCCGGGAAAATGAAGCCCTAAAAAAGTTTTTTGAGAATTTCTGATTTTCACTACGGATATCGCTCCTTGCCTGTCCAGTACGAGGTGAGGAGTGATGCTCCTACATTAGGAACGGAGGTAAATCGTATGAAAATCAACGAAAAAGGAGGGCTTGTCCATGTCGCCGGATAAAGCGCTGGAAATCGGAAACGACCTTGCCCACATTGCGAAAACCCTGGCGGAATTGGCGGAAGAGATCAAGGTCGAGTATGACCACGACGCCAAGGATGAGTCCCCGCAGGAAAAAACCACAGCGGAAGTAAAATACCCGGACATTTCGAAGGTACGCGGCTTTCTCGCTGAAAAGTCGAGAGCCGGACACACGGCGGAAATTCAGGTTCTGCTTGCAAAGCACGGATGCAAGAAACTTTCGGAAGTGCCGCCCGCCGAGTTTGAGACGCTGATGGAAGAAGCGAGGAAGCTGGAATGAGCCATGCACTTCTATCTCCATCCGCAAGTAAAAGGTGGATAGAGTGTCCCAAAAGTGCTCGACTAACCGAGTTTTTACCGGATACCATTTCGTCTTATGCGGCTGACGGGACGATTGCCCACAGCGTAGCCGAAAGTAAGCTGAATCATCGTCTCGGATACAGCGGGAGTCCACCGAAATGTGAAGACGCGGAAATGGACGAATACACGGACGATTACGCCAACTTCGTGCTTGAACAGGCGGCGATCCTCACAAATCCAACCGTGTATGTCGAACTGCGGGTTGACTGCTCCAAGTACATCCCGGAATGCTTTGGTACCTGTGACGCGCTTATCGTTTCGGACGGCGCACTCCACATCATCGACCTGAAGAGCGGGAGCGGGATAAAGGTCGACGCTGAAGGAAACGACCAGCTCCGCATCTACTCGCTCGGCGCTCTTGCAATGTTCGGCTTCCTTTATGACATTGCCACAGTGCGGATGAGCATTTTCCAGCCGAAGCTCGGTAACTGCTCCACCTGGGAGATTCCTGTAGACGAACTGACAGGCTGGGCGGAAAACACGCTGATACCCGCTGCGCGGCTTGCCTGGAACGGCGAGGGCGATTACAAAGCCGGCGCTCACTGTCAATTCTGCAGAGCCAAAGCGGAATGTCGTAAACGCGCCGAAGCGAACCTCGCTCTCGAGATCTATGATTTCACCAATCCCGCTCTGCTACAGAGATGCGAGATCGCAGACATCCTCGGTAAGATCGACGGACTCATGTCATGGGCTTCGGATGTAAAAGAATACGCGCTTTCCAAGGCGCTGGCGGGCACGAGGTTTGACGGCTGGAAGATCGTCGAAGGCAGAAGCACACGGCATTATTCAAACGAAGCATCCGTTGCAAAGGCCGTCACCGACATTGGACTCGACCCATACGAACACAAACTGCTCGGAATTACGGCAATGACATCATTACTCGGTAAAAAGCGATTTGAAGACACTCTTGGTGGCTTTACTTACAAGCCTGCCGGCAAACCCGTGCTTGTACCCGTAACGGACAAGCGTAAAGAAATTAACACGGCGGCGGATGATTTCGCCGACCCTATCGAAAATTTGGAGGATTAATATCATGAAAAATACTGTAACAAACCCCACGAAAGTTGTCACTGGCGTCGTTCGTCTCAGCTATGCGAATATCTGGACCGCGAAGAGTATCAACGGCGGTGCACCGAAGTTTTCTACTAGTGTTCTTATTCCGAAGTCCGACACCGCAACTGTTCAGAAAATCAAGGCGGCAATTCAAGCGGCCTATGACGAAGGTGAGAGCAAGCTCAAGGGCAACGGCAAGTCCGTTCCCGCGCTCTCCGCACTGAAAACACCATTGAGAGACGGAGATGTAGAACGCCCGGACGATGAGGCGTATGCGGGGCACTGGTTCATTAACGCCAATAGCAACACCGCTCCCGGCGTCGTGGACATCAACCGTCAGCCCATTCTTGATACCAGCGAAATCTACTCCGGCGTTTATGCCCGTGTTTCCCTTTCCCTCTATGCATTCAATTCAAACGGAAATCGCGGAATTGCCTGCGGGCTTCAGAACATCCAGAAGATTAAGGACGGTGCATCTCTCGGCGGCAAGGTAAGCGCTGAAGATGACTTTGATGACAACTTCACAGCGGACGCAAGCGATGATTTCCTCGCTTGAGAAAGGAACGGTAAAACATTATGACAACGCTTCAGACAATCTTGGTTACCACCCTTCTTGCAATCTGGCTTTGTTTCAGCCTGGTGTTCCTGATCACCGCAATCCAGAGCGCCATATATGACCGAAAGCGCGAGAAGCGCGAAAAGCAACAGGCCGTGCGGGATTTGGAGTATCACGAAAAACGTATGAATGACTTTAAAAAGTAACTTCCCGGAGGGCGGCAGGGTGTCCTGCCGTCCTCCCTCATTATGGAGGACTTATGACAAAGATAAAATTATTATCTGTGGACATCGAGACATACAGCAGTATCGATCTCACTAAGTGCGGCACATATAAATATGTAGAAGCATCGGATTTCTATATAACGCTTTTTGGATACAGCATTGACGGCGGCGAGGTGCAAGTGGTGGATTTGGCACAGGGTGAAAAAATACCATCCGAGGTAATGTCTGCGCTGGAGGACGATTCTGTTATCAAATGGGCATTCAATGCTTCTTTCGAGCGGGTCTGCATATCTCGGTTTATTGGGCTGCCGACCGGCGATTACCTTGAGCCGTCCTCTTGGCGGTGTTCGATGATATGGTCGGCATACTTGGGACTGCCGCTGTCGCTGAAGGGTGTCGGCGCTGTTCTCGGTTTGGATAAACAGAAAATGGATGAAGGCAAAGACCTCATCAAGTATTTCTGTCAGCCCTGCGCTCCGACCAAAGCCAACGGTGGAAGAACACGCAATATGCCGACCGATGCCCCGGAGAAATGGGAAACCTTCAAGGCGTATAACAAGCGTGATGTGGAGGTTGAACTGCAGATACAGCAGAAACTCGTAAAGTTCCCTGTACCAGACAACGTGTGGGATGAATATCACTTGAGCGAGGAAATCAACGACAGAGGTATCCGGGTGGATATGCCTTTTGTAAAACAGGCCATCGCTATTGATAAAAAGTCCCGCTCCCGGCTCTCCGCAGCCATGCGTGCTATTACCGAGCTGGATAATCCAAACTCCGTGCAGCAGATGAAAGCTTGGCTTGCCGACAACGGCATGGAAACGGATACGCTCGGCAAAAAGGCTGTGTCGGAGTTATTAAAGGAAGCTCCGAGCAACCTTGGCGAGGCGCTTCTCCTCCGTCAGCAGCTTGCGAAATCCTCAGTAAAAAAATATACGGCAATGGAAAACGCTGTCTGCGCGGATGGCCGTGTCAGAGGGATGTTCATGTTTTACGGAGCCAACCGCACGGGCAGATTTGCCGGACGGCTGGTGCAGCTTCAAAATCTGCCGCAGAACCATATACCTGACCTTGCCGAAGCTCGCGGCCTTGTCTCCAGCGGGAATTATGCCGCTCTTGAAATTCTGTATGAAGACATCCCGGACACGCTTTCCCAGCTTATCCGCACGGCATTTGTACCGCAAGACGGCAGGAAATTCATAGTTTCGGACTTCAGTGCAATTGAAGCGAGGGTTATCGCATGGCTTGCCGGAGAGGACTGGCGAACCGAAGTGTTCAAAAGCGGCGGTGATATTTACTGTGCGTCCGCATCCGCGATGTTCCATGTTCCCGTAGAAAAGCACGGTATAAACGGTCATTTGCGGCAAAAAGGAAAAATCGCAGAACTCGCCCTCGGCTATGGCGGCTCTGTAGGTGCACTGAAAGCGATGGGCGCTCTTGAGATGGGGCTTGCCGAAGAAGAACTGCAGCCGTTGGTCAACGCTTGGCGGCAGTCCAATCCCAACATCGTGCGCTTCTGGTGGGACGTCGACGCGGCGGTCAAAAGATGCGTCAGACAGAAGAAAGCGACCAAAACCCATGCCGTCCGTTTTACCTATGAGAGCGGTTTCCTGTTTATTACGCTGCCAAGCGGCAGACGGCTTGCCTATGTGAAGCCCCGCATCGGTGAGAACCGTTTCGGCGGCGAGTCCGTGACCTACGAGGGTGTAGGCGGTACAAAGAAATGGGAGCGGCTTGAATCCTACGGTCCCAAGTTCGTGGAAAATATCGTGCAGGCAACCTCAAGGGATATTCTTGTGTATGCCATGCGGACGCTCCGCAATTGTTCCATCGTCGCTCATGTACATGATGAGCTTATTATCGAATGCGATAAACGGGTATCCCTACCCGCCATCTGTGAGCAGATGGGGCGTGTGCCGCCCTGGGCGAACGGTCTGCTCCTTCGTGCCGACGGATATGAATGTGAATTTTATAGAAAAGATTGAAAACCACTACGGATTTCCGTCCTTGCCTGTCCAGTACGAGGTGAGGACGGATTTTTTCGTTCATCTCATATTCGGAGGATTTAAATATGTTCTACATCAAAACAAAGCTACCAAGCGGCAAGGTCATAAAGACCGAAATCACCGACGAGAGTGTCTACACTCACTGCCCCGGATGTGGCAGGGAGTTCCCTGTCGACCTTTTAGAGGTTTTCTCCGGCGAGGGGGATCTCTTCTCCACAAGAATCGTCTGCTCGGAATGCACCAAAAAACACTTTGAAAAACAGAAACCCGCGATGGAGGACATTGTGCTTCTCGCCACGGCGCTATGCAGACTTGGTTACAGCAAACAGGTTCTACGTCTGTATGATGATTTCGGCATCAGCGCAATTCAGGAACTGGAGTCACAGGATTACAGCGCATACGCGGACGCACTGCTTTCAGCCGTAGCGGAAGGCGGTGCAGCATGAAGGAACTGATTCCAAAGGACGAGTACGGCGTATTCGCCGATGCCAAGGACATCGCAAGAGTAGATAGCCTTTTCGTGGCGGAGTTCTTTGAAAAGGAACACTTCCATGTGCTTCGTGATATTGCCAAAATCACTGACACCAAATCTGGATTGAGTGAGGAATTCACCGCATCCAATTTTGAGCCGAGCACTTACAAGGATAAAACAGGGCGAAAGCTGCCTTGTTACTGCATGACCCGCGATGGCTTTACCATGCTGGTCATGGGTTATACCGGCGCAAAGGCTATGCGGTTTAAGGAACTCTACATTCGCCGCTTCAACGAGATGGAGAGCTTTATAAAAACACTGGTATCGGCGCGTCAGGAATTTCCGCTCCTAACCTCCAACATCAAGCTGCTACACGAAAATCCGAAGCCTTATCACTTTAGCAACGAATGCGATATGCTCAACCGCATCGTCGTCGGCATGACGGCAAAACAGTTCAGAACCGCCAACGGCATCGAAAAAGGAAAAAGCATCCGTCCGTATCTGTCAGACGAACAGATTACCATGCTTGATACCCTTCAGAAGGTCGATGTGGGTTTGCTGGTGGCAGTGCCGGATTACGAACAGCGCAAACGACACCTGGAATGGTACAAGCTAAAAATGGAAGAGAAAGAATAAGGAGGGCGGCGGCATGAGCATCAGCAAATTTAACGCCGAGGGCTATTATGACCCGACGACCTATGCCGCGCTCTCGGCTATTGAAGCGGAAGAAAAGGCACTCCGCGCGTTTCGTCCCATCGTATACATTTGCTCTCCATATGCCGGGGATACGGATGGCAATATAAAAGCTGCTCAAAAATACAGCCGCCACGCGGTCGACAACGGGTACATTCCCGTTGCCCCGCATCTGCTGTTCCCGCAGTTCATGAATGATGCCGACCCAAAGGAACGGCAGCTAGGTCTGTTCTTCGGCAATGCCCTCATGAGCAAATGCTCCGAGGTGTGGGTGTTCGGCAGCGTCATATCACCCGGCATGGAAGCCGAAATCAAGATAGCCAAGTGGAAGAACTACCGCTTGCGCTATTTTACCGAAAACTGCGAGGAGGTCAGTTCATGAGAGTCCTGAAAATTGCGCTCGGCAATTCTCGCCAAGCGAAAATATGGTCAAACAAGACCATAACATTTGAAGATATTTGCGAACGGCTGAAAACGCCCATTCGCACGACCGAAACAGTAGAAGAATATCCAAAGCTCCCAAAGGGTCAGCGTGACGAAATTAAGGATAAAGGCGGGTTTGTCGGAGGACATTTGCGTGACAATCTGCGTAAAGTCACGAACGTGGACTGCCGCTCCATGTGGACGCCGGACCTTGACCATGCCACGCCGGAGTTCGTTGCGGCGCTGAAGGATACTCTTGGTTTTCGCTGCGCCGTGTATTCGACTCACGGTCATGTACCGGAAGCACCGAGACTCCGTATTGTCGCACCCTTTACGAGAGATGTATCCGCAGACGAATATGCGGCGGTTTCCCGTTATCTGGCGGCAGATATCGGCATCGATATGTTCGACGAGTGTTCCTTCATACCAAATCAGCTTATGTACTGGCCTACCTGTCCGTCAAACGGCGAGTATATATGCGAAACCGTTGAGGGCGAATTGCTTGACCCGGACGCAGTGCTTGCGGCTCATCCCAATTGGCGCGATTGTTCACTTCTTCCAACAACGTCACGAGAGAGCAAAGTAAATGCTCCGACAAAAGGAACGCAGGAGGACCCGTTAATAAAGTCCGGTGCAGTGGGTGCGTTTTGCCGCTCATATACCATTGAAAGCGCGATCTGTAAGTTCCTTCCGGACATATACGCGCCCTCGGCAATGGACGGCCGCTACGATTATATCCCGGCGGACAGCAGCGCCGGCGTTGTGGTTTACGATGATAAATTCGCTTATAGCCACCATGCGACAGACCCCGCCTGCGGTAAGCTGCTGAACGCTTTTGATCTCGTGCGCATCCACAAATTCGGTGACGACGAGAAAAAATCCTTTACCGCCATGATGGACTTCGCGGTAAAAGATGAGCTTGTCAACACCATGCTCCTGCGCGAAAAGCAGGAATTCGCTTCGGAGGAATTTGACGATTGGACCAAGGCGCTCCGGCGGGATCGCGGCGGTTCGCTTCAGAACAGTTTGCACAACATTACGCTCATCATGGAAAACGATCCACAGCTCAAGGCTCTGTGTTTCAACCAGCTTGCGGACGGAATGGAGATAAAAGGAGATGTACCGTGGCAGCACCCGGCGCGTTTTTGGCGTGACGCCGACGACGCACAGCTTATCTGTTATGTGGACGCCAACTACGGCGCCTTCTCCGCACGGAATTACCAGATTGCTGTGGCCAAGGTCGTGGACGACCGCTCTTATCACCCAATCCGAGAATATCTTGCCAGCTTACCGCCCTGGGATAACAAACCCCGTGCGTCAACTATCCTCATCGATTATCTCGGCGCTGAGGATAACGCCTATACCCGTGCTGTCACTCGCAAAACTTTGTGCGGTGCGGTTTCCCGCGTAAAGCATCCGGGTATCAAGTTCGACAATATTCTGGTACTCAACGGCAATCAGGGTATCGGCAAGTCTACGCTTATCGCCAAACTGGGCGGCGAGTGGTATTCGGATAGCCTTTCGCTTACAGATATGAACGATAAGACCGCCGCCGAAAAGCTGCAGGGCTACTGGATTCTTGAAATCGGTGAGCTTGCCGGTATGAAGAAGGCGGACATCGATAAGGTCAAGGCGTTCATCTCCCGTCAGGACGACAAGTACCGAGCTTCCTTCGGCAGGCGTGTTACGCCGCATCCAAGGCAATGTATTTTCTTCGGCACGACCAATTCGCAAAACGGTTATCTACGTGATATTACGGGCAACCGCCGTTTCTGGACGGTCAAAACTCCCGGCACCGGCAGGCTAAAACCGTGGGATCTGACAAATGAGGATGTTCAGCAGATATGGGCGGAGGTGCTGGTACTCGTTGAGAAGGGCGAAAAGCTGTATCTCGACAGCAACCTTGAAACTTATTCTCAGGCGGAGCAGGCCAACGCAATGGAGCAGGACGACCGCGAAGGTCTTGTCAGCGCATATTTGACTTTGCTTTTGCCGGAAAACTGGAGCGGTATGGACATCTACGCAAGGCAGGAGTATATCAGAGACCCGGACAGCCCGACCCAACCGCAAGGTACGGTGCGGCGAAACAGCGTAAGTAATCTGGAAATCTGGTGTGAATGCTTTGGAAAACGCAAAGAGGATATCAAGCCATCCGATTCCTACGCGATAGCGGCGATTATGCTGCGCATTGAGGGCTGGCATAAAACCGACGAGCGGGAGACGCAGCCCGTCTACGGCAGGCAGCGTTTGTATAAGCGTGTTTAGGCACTGTGGCGGACAACCTATTGGGACAATCCTCAATAACTTGTCCCCATCACGGAGGTTGTCCGAACCTCAAAACCTATAAAGACGAGCAAAAACGGCTCTTTTTCGGACAGGCGGACAGCTATTTCTATATAGTACAAAAATACATTAAGTTTAATAGTAATAGGTGTCCTGTCCGTATGTGTTTGCGCGCGTATAGAAATTTTCGTCCGCTTGTCCACGGGAGGTATCGGCTATGAGAGAAAAACAAACAGAGCAAAAACTAGTAAAAGAAGTAAAACATATGGGCGGCATCTGCCCCAAGTTCACAAGCCCCGGTTTTGACGGAATGCCCGACCGCATCGTGCTTTTACCGGGCGGGCGCATGGCATTCGTAGAAGTCAAGGCTATGGGATGCAAACCGCGTCCTTTGCAGATGGCAAGGCATGGAATGCTTCGGCGGCTTGGCTTTCGAGTGTATGTGCTGGACGATGAAACGCAGATTGAAGGGATACTAGATGAAATATGAACCGCATGATTACCAAAAATATACCACGGCGTATATCGAGGAACATTCCGTATCCGCCATATTCCTCGACTGCGGCCTTGGCAAGAGTATCATTACGCTGACCGCTATAAATAACCTGCTGTTCGACAGCTTTGAGATACACAAGGTTCTTGTTATCGCGCCCCTTCGTGTCGCCCGTGATACATGGCCTGGGGAACTTGAAAAATGGGAACATCTGCACGGGCTGATTTATTCCGTGGCGGTAGGTACCGAGGGTCAACGAAAAGCAGCTCTACTGCAAAAAGCCGACATTTATATCATCAACAGAGAAAATGTCGAATGGCTTGTGGAAAAGAGCGGGCTGCCCTTTGACTACGATATGGTGGTGGTCGATGAGCTTTCGTCCTTTAAGTCCTATCAGGCGAAACGGTTCCGCAGTCTGATGAAAGTTCGCCCTTCCGTCAAACGCATCACGGGACTGACGGGAACACCGAGCAGCAACGGTCTCATGGATTTATGGGCTGAATTTCGACTGCTGGATATGGGCAAACGACTCGGTCGGTTCATAACCAACTTCCGCGATGCTTATTTCGTACCAGACAAGCACAATCAGCAGATTGTGTTCAGCTATAAACCGAAGCCCGGTGCCGAGGATGCCATTTACCGTCTTGTGTCAGATATCACCATCAGCATGAAGTCCACCGACTACCTCAAAATGCCGGAATGCGTAATAAACGAAGTTTCGGTACGGCTTTCCGCAAAAGAGATGGAATGCTACAAAACCTTGAAAGACGATTTGATACTCAGTCTTGACGGTCAGGACATCAATGCCCAGAGTGCCGTGGGTCTGTCCAATAAATTGACGCAGATGGCAAACGGTGCTGTTTACGGAGACCAGCGTGACGCTGGACTCGATTATATCCCCATACATGAGCGAAAACTTGATGCCTTGGAGGATTTGATTGAAGCGGTAAACGGAAAGCCCATCCTCGTAGCGTACTGGTTTAATCACGACCTCAACCGCATCGAGGAACGTTTGCACAAGCGGCATATTCCGTTCTCCAAGCTGGATACTGCCGATTCTATCAAGCGCTGGAACAACGGTGAACTGCCGGTGGCCCTGGTACACCCCGCTTCTGCCGGACATGGCTTAAACCTGCAATCTGGTGGCTCCACACTGATATGGTTCAGCCTGACCTGGAGTTTGGAACTGTATCAGCAGACAAATGCGAGACTTTGGCGGCAAGGCCAAGAAGCCGATACCGTGGTAATCCACCACCTCATCACCAAAGATACCATTGATGAAAAAATTATGTCAGCGCTGAAAAAGAAGGATAAAACACAGTCCGCACTCATCGATGCTGTTAAAGCGGACTTGAAAATCTAATGACAACAAGGGGACTATGTCCCTGAGACAATCCGTGCCAATCCGAGAGGAACAAAAATATCGGAGGTACAGATTATGAATCCTTATGAAGAATTAGCAAGTGCCATCGTGTTGCAGGCGGTTAAGGATTATCGGTTGCACGATGATGAAAAGGAGCTCGCCAGTATTGAGCGTTTCTTTCGTTCCGGCTGGTTTAGTGTCCTGACGAGCATTGCCCCGGAGATGCTAATTGCCAAGCTGAGAAAGGAGAAGGCGTGCTATGAATACTAAAACTTACCTTTCTCAGGCCCGATACCTTGATATGCGCATTAAGTCCAAGCTCCAACAGGTGGATTCCCTTAACGAACTGGCAACAACATGTACGTCAGTGCTGACCGGTATGCCCCGCAATCCCAGCGGTTCAACCTCCCACATGGCAGACGCCATTTGTAAAATTGTTGACTTGCAGAACGAAATCAACCGTGACATCGATAAGCTGGTTGACCTCAAGAAAGAAATCATGGGCGTCATCAAAGCGGTATCCAACCCGGAACACCAGACCCTTTTGGAGAAGCGTTATCTCTGTTTCCGGTCTTGGGAGAAAATTGCTGTGGACATGGGTTATGACCTGCGATACACACATAAGCTCCACAACTGGGCGCTGGAGGAATGTAGCATTCCCGCTTCTTCGGAAGTGGACACGAAAAGACACTGAAAGACACCTTCCACTTATGATAGTATTATAATGTGGAAACAGAATGCAGAGAGCCTTCATGGGAGAAATCCTATGAGGGCTTTCTTTATGCCCGCGAGGAGGTAAACCGAATGCCATACAAACCGAAACGTCCATGCGCCTACCCCGGCTGCGGTCGGCTTGCTGTACGCGAGCAATACTGCGCCGAGCATCAGAAGGTCATGGACAAACGCTACAACCATTACGAACGTGACCCTGCTTCCAACAAACGATACGGTCGTTCGTGGAAGCGTATTCGTGACCGATACATCAAGGCGCATCCACTCTGTGAGGAATGCCAAAAGCAAGGAAAACTAACGCCTGCCGAGGAGGTGCACCATATCCTCCCACTCTCTAAAGGCGGCGGCAGTAATACAGAGAACCTCATGGCTCTTTGCAAAGCCTGCCACTCCCGTATCACCGCCGAGAGCGGCGACCGATGGGGAAAAGGATATTGAAAGAGGCATCGTTTACATTTTGGTACGATGCCTCAAAGCAATCTATTCTTCATGGCCACTCCCGGTGGGGTATCAAAATCTCTAAAGCAAAAAAATCTGGACAGCGGCGTGGGGCTTCGTGTTGAAAAACGCACAATCAGACAAGGGAATAGACCCAGCCCAAAAGGAGTGTGATGAATATGGCGAAAGACGGCACCAACAGAGGTGGCGCTCGTGTCGGTGCGGGTGCAAAAAAGAAACCACTCGCCGACAAAATATCAGCCGGTAACCCCGGCGGCAGAAAATTGACTGTGATGGAGTTTTCAGATACGGCGGACTTGCAGGGTCAGACGATGCCCGAGCCTAACAAGATGCTTGAAGCTGTGCAGAAGGACGGCAAGACGCTCGTCGCAAGTGAAATATATAAATCCACATGGGTATGGCTGAACGAGCGGGGCTGCTCGACGCTTGTCTCTCCGCAGCTTCTGGAACGCTATGCCATGAGCGTGGCCCGATGGATTCAATGTGAGGAGGCCGTGACAGAGTACGGGTTTTTAGCAAAGCACCCTACCACCGGCAACGCTATCCAAAGCCCCTATGTGGCGATGGGCCAGAACTATATGAACCAGACCAACCGCCTGTGGATGGAAATATTTCAGATCGTAAAGGAAAACTGCACCGGCGAATACAACGGAGCCAATCCGCAGGACGATGTGATGGAGCGGCTTCTCTCCGCTCGGAAAGGAAAATAAACTATGATTACTTATAAAACAGCAGAAAGCGTCTGTGCCGGACACCCGGATAAACTGTGCGATCTCATTGCCGACAGCATCCTTGATGCCTGTCTGCGCAAAGACAAGTCCTCCCGTGTTGCCTGCGAAGTCATGGCGACAAAAGGAAAAATCATCGTTGCGGGCGAGATCACCTGCGACGGCAAAGTTGACATCCGCTTGGAGGTGCGTGAAGTCCTCCGCAAGGTCGGCTACAATCCGTGGAAGTTTACGATTTTTGTATTCGTCCATAAACAGAGCAAGGATATCGACGCCGGAGTGACCACCGCTCTTGAAGCCCGAAACGGCAGTGAGGAACGCTATGCTTCCATGGGTGCCGGCGACCAAGGCACGGTTTACGGTTATGCAACCAATGAAACCCGTGAGATGCTTCCACTCCCGCTGGTGCTGGCGCACCGCATCGTCAAGCGTGTGGATACCGTCCGCAAGGATAAAATCGTGAAAGGTATTCTGCCGGACGGCAAAGCGCAGGTCACGGTTGAATATGAGGGCGGCAAGCCCAAGCGCATAAAGACTATCGTGGTTTCCGTTCAGCACGACAAGGATAAAACACAGGAGCAGCTTTACTCCGACATCAAGCAAAACGTGCTCTGGCAGTGCTTTGAGGACTTTCCCTTTGACGATGACACCGAAATCCTTATCAATCCCTCCGGCAGATTTGTCGAGGGCGGTCCCGCCGCCGACACAGGCTTGACGGGCAGAAAGATGATGGTGGACACCTACGGAGGGCTTGCTCTTCACGGCGGCGGAGCGTTTTCCGGCAAAGACCCCACAAAGGTGGACCGCAGCGGCGCTTACATGGCACGGTACATCGCAAAAAATATCGTATGGAGCGACTTGGCTGAGAGATGCGAGGTCGCTCTTTCTTATGCCATCAGCAAGGCCGATCCTGTGGCAGTAGACATCGACGCTTTTGGTACGAACGCCCTCACCAATGATGAACTGCGTGAAATCGTGCTGTCTGTGTTCAATCTGCGCCCGGCGGCAATCATCGAAAAGCTACGACTGCGCAATGTCATCTATAAGGACACGGCGGCCTACGGACACTTCAATTCCTGTCTATTCCCGTGGGAGGACGGCAGTGAGCATTACAAAGAACTGAGAAAGGCGGCGGAGAAATATGTTGATAGAAAAAATTCAGATTGAGCGGCTCATCCCCGCCGACTATAACCCCAGAAAAGACCTCAAGCCGGGTGACCCAGAATATGAAAAGCTGAAACGCTCCATCGAGCAGTTCGGTTATGTTGAACCCGTTATATGGAATAAGACCACAAGCCATGTCGTCGGCGGCCACCAGCGGTTGAAAGTATTACTCGGCATGGGCATTACCGAAGTCGAGTGTGTGGTCGTTGAGATGGACGCCGAAAAGGAAAAGGCGCTCAATGTTGCGCTCAATAAAATATCCGGTGACTGGGACAAAGACAAGCTGGCTCTACTCATTGCGGATTTGCAGGGTGCGGACTTCGATGTTTCACTCACGGGCTTCGACCCCGGAGAGATTGACGACCTGTTCAAGGACAGCTTAAAAGATGGTATCCACGACGATGATTTTGATGTGGACGCAGAACTACAAAAGCCCACCATGACCAAGCCGAGCGATGTGTGGCTGCTCGGTCGACATCGGCTGGTCTGCGGTAATTCCACCAAAGCCGGCACCTTTACCGCTCTGATGGATGGGAAGCTCGCCAATCTGGTGGTGACCGACCCGCCATACAACGTCAATTATGAAGGTGCCGCAGGTAAAATCAAAAACGATAACATGGGCAACCAAGCGTTCTATGACTTCCTGCTTGCGGCGTTTACGAACACCGAAGCGGCGATGGCGCAGGACGCTTCCATTTATGTGTTTCATGCCGACACCGAAGGTTTGAATTTCAGAAAGGCATTCTCGGACGTAGGTTTTCAGCTTTCCGGGTGCTGCATCTGGAAAAAGCCGTCGCTGGTGCTTGGGCGCTCCCCATACCAGTGGCAGCACGAGCCTGTGTTGTTCGGCTGGAAGAAAAAAGGTAAGCACAACTGGTACACAGACCGCAAGCAGACCACCATTTGGGAGTTCGAAAAGTCAAAGAAAAACGCTGACCATCCGACCATGAAGCCGATTGCGTTGCTGGCATATCCGATCATGAATAGCAGTCTAACAAACTGCATCGTGCTCGACCCTTTCGGCGGCAGCGGTTCTACACTCATCGCCTGTGAGCAATCCGACAGGATTTGTTTCACTATTGAGCTTGATGAAAAATACTGCGATGTCATTGTAAAGCGGTATATCGAGCAAGTCGCCAGCGCCGATGCCGTCTCTGTTATCCGTGACGGTGTCACGATGAAATATACGGAGGTGGCTGTCGATGAGTAAACTCACGATCAGCCCTCTTTCCGATGAAAGCTAAGGTTTCGCCATGCGTCGATTTTGTGCTTATGGGAATTGTGTCATATACACAAGATTCCACCGATAAATGACCGCCTTGTTCTCCACAGAGAACGCTTGAAATGACTTGCTATATAAGTGTTTTAGAGCGAATATGTGACTACCAAAAAGAAAGGCGGTTTGAAAATGGAACTCAAATACAATGTAACAGGCAGCGAACGCAAATCACTGGTCGGAGCAATCAGCACAGCGCTGAACTCCCCAACCAAATACCTCGGAGCGCCAACCTTCGCCTACGAGGTAGGCAGCTACCACATCGATAAGATTGGAACGCTCACAGGTCCCGACAACCTCGACTTGGAGGATGCGCTCCACCAACAGGGCTTTGGCGCAGATGGCGACACCCGACACTATGACGAACCCGACACCTACGAAAGCGGACTTGGCGGGATGGGTGCAACGCCGGACTTCGAGGACTTACGGATGGATGGACGGGAGGAACTGGGGTTAGGGCGCACACGCCATGAGAACTTCCAAGGCGAAAACGGTATGCAGGCAAGCGACGTTCCAGAAACCGATGAGGACATCGGACTGGTGATTGAAATGCCTCGCGCCTCCTTCACCGACACGGCGCTGGAAAATCTCAAGCGGCTGGTCGAAAGCAAAGGCAGTCTCATCAAAAAGGCTCTCGGTGCGGAAACGCTCGAACTCGAAATAGCAGATGACATTGTTCGGTTTCCGTGGTTTGAGGACGGTACCGACCCGGACGCCGTCAAGGCATACACGCATTTTGTGGCTGCGCTTTGTGAAATGGCAAGGGCACAGAAAAGAGTCACTGCCAAGGAAAAAGAGACTGATAACGACAAGTACGCCTTCAGATGCTTTCTCCTCAGGCTGGGCTTTATCGGAGCGGCATACAAGGGGGAGCGTAAAATTTTGCTGAAAAATCTCTCCGGCAGCTCGGCATTCAAAACTCCGAAAAGCGAGGTAACTGAAGATGAACAATAATTTTCCATCAAGAGAAACCGTGGAACGCATCCGAAAACAATACCCAGTCGGCTGCCGTGTAGAGCTTCTTCGCATGGACGACATTCAAGCGCCGCCAATCGGTACAAAGGGCACTGTACGGTATGTTGATGACCTCGGCAGCTTGGGCGTCGCTTGGGACAACGGCAGTTCCCTTCAAGTTGTTTATGGCGAGGATTTATGCAGAAAACTGGAGGAAATAAGCGATGGACCGTAAGGTAAAAGAGCAAATTCTCGCCGTCCGGGATACCGGGCTTACAAATATGTTCGATACCCGCGCCGTCCAGCGCATCGCTTACGATATGAACTTCTACGAGCTGGTGGTTTTCCTTGAGGAGCATAGGGACAAATACGTCCGCTTCATCCTCACAGGAGAGGAATAACGCTGTAAATCACACAATTTCTACGGCAATAACAGCCTTAATATTCGTGTAGTTTATGCCCTGATTTATCGCGTAATTGACTGGATATAGTGTGCTTTCAGAGGTAATATGTCACTACCGAAAGGGAAAACACACTAAACGGAGGAAACGAAAATGAACGAAATACAATGGCAGCAGGTCGAGGCGCAGCTACCTCAAGGGGCGAAAATCCTGCGAACCTACAATGCCTTCGAGAACGGTGAATTGCGGATAATCGTTGGGCTCCCCGGCGAGCGATCCGAAACCCGGTACATCGTCCACTTTGAGGGCGAGGACGTAAAACTGGAACACAGACCGTAACAAACAGCGAGACAGCCGAGGACACCCCGAAAAGGGGCTGTCTCTCGTACAAATAGACTTTGAAGGCTTGCTTAATGCAGGTCTATTTTTATGCTCGGAAGGAGGCGGTAATATTCGAAAGCTAAAGAAATACAAACAGACACGGTTTAAGTCCACAGATTCGGTTTATGACAAGGCCGCCGCCGACTATGCTGTAGCTTTTGTTGAAGCCCTCGCCCACACCAAAGGCACCTGGTCCGGCAAGCCCTTCGAGCTGATCGATTGGCAGGAGCAAATTATCCGCGACGTGTTCGGAACCCTGAAACCCAACGGCTACCGCCAGTTCAACACCGCCTATGTGGAAATCCCGAAGAAGATGGGCAAGTCCGAGCTTGCGGCCGCTGTCGCACTGCTCCTCACCTGTGGGGATAACGAAGAACGCGCCGAGGTTTACGGCTGTGCTGCTGACCGCAATCAGGCATCCATCGTTTTCAATGTGGCGGCGGATATGGTGCGGATGTGCCCGGCGCTCTCCAAACGCGTCAAAATACTGGACGCAACCAAGCGGCTTATCTATCAACCGACCGGGAGCATCTATCAGGTGCTGTCCGCCGATGTCGGCAACAAGCATGGTTTCAATACCCACGGTGTGGTATTCGATGAGCTGCACACCCAGCCGAATCGAAAACTTTTTGATGTTATGACCAAGGGCAGCGGCGATGCGAGAATGCAGCCGCTATATTTTTTAATCACCACCGCCGGGGATAACCAAAACAGCATCTGTTGGGAGGTCCATCAAAAGGCTCTGGATATTATTGATGGCAGAAAGCACGACCCGACCTTCTACCCGGTGATTTACGGTGCGGCACAAGAGGATGACTGGACAGATCCAAAGGTCTGGAAAAAAGCCAATCCCTCCCTCGGTATTACGGTAGGAATGGATAAAGTCAAAGCAGCGTTTGAATCAGCAAGGCAGAACCCCGCCGAAGAGAACAGCTTCCGGCAGCTCCGGCTCAACCAATGGGTCAAACAGGCTGTGCGCTGGATGCCGATGGACAAATGGGATGCCTGCGCGTTCCCCGTGGATGAAAAGTCGCTCGAAGGTCGTGTCTGCTACGGAGGGCTTGACCTCTCGTCCTCCACCGATATCACGGCGTTTGTGCTGGTATTTCCACCGGAAGATGAAGCGGATAAATACAGCGTCCTGCCGTACTTCTGGATACCGGAGGACAATATCGATTTGCGTGTGCGCAGAGACCATGTAAATTATGATGTCTGGAAAAAGCAGGGCTTTCTGCAAACTACCGAGGGTAATGTGGTGCATTACGGTTACATCGAGCAGTTCATAGAAACCCTCGGTGAGAAATACAACATCCGTGAAATAGCCTTTGACCGCTGGGGTGCCGTGCAAATGACGCAAAACCTTGAAAACCTTGGATTCTCGGTCGTACCTTTCGGACAGGGCTTTAAAGATATGAGTCCTCCGACAAAAGAACTGATGAAGCTAACGCTGGAGGAGAAAATCGCCCACGGCGGCCACCCGGTTCTGCGCTGGATGATGGACAACATCTTCATCCGCACCGACCCGGCCGGCAACATCAAAGCTGACAAAGAGAAAAGCACCGAGAAAATCGACGGCGCGGTAGCCACCATCATGGCGCTTGACCGGGCGATTCGGTGCGGCAACGATACGGGCGAAAGCGTGTACAACACACGTGGACTGCTCGTTTTTTAATTGGAGGGAACTGCCTATGAACATCTTTAAAGGAATATTCAAAGCTCGTGACAAGCCTAAAAACTTGGGCGGCGGCACCAGTTTTTTATGGGGCGGCTCATCCTCCGGCAAGGTTGTCAATGAAAGGACCGCCATGCAGATGACCGCCGTGTACTCCTGCGTCCGTATATTATCCGAAGCAATCGCTGGCCTGCCACTTTTCGTCTACAAATACGGCGACGACGGGAGCAAGGACAAATATCTTGAACATCCGCTGTGGCGTGTACTGCACGATGAACCGAACCCGGAGATGACATCGTTTGTTTTCCGGGAGACCATGATGAATCATCTGCTGCTGACAGGCAACGCCTATGCGCAGATTATCCGCAATGCCCGCGGCGACGTCGTGGCGCTGTACCCCCTCATGCCCGACCGGATGACCGTGGACCGGGATTCACAGGGACGGCTGTATTACCGCTACCGAAAAAGTAGCGACGATGCGCCGGAGGTCAGTAAGAACAAGCCGAGTGATATTATCCTCGCACCAAGCGATGTGCTGCACATTCTCGGTTTGGGCTTTGACGGGCTGGTTGGCTACTCACCGATTGCTATGGCAAAAAACGCCGTAGGGCTTGCCATCGCCGCTGAGGAATACGGCGCTAAATTCTTTGCCAACGGAGCGGCACCAAGCGGAGTGCTGGAACACCCCGGCACATTAAAAGACCCGGAGCGCATCAGAGAAAGCTGGCAGTCCACCTTTGGCGGCAGCGCCAACAGCAACAAGATCGCTGTGCTTGAGGAGGGTCTCAAATATACACCGATTGCTATCTCTCCCGAGCAGGCGCAATTTCTCGAGACACGGAAATTTCAAATAAACGAAATTGCCCGCATCTTTCGAGTGCCGCCGCATATGCTGGCGGATTTGGAAAAATCCTCTTTCTCCAACATTGAACAGCAGTCGCTGGAGTTTGTGAAATATACCCTCGACCCGTGGGTCATCCGCTGGGAACAAGCGATGAACAAGTCGCTCCTGCTTGAAAGCGAAAAGCGCGAAGTGTTCACCAAGTTCAATGTGGACGGACTTTTGCGCGGTGATTATCAGAGCCGTATGACAGGCTACGCTACGGCGCGGCAGAACGGCTGGATGAGTGCCAACGATATCCGGCAGCTTGAAAACCTTGACCGGATACCGGAGGAGCTCGGCGGTGACCTTTATCTTATCAACGGCGCGATGACCAAATTGCAGGACGCCGGTGCGTTCGCAAACACAACTATAACAGAAACGGAGGAAACCTCAGATGGACAAAACAAATCGGGCGCAAAGCCCAGGCAAAGTCCCCGTCAGGGTGCGTGATAAAGCGCATTTCTGGAACTGGGACAATGACGAGGAATCGGGTGTCCGCACCCTTTGCCTTGACGGCACCATTGCGGACGAAAGCTGGTGGGGCGATGAGATCACACCTCGGATGTTCAAGGATGAGTTGTTTTCCGGCAGCGGAGACATCGTCGTATGGATCAACTCTCCCGGCGGGGACTGCGTGGCGGCTTCGCAGATTTACACCATGCTCATGGACTACACAGGCAATGTCACAGTAAAAATTGACGGCTTGGCAGCAAGCGCGGCTTCGGTCATCGCAATGGCGGGTACTGAGGTGCTTATGGCTCCAACAGCACTGCTGATGATTCATAATCCGATGTCAATTGCTATTGGCGATACCGAGGAAATGCAGAAGGCCATCGCCATGCTGGACGAGGTCAAGGAAAGCATCATCAACGCCTATGAAATCAAGACCGGGCAGTCAAGGGCGAAAATATCTCATCTCATGGACGGTGAAACCTGGATGAACGCGAACAAAGCAATCGAGCTGGGCTTTGCCGACGGCATCTTGGAGGACTCCAAGCGCATTCATACCGAAGATGTGGTCTTTGCGTTTTCCCGCAGGGCGGTCACCAATTCGCTTATGAACAAGCTCATCTCTAAATCCGCTCCAAAGCCGGAGCAAAAGAAGCCGGATGCGCCGGCCGGCGTTTCCATCGAAACGGCTATGCAGAAACTGCAAGCCCGTAAATACATTTAATGGAGGTATTTTACTATGAAAAAGGTACTCGAAATGCGTGAAAAACGCGCAAAGGCATGGGATGCGGCAAAGGCGTTTCTGGACACCCGCGCCAAGGACGGCGTCCTCTCTCCCGAAGACAATGCCACTTACGACAAGATGCTCGCGGATGTGGACGCGATGGCGCGTCAGATCGCCCTTGAGGAAGACCGCGTGGCAAGAGATGCCGCTATGGCGCAGCCCACCAGCTCTCCCATCACGGCAAAACCCAACGCACAGGACGGCAAGCCCGTCCACTACAGGGCGACCGCCGAATACCGTGAGGACTTCTTGAACCTCGTGCGCGGCAAGCGTCCCGTTCATAACGTCATGGAGGAAGGCACTCCTTCTACCGGCGGCTACCTCGTACCCATAGAGTTCGACAGAAACCTTGTCCGGGCGCTTGAGCGCGAGAACGTCATTCGTTCTATTGCAAAAGTTATCACCACCGCCGCACCTCACAGGATTAATGTCGCATTAACGGATGTATCCGCCGACTGGGTGGCTGAATCAGGTGTATTTACCCCCAGCACACCCACCTTCAATCAGCTTTCCCTTGATGCCTACACTCTTCGTGCGGCAGCGCTGGTTTCGGAGGAACTGCTTCAGGACTCCATGTTTGATCTCGAAGCCTACCTCATCGACAATTTCGCCCGCGCTTTTGCGGCGAAGGAAGAGCAGGCTTTCTGTGTCGGTAACGGCAGCGGTCAGCCCACGGGCATCTTCACCGCGAGCGGCGGCGATGTCGGCGTGACTACGGCAGCGGCCGGAGCAATTACAGCGGATGAACTCATTGAGCTGACCTATTCTCTGAAGGAAGGCTACAAGAAAAATGCTGTATTCCTCCTGGCCAGCAACACTCTCGCTGGGATTCGCAAGCTGAAAGACGGCAACGGCGTGTATATGTGGCAGCCGTCGCTGCAGGCTGATCAGCCCGACCGGCTGCTCGGCTTCCCGGTGTATGTCTCTCAGTATGCGCCAGCCATCGCAGCAAACGCATACACCATTGCTTTCGGTGATTTCCAGAATTACTGGATTGCCGACCGCAGCGGCAGAACCGTGCGTCGTGCGGATGAACTGCATATCGCCAACCTGCAGACCGGCTTCTACGCTTTCCAGCGTGTGGACGGAAAGACCGTGCTGCCTGAAGGCATCAAGCTGCTCAAGCAGCATGCTTAAGGGGGATTGACTTATGAGCTACAATTCAAAGAACTACACCGAACAAGGCGGCGAGAAAACCGTCATCGGCGGCACATTGGAAATTGCGGAGGGAGCCTCGGTAACGGGGCTTCCTGTTGCTGCAAATCAGGTAAACAGTACCGCTACCGATGCCGCCGGTCTGGTCACAGATTTCAATGCCCTACTTGCCAAGCTAAAAGCGGCGGGTTTGATGACGGACGACTAAGAATGACCAAAGGAGGCGGACGGTATGACAACAGATAATCTTCTCCCCAAAGTAAAGGCAAACCTGATCTTGGCGCACGATGCGGATGACGGACTGCTGCTGAGCTATATTGCCGCCGCTGTCTCCTATGCCGAAAGCTACCAGCACGTTTCCACGGGCTATTATGAAGAAAACACAATGCCACCCACCACCGAGCAGGCCGTGATTATGCTGTCGTCCTTCTTTTACGAAAGTCGGGACGGCAGCACGGCCGGCTTTTTCGGCGACAGCGTGCAGGCAGGTCAGCAGGTCTGGAACACGGTCAATATGCTTCTTCGGCTTGACCGGGATTGGAAGGTGTGAGTATGAGCTACGGTAAAATGAATATCCCGATAGACATTATCTCCACCGCCCCGGTGAAGGATGCGGACGGCTTTGTTACCAAGGGAGATCACATCGTCGCTTCCATCCGTGCATACAAAGAGGATCGCCACGGAAACGAGCGGTGGGCTAATATGGCGGCGTTCAGCGAGGCGACCGCCCTTTTCCGTTTTCGGAAGATACCCGGTACAGAGATAACTACTTCGCTATTCATCATCTGCGGTGACGGGCGTTACCGCATTGTCAGCGCAGAGGATGTTCGCGGGCGTGGAATGTATGTTGAAGTTCTGGCTGAAAAGCTGGAGCCGAGTGTGAGGTGACGAACATGGCAAAAGCAGAAATGAAAATGCCGGAGGACTTTCTCCAGAAAATATCCCGGCTGGGAGATAAAACCGATGAGATTATCCCCAAGGTGCTGGAAGCCGGCGGCAAGGTCGTTCTGGACAAGGTAAAAAGCAACCTTTCCTCGGTTGTCGGCAAAAACACGAAAATTGAAAGCCGTTCTACGGGAGAACTGGAATCCGCGCTGGGACTTTCACCCACTTTGATGGACAGGAACGGAAATTTCAATGTGAAGGTCGGTTTCTCTGAACCTCGGCGTGACGGCGGCAGCAATGCCAAAATTGCCAACATTCTCGAATACGGGCGGCATGGGCAACCGGCAAAGCCGTTCCTCAAGCCCGCAAGAACGCAAAGCAGGAATGCCTGTATCGAAACCATGAAGGCAAAGCTGCAGGAGGAGGTTGACGGCATATGAGCATTTTAACAGAATTGAACACCCTGCTGTCGCCTGTTCTGCCTGTGGAAACAGGCATCTTCTCCGGCGTTCCTCCTGACGAATACCTTGTGCTCACACCGATGACAGACGAATTTGCCCTGTTTGGGGATAACAATCCGCTCTTCGATATTTCCGAAGTGCGGATTTCGCTGTTTTCCAAAGGCAACTACATCCAGAGAAAAAGGCAGATAACAGCGCTGCTTCTGGGAGCAGAATTTACGATTACCGACCGCCGGTATATCGGCCATGAGGACGATACCGGCTACCACCACTACGCCATTGATTGTGGCAAGTGTTACAACATAACACCAAACTATGGATTGGAGGAATAACACATGGCAACTATCGGTCTTGACAAACTGTATTATTCAAAAATAACCGAGGATTCCAACGGCGAAGAAACCTACGCTACGCCTTTAGTGCTTGCAAAAGCCATCACCGCCGAACTCTCAGTGGAACTGGTGGAGGCGATCCTATACGCTGACGACGGTGCCGCCGAGGTGGTAAAAGACTTCAACAGCGGTACGCTTACCCTCGGCGTTGACGACATCGGCCCCACGGCAGCGGCAGATTTAACCGGCGCGTCCACAGACGACAATGGTGTGCTGATCTCCGCCAGCGAAAACGTGGGAACACCAGTCGCGGTAGGCTTCCGCGCACAAAAGGCTAACGGCACCTACCGCTATTTCTGGCTTTACCGCGTGAAATTCGGTCTGCCCGCGACCAATCTGCAAACCAAGTCGGATTCCATCACCTTCTCCACGCCCACGGTTGAGGGAACGGTCATGCGCCGCAACAAACTGGACACTTTTGGAAAACACCCGTGGAAAGCAGAAGTTACCGAAGGTGACGCAGGCGTTTCATCGGGCACCATCACTGGTTGGTTTACCGAGGTCTACGAACCGGTCTACACACCGGGACCATAAGGAGGATGCAGAATGGATAACGTCATTTTTACAAATGCAGCCGAAAGAAGCGCTGCTATCAATATCGGCGGCAAGGAATATGAACTGATTCTCACTACACGTGCTACCAAGGCAATTGCAAATCGATATGGCGGTTTGGAAAACCTCGGCGAGAAGCTGATGAAGTCCGAAAATTTCGAGATGGCACTGGACGAGATCGTGTGGCTGCTCACCCTGCTTGCAAACCAGTCCATCCTGATTCGCAACCTCAAAAACAAAGGAAAATCGGAGGAATTGCTGACCGAGGATGAGGTGGAGCTTCTCACCTCGCCGCTTGATCTGGCGACCTACAAGAATGCTATCACGGAAGCCATGTTTAAAGGCACCCAGCGCAATATTGAAAGCGAGGACGAAACCTCCTTAAAAAACGCGCAAGTCGAGTAGACGGACTGCATCAGCAAACTGACGCGGAAACCTTTACTCGACTTCTCTATTACGGAACAGTGCAGATGGGTATGAGCACGGAGGAATTCTGGCTCATGCCCATCGGTCTGTTTCTGGATTTGTGGGCCTGCCACAAGCAGTGGCATGGTATTGAAAAGCCAAATAAAGCCCGGACGATTGACGATATCATTCCGCCCGGAATTTAAGGAGGTGAGCACAGATGGCGGACAATTTTGGCATGAAAATCGGGATTGAAGGTGAAAAGCAGTTCAAGCAAGCACTTTCGGATATCAACCAGAGTTTCAAAGTTCTCGGTTCTGAAATGCAGCTTGTCACCAGCCAATTTGACAAAAACGACAAATCCGTACAGTCGCTCGCCTCCAGAAATGAAGTCCTAAACAAGGAGATTGATGCGCAGAAGGGCAAGATTGAAACCCTGCGTGCCGCCCTGCAGAACGCCTCCGAATCCTTCGGCGAAAACGACCGCCGCACCCAAAACTGGCAGATTCAGCTAAACAAGGCGCAGGCTGAACTTAACGGAATGGAGCATGAGCTGGAACAGTCCACGGTTGAAGCGGATAATCTCGGCGAAGAATTGGACGATTCGGGCAGAAGTGCGGAAGATGCCGGTGGCAGGTTTGAGAAGTTGGGTGGCGTGCTTAAGGGCATCGGTGTAGCGATGGGCGCAGTTGCAATCGCCGCCGGTGCCGCTGCTATAAAGTTAGGCAAAGAAGTCGTGCAACAGTTTGGCGAGCTGGAACAGAACCTCGGCGGCTCGGAAGCTGTGTTTGGAAAATATGCCGCTTCCATTCAGAAAACCGGTGAGGAAGCGTATAAAAATCTCGGTGTTTCCCAAAGTGAATATCTGGCGACCGCCAATAAAATGGGCGCCCTATTTCAGGGATCAGGTATAGAACAGCAAAAAAGTCTGGCACTGACCGAGAAGGCCATGCAGAGGGCGGCGGATATGGCGTCGGTCATGGGAATCGATATGTCCTCCGCTATGGAAGCCGTCACCGGTGCCGCGAAGGGTAACTTCACTATGATGGATAACCTCGGTGTTGCTATGAATGCGACCAGCGTTCAGGCGTATGCCGCCTCGAAAGGTCTTGATTTCGTCTGGGCAAGCGCAAGCAACGCTGAAAAAGCTGAAGTTGCCATGCAGATGTTCTTTGAGAACACCGAGCAGTACGCGGGCAACTTCGCAAGGGAATCGACGCAAACGATTGCCGGTTCCATCGGTCTTTTGCAAGCCGCCCTTGGCTCGTTCACAGCGGGACTTGGAAATGCCAATGCGGATATGACCAACTTGACGCAAAATCTTGTGGACGCATTCCAATCTGTAGTGAAGAATATCGTGCCGGTGCTTGAAAACATCGTGGCGGCGCTTCCTCAGGCGACTGGGGCAATTCTGCAGGCGGTCGCCGACCTTCTCCCTATGCTGCTGGAAACGGTGACAAACATCTTCACGCAGGTACTGAATACGATTCTATCGCTCCTGCCTGAGCTCATCCCCGCCGCCGTGGACGCTGTGATGACGATAGTCGGCGCTCTGATTGACAGCCTTCCGCTCCTGGTTGATGCGGCAGTGCAATTGGTGACGGCTCTGGTCAGCGGCATCGGCTCGGCTCTGCCCAAACTGATACCGGCGGCGGTGCGCGCGATCACAACCATTGTTCAAGGCTTGGCGGATAGCCTGCCCATGATTCTGGATGCGGCGCTGCAGCTCATCCTTGGGCTTGCTCAGGGGCTGCTGGACTCGATTCCGCAATTAATCGCAGCCCTGCCCGCCATTATTACTTCCATTGTAAACTTCGTTATCGGAGCGATTCCGCAGATTATTGATGCGGGCATTCAACTGCTGACCTCGTTGGTGACAGCACTGCCTGTCATCATCAAGGCAGTTGTGGATGCAATACCGAAAATCATCGACGGGATTATCACGGCGGTGCTTGGCGCAATCCCCTTAATCATAGACGCCGGGGTGAAACTGCTCATTGCCTTAATTCGAAACCTGCCGCAAATCATCACGACCGTCGTAGCTGCCATTCCGAAAATCGTCACCTCGCTGGTAAACGCCATCGTCGGGAACATCGACAAGATCATCCTTGCGGGCGTCCAGCTGCTGGTGGCATTGATTGCTAATCTGCCGAAAATCATTGTCGAGGTCGTTAAGGCGGTGCCGCAGATTATCGCGGGTCTGGTCAAGGCCTTCACCGGCTACATCGGACAGATGACGCAGGTCGGCGGCAACCTCATCAAAGGTTTATGGAATGGTATCTCCGATGCGGGTGCGTGGCTGTGGAATAAGATCTCCGGGTTTTTCGGAAATGTGGTATCGAAGATTAAGAACTTCTTCGGTATCAACTCGCCCTCAACGCTCTTTGCTGGGCTTGGCAAGAACATGGGCGAGGGTATCGGTGTGGGCTTTGAGGATGCCATGTCCGCAGTTTCTCGGGATATGCAAAACGCCATCCCCACGCGGTTTGATATCGGCACCGGCGGCGTATCCGGGCAAGGCGGAGTTGTTCCCGGCACAAATATCACACAGAACATCTCCGTGGTGACGCCAAAGGCGCTGTCCGAAAAGGAACTGGCACGGGAGTTCAAGAACTTCTCACGCAAGCTGGCGCTGGAGTATTAAAGGAGGGATGGCTATGGAGCTAACCTATATCAATGCGGACGGCAGGAGCATCACGCTCAAACAAGGCCGCCCGTATTTTCTTAAAAAGATAGACGGCACTGGCAACACACGCCAGACCGTCAACACCTTTAAAGCGCCGGATCAGGACGGCGCTTTTTATATATCCTCAACGCTGGATATGCGCAATATCACGCTGGAAGGCACCGTCGTGGCAAACACACCTGACGAGGCATACATACTCCGTCAGCGCTTTCTCCAAATATTCAGCCCAAAGCTTCGAGGTACGCTCCTGTTCCGTGGGAGGCAAATTGCCTGTGTGGTGGAGGAAGCCGGGTTTACCGTTTCCACCCGGCAGCGGATACCTAACTTTTTCGTCAGCCTGCTCTGCCCATCACCCTTCTTCGAAACACCGGATGAGGTGCGGCAGGAACTGGCGTCATGGATACCGCTGTTTGAGTTCGAACTGGAGTTGCCGGAGGGCGGCATGGAATTTGGGATGCGCCAGCCCAGCCAGATCATTACGGTAGACAACATCGGCGACGTTTCCTGCGGCTGCGAAATTGTATTCCAAGCGCTGGGTACGGTGACAAATCCCGAACTGCTGAACATGGACACCGGGGAATACATCAAGCTGCTCACGACGATGAGCGCCGGGGAGGAGCTTCGGGTATATACCCACTTCGCAGGAAAGCGCGTGGTCAGCGTTAATGGCTCTACAATAACAAACGCTTTCTCGTTGCTGGATACCGGCTCAGCATTCTTTCAGCTTGCCGCCGGGGTAAACACCTTGCGTTACGACGCTTCGGTCAATATGGAACTGCTGGAGGTCAGCATTTACTATCGTCCGCAGTTTCTGGGGGTGTGAGTATGGAACTGTATATCTATAATTCAGACCGGGAACTAACGGGCATTATGGAATCATTTGAATACCTGCGCTGGACGCGGAGGTACTCCCAGTGTGGCTCCTTTGAACTGAAAGCCATCGCGACGCAGGAAAACACCGCGCTCCTGCAAGAAGGTAATTTTATCTGGAAGAACGACGACGAGGAAGCCGGGATTATTGAGCATCTGGAACTGTCTCAGACAGAGAAAGAAATTATCACGGCAAGTGGCCGCTTTGCCACCTCCTTCCTCGCCCGGCGCATTGTCTGGCAAACGGAGAAGCTGTCCGGCGACCTTTCGGCTTGTGTGGAGCAGCTTTTGAACAATAACCTCATCAGTCCCGCTGAAACGGCGCGGCAAATTGGAGGCATCACCTTCTCGTCGCCAAACCTGGGTGTTTCCGTCAGCTCCCAGATATCATACAAAAACCTGATGGATGCGGTGACGGAACTATGTGGGGCTTCGGAAATCGGCGTTAAGACCGTATTCACTCCGGCGACGCACATCTTTACCGTGACGCTGTATCGGGGCGCTGTCTCACAGGCGGTGTTCTCCAAGGAGTATGAGAACCTCACGGAACAGAGCTATACCGAGAGCGCGTCGGATTATGCCAACACCGCTCTCATCGGCGGCGAGGGCGAAGGCACGGGTCGCACCTTTGCCACTATTTCAAGTGGCTCCGGAGAGACCCGGCGGGAAATTTTTGTGGATGCCAAAGACCTGCAGTCGGCGGACTTTGGTACAGATTACACCAATGCGTTGATTTTCCGGGGGCAAAGCAAGCTGAGTGAGCAGGCAATCCGCTATTCGTTCGATACGTCGGTGAACCCTCACGGCAACCTGACATACAAGACAGACTTTGACCTCGGGCAGACCGTTCAGGTCATCTCCAAAGCGTGGGACGTATCCATGACGACGCGCATCACAGAAGTTGAGGAAACCTATGACGCGGACGGCCTGAGCATCAGCGTCGTGTTCGGAAAGGCCGAGCTGACAATCGCGCAGAAAATCCGCTCCGACATGAGTGAGGTCAAAACAGCACTGTCGGCTCCGACAGGCGTATCAGAAGTTGCGGAAGCCTTGGGTGTCGTGGAAGGAACGCTGGGTGCTGTAGAGGAAACTTTGGGCGATTTATCGGAGGTGGAGCCGGATATCCAGGGTGACAATGTCGCAGATACCATCAATAACTTGTACGGGAAACTCCCCGCACTTGAAATATTCGTAGGCGCAGGCACCATATCGGTCGGTCAATATGCCCTGCACAACATGGTGCCGGGAGATTCTTTATACTTCACCTCATACAGTGGCAACAAATTCAGTGACCAACCCAGTGATGACGGTCATGTCTTTCTGGTAAAGCACAATGGAGACAACACGGGAAACGGATATCAAAGGGCGATGGGCTTCTTTATATCCCGCAATACCATGACGTTTTATGTGATTTCAGTTTTCGTGTTTAATAACCCAGCTGGTCAAGCTAACTGGCTGAATATCAACAATGAGCCAATCACTACGGCGCGGATTGCAAATGGCGCTGTGACAAGCGCGAAAATCGCCCAAGAAGCCGATACATCAGTTACCTACTCGCTTGGAAGCGGTGTCACAATGGGTTCAAATATGTCCTTTGTGAATAAGGGCGTCGTTTCAATCGGAATGCAGGTCAACGTAGGTGCTTCGGGAGTCGCCTCGGGCGGCACGATTCTAACAATAACAAATGCGAACTTTTACCCTTACTCGACAGTACGCGCTGTGGCAACTGCAGTGGGCGGCAGCGGCACCAATATGCCGATAACAATCAGCACAAGCGGCGTAGTGGCAAATGCCGCCGCATCTACTCTGCCCACAGGATTTTACCTTATATCCTGCTCTTACGCGAGGGCATAACGGGAGGAAAGCAATATGGAGAAAAGCGGATTTTTCAACTCATCCGGCGGTGATAGGATTTACGATGCAGTGGATTTTGCTGCCTATTTCGGAAGCCTTGTCACCAACGGGATTTTTTACAAAGCAGCAACCAATCTGCAGGTATCGCCCGGCAGCGGTTTAGGCATAAGTGTCGCGGCGGGCGCTGCATGGATCAACGGATACCGATATGAGAACACCGATGCCTTAAGCCTGCCGCTCACCACGGCAAACGGAAGCAATCCACGCATTGACCGGATCGTGGTTCGTTTAAGTATGATCAGCCGGAGCATTCAACTTGCTGTTGTTGATGGTACTCCGGCCGCGACGCCATCGGCTCCGGCGCTGACCAGAACCAGCGATATTTATGAGCTCGGCATCGCCGATGTTCTTATACCGGCTGCCGCAACCTCGGTAGCCGCGAACAACATCACCGACACCCGGCTGAATACCAGTCTATGCGGGCTGGTCAATTCTCTTGTGACAGCCGTTTATGAATAAGGGGGCGAACGACAATGGCGGATATTAACGGCGTATCTTTGCAGGCGGGTTCAAGCCCGACCGTTCATTACACCATTACCTATACGAAGAGCCGGCCGAACAACAGCCAGATGACCTATAACTTTACCATATCCGCTGCATTAGGTTCATCAGGCTCTTTCATCCACAACGGTTATGCTCTGCTTTGTACTATGACCGTGAACGGCTCTTCATCGCAGGTGCGTATCAAGACGGTAGACGGTGACAACTGGGACGGAACTACACCGAGACTTAGATATGTTTCGGTGACCTGTGCTTCCACTACGGGGAACGCTGAACAGGGTGTGCGCTTTCAGGTGGTGTCGGACGGCAGGTTAACCCTTACCTCCGGGGTCATCGACAACTCCAATTACACCGTGTTAAGTTCCGCACTCCTAACCACGGCCTGCGGTGCGCCGACCGCCTGTTCGGTCAGTCCCAACCTCGCTGAAGGTGACGTAACCCTTTCTTGGAGCGGGGCTTCCGGCGGCATCAATAACACGATTTCCAGCTATGAGATTCAATACAGCGATTCCAGCGACAATCTCAACTGGGGCTCATGGACTGCGTTGGCTACGGTGAGCACTTCCGCCACCAGCGGGAGCGTGGCCACCTCGCCGCCATCTACAAGGGGCAATTACCGCAGATTTCAGGTGCGTACGCGCGGCACGGCGGGAGCAAGCTATTACTCCGGCTGGAAAGTGTCCACGAATTCCGTTCGCAGAAACACAGCTCCAAAACCGGCGACATCTGCCATTGCTGCTCCTGCAGCTTACAGCAACGAGGCAATTACGCTGACATGGAGCGGCGCGTCGGGCGGCACAAGTCCGGTTCAGGGCTACCAGATTGCCAGCCGCACTTCACTCGACAACAGCAATTGGAGCGCGTGGAATGTACTGACTATACTGATCCTGTCGGCCAGCGGAGGCAGCTACAACCCGGTTGTATCCAGCACGCCGGGAACCTATACGCAATTCGGTCTCTGGACAATTGACACTCTGGATGTTTACTCAATCGAAAAGATCAGCAACAGCATCTTCTGCGACGTCACCGCCTGCGGGGCGCCGACAGTTTGCTCGGTAAGCGCGGCATTGTCTGAGGGAAACGTCACTCTCTCGTGGAGCGGCGCATCCGGCGGCGCGGGCAACGCCATCACATCCTATGAAATCCAGTACAGCGATTCGACCGACAACAGTAGCTGGGGAGCATGGACAGCGCTGCTCACAGTGAACACGACCGCAACCAGCAACAACGTCAGCGTCAGCCCTCCGACCACGAGAGGCAATTACCGCCAATTCAGGGTCAGAACAAGGGGTACCGCCGGCGAGAGTTTTTATTCCGGCTGGACGGTATCAGGCAACACCGTTCGCAAAAATACACTACCAACGCCGCCGGCCTCCTTTACCGCAGCACCCGTGATTTATGAGGGCAGTGTTGTAACTATTTCATGGAGCGGAGCGGCACCGGGAACCAGTGCCATCAAGCAATATGTCATTCAGCGCTCAACCTCTGCGGACGGGACGAACTGGTCGGCATATGAAGCTTTGACAATTGTTGTTTCAAGTTCCACCTCGGGGACATTTACGGCGAACGCTTCCCAGATAGCAGGAACGTACACCCGTTACCGCATCAGCGTAACCGATTCCTTAGATGCGGTTTCCGGCTATGTTGTCAGCGGAACGGTAAAGAAAAACAGTCCTCCGACCGCTCCAGCAATCGTATGCCCTGTGTCCGGCAGCTCTACCTACAATAACGCCCCGCGTTTTATGCTTACAACGGGTGTCGAGCCGGACGGCCAGTCACAGATTGTAGAAGTGAAAATAGACACAGGCGCATGGTTCAACAGCGTGGACAATCCCGAACGGTTTTCCACAAGCGGCTATCTCGGCAATAGTGCAAAAACAGTGTACCAGGCGGAAACTTTAGCAAACGGAAGCCATACGATTGCTCTCCGATGTCTCGACAGCGATATCGAGTCGGCAAGTCCCGAGGTTGTACGCACTTTTACGGTGCTGCCGACGCCATTTGAGACGATCACCGCAAACGTTACCCATGTGAAGGCGACGCATATTCAAGCACTCCGAACTGCTGTAAATATGGCGCGAGGCTATTACAATCTTTCTCCGATGATTTGGAGCGAGGAAATTGCCGCCGGAAAGACTACGATTAAAAACTGGCCGTTCCATATCACGGAGCTTCGAAAAGCCATCGAGCCTGTCGTAACAGCGATCAACGGTTTTGATTCCTCATCGGCTTTTGATATCACACCCGTAACATGGCTGCCCATTGGAATAGGACGGCCAAAAGCGGATGTGATGCAGCAAATTCATAATTTGATTTTAATACTTTAACTCAATATGGAGAATGCGCCTTTGCGGATGCGGGGCGCATTTTTATATGCGAAACAAAAAGGAGGCTTTCTAAATGAAAGAAATTTGGAATTGGGTACAGTTGGCTCTTGCCGCTGTCGGCGGCTTTTTCGGCTGGTTTATCGGGGGCTTTGACGGCTTTTTGTATGCGCTGCTTGTGTTCGTAGTTGTGGACTACATCACCGGTGTCATGTGCGCCATAGCAGATAAAAAGCTGTCCAGCGAGATCGGATTCAAGGGCATCTGCAAAAAGGTACTGATTTTTGCAATGGTGGGCGTCTCGCACATTATGGACATCTATCTCATTGGCAACGGCGAGGTTCTGCGTACCGCCGTTATCTTTTTCTACTGCTCCAACGAGGGTGTATCCATGCTGGAAAACGCGGCGCACCTGGGGCTGCCCATTCCCGAGAAACTCAAGGCGGCTCTGGAGCAGCTTCACGGGCGGAGCGACGATTCGTCAAGGCCGGGTGACGGAGTATGATTGATTTAACAAAAGCTGTGACAGTGTTCATCGGTCGGCAGGGCGAGAACCATTTTCGCAATCTGGAGTTTGATGTCTCCA
>CALLZZ010000019.1 GCA_937858235.1 uncultured Clostridia bacterium
AAAAAGGGAAAAACTACTTCTTTTTTTGCTTCATTTGTCGGGCATATCATATTATCATTCAAATCTGTAAAAAGTACCCAGAAGCCTTGCTCTGTTTCGTGTGTAACTGTTGAGAAATCAAGTTCCATTGAAATCTTACCCTTGGTCACAGGATTATCAAAAGTATATGTCGTACCTTCTCCCTTGTGTATTACTTTACCTTTTTCATCCTTGTACAAATAGGCATCTCCATGGTCGTTTGTCCACCGACCCTTGCCGTTTAATGTTTCGCCCACGGCATAGCTGCTCATATCATCCTCTGCAATGACGTCGGATTTTTCCATTGTATACGCAATCGGGGTAAGTGCATTTTTCTTCAGCTCTCTGCCCATAAACGATTTAACGCCGTTTAATGTAACAACACAGCTCTCGCCATTTACAAGCGGTCTTGCAAGCTTAACGGCAGTCCTTGTACCGTTCTGATACACGATTTCCGCACCAACCTCCTCCGCATCTTTCGCGGACAGAGGATTGGATGTCACCTGAACCTTAATATTATCATCTGTCAGGTATGCGGTCTCACTAAAATCAATATAAACCAAATCCTCACCCGCTATGCTCAAGCCGGCGTCAAAATCATTGTCAATGGATTTTACACTTATATTATCAAAAGAAGCGGTCGCCTTGGCATCAGATCCCGTACTGTTAAAGTTTACCTGATTCCACGAAGCGCCGGCGGCAATTCTGTCTGATATATCCGTCTCTCCGGTATATACGCCGTCCAAATAGGTATATGTCTTTTTGGAATCTAAGTCCACAACATTGTCTATCCTGTGCCAGTTGTTATCTTTGATATAAGTATTACTGCCATATCTTGTGCATGACCAGCTGCCGTTTTTTACCTCTCCAAACGCCCCGTCCTCCCATATCGACTGATACCATCTGTTGTTTAGGCTTACCAATATAACTTTTTTATCAATATTCTCAAATTTAACATCATACGAGAAGATATATTTCCCTGCCGTAAGCGGTGTTGACCAGTTGGCGTCAAATGCTGCATCGTCGGTACTGTTCTTTGTAAGAACGCTTCCTCTGTATTCCTCATCTTCACTGACATAACCATTCGGGGTCGCTGTATATTTCCAATCAATGTCCTGCTGATTTGAAGTGTACGTATATACTCTGTTTAAAACTTCATTACCCAGCATGGTCTTTTTATTCACAAACGTGAGCTTATATATATATGCGCCGCCGCTTAAAGCCGGGGTAAGCACAGCCTTGTCTGCTGTAATATAGTCAACCTCAAACGGGACGGTTTCCTCTGCGCCGCCGTTCTTCGGCGCTCTTGTCAGCACAAAATCGTTTGCATCAATATCGACAACCGTTTCCGAAAAATTCACCTCAAACTGTCCCTTATAGGTATATTCGGCTGTCATTTCGGCGCTTGCGGGCAGCGGTCTGAAGCTTAAGTTGTCAACCTGCGCGCTTAGCGCTGTTTTTGTATAATCGCAATAGAGGAACAGTATTTTTTTCATACCGGTAACATTCAGCGCCGCAAGGTCAATGGCGCCCTTTAATTCACCGTTCACATATGCCTGTGCGCTCTTTGCGTCGAAATCAAATGCAACGTCGTACCTCTGCCATACATTGGGCTGATAAGAGGCATTGCCTATCTGAGTATAACTGGCGCCGTCATTGGTAGATAAAAACCTTCCGCCGTTCAATTCAAGAAAGCGCAGCTGCTTGTTCTCGGCATTTGACGTAAAAATACCCAGCACCGTACTGCCGCCGCTCAGCTCCGGCATTTTGGCGTCAAAGCTCATCAGATACTTTCCCGATAAAGCGGGTTGGTCAAAATCAAACGATATATCACAATCCGCTTTATTGGCTGACGATGAAAGGTTCAAAACTCCGCCGTACTGCTCATCTTGTACCTTAGTAATCAAATCATTACCCGTATTTATTCCCGATTCAAAGTCCTGCTTTACGCCGACATTGAGGGAAGCCGCAGAAACGTTAACCGCGCCAAGCATAGAAACCAATAATGCAGCCGTTGTAATCCACAATACCACTAATTTCTTTTTCGATACAACTAATTTCTTTTTCATAAAAAAACCTCCAAAATAATTTTTTAAAATCCGATGCATTGGCAAAAGCCGCCTTAATAATTTTGTCAACTTTCACCACCACGCACATTATTTATCCTGATTAAATTGTAACATTTGCAAATCATTAAATCAATTCGTAAAGTTAGCAAAAATGTTTTTTATTAGCGTATTGTCACGTGCTCTTATTTTTTGTTATTGTCCATCAGTCTTAAATAGCCAAACTGCGTGCCGTCCTTTTCCACGCCGATGCCGGAGCCGTATTCAACCCAGCCCCATCTGCCGGCGCCGTCGTTATCGTTGACTATCATATTAAATCTGACCGATTCGCCCAACGTAAGTCTCGGGGCATCCGCTGTCAAAAGCTCCGCCCACGGTATTCGCGCCTCATATGTTGTAAGCTTACCGTTTCGGGTAACGGCAAGCTGCGTCATCTCCGCCTCGCCCTGATGCTCGGTAAACACCGTGGCGCCCGGCTCGGTTGAATACTTTGCAACAAAGGGACCGTTGGGTGTCAGGGCAAATCCCAATTCCGTAAACAGTCTTTGGTCGTTATGGGCTATCTGACCGTAATACACGCCTATCTGCACCGAGTCACCGCTCCATATACCGGAGCCCGCCTCTTTTTGATAGAAGATATCGTCCGTCATTTGACACAGCATATATAGGTTATCCTCGTCCCACATATACTTTATATTTCCCGATAAGTCGCTGTCTCCTTTATAGGACGTGAAAAGCTCATATTCATTTCCCTCGCCCAGCCACAGCTCTTTGCCGCCGCGCCACTCATTTTCGGAAACGGTTCCGTCAATCACCGGCTTTTCATAGGCGTAAACCGCCGCACAGCAATCGGCATAGATATTCAAATGCTGGCTGTAGCCGTTGTCAAGCTTTAAGTCGGCGTCTATAAAGTATGAACGGAAAAATTCAACCTCCGGCATATTAAACCTGATTTCCTTTTCGGTATCGGGCGCAATCTCCGGAACCTCAACATACTTTATTTTCTCCGACAGCTCGTTTGGGGCGTTGAATAAAATCCTGCCCTTTATCGGCTCGACATGCTTATTATTCTTTATCGTGATAACGCCTATCCATCTGCCGAGGTTTTTATCATTGTACGGCTCTGTCCTGAAATTAACCACAGCCGCATCTGTGTACGACAAAACAATTTTCTCATTCAGAAACGTCCTTCCGTCCTCACCCTTTACGATAAGGCGGGCGACGGCCTTTCTGCCCGTCTCACCCTTTGCGCTTAGTCTGACGACCGCCTTATTGCCCGCAAAGCCTTTGTTTTCGTAAACTTCAACATAGCCGTCATCAGGGAGAACAACCTCAACCGCCGCATTATCCTCAATCGCCTTTGTGACTTCTATATCCACTATATCGCCGTAGGGCATATCAAATTCTGTGCCCGAAACGGTAAATATCGGCCCTGCCTCAAGCTCATACTTCGTGAAATTACCCACGAAGTAAACAGGCTGCTCGTCAAGCGCTATAGAATATATTCCGTTTTTGCGATATACGTCAAGCTTATTTCCGTACATATCGAAAACCTCAACGTCGTCAGAGCCAAGCGACGCCGTAAAATACTCGCTGTCCCTGTATGACCACACCATCATAATATCTTTTCCGTCGTCCCGCTTGAATTTATAGCATGACGCCGTTTCAAGCTCTTGCTTATCGACCACCTCTGCACCTGTCAGAAAATGATTGACCGCCGCAACAGTCAGATATGTCGGCTTTGCAATATAAGGGGTATCAATCGTATTACGAAATCTTATCGCGCCGAAATTATGCTCGCCGTCCTCCGGATAATATCCGTCGTCCTGAAAATCGTAATAATAAATTGTTCTTATCTTCAGCTCCGGCGACATCAGCGTTGCATAAAGCTGTGCATTTCTCTCCGCCTGCATTCTATAGCCCGGCTCTGTTGTCACAGATGAAAATCCTATCTGCTGTGAAGATGAATGACCGGTTTCGCTTACGCTTAGCGGAATGTCTGCCGCACCGTTTTCATCCAGCGCCGTCCGCACACCCTTCGCCGCATTATAAAAGCCCGAATCCCTTGAATTGGAATGTCCGTAATAGTGGAAGGAATATTCGTCAAAGCAGCCCTCGGCCGATTTGATTACCGTCGTTATCCAGTCCATGGACGCGCCCGCCGAAGCGCCTATAACCAGCTTATAGTTGGGGTCGACTTCCCGCAGCACCTTATAGACCTTCTTTGCCAGCTTCCCGTACCACTCGGCGTCGTGTCCGTTGCCGGTGTGAAAGTTCAGCTCGTTAAATAGCTCAAAGTAGGTATGCTTGCCTTTGTTTTTTATCGCAAGAGGTCTTACAAAGTTTTCAAGAAATGCCTCCTGTGCCGCCTCACTGACCGGCAGATCATCCACCAAGCCGTAAGCCCCCAAGGCATCATTTCTGCCCGCAATTAATATCACCATTTGGTCAAGGCCGTACTGCTCATAAACCTCCATAACGTGTCTCGACTTCTCAGACACAACAAACTGCCCTGTCTGCAGCTCGTATAAGCTCCACAAATCATCCTCTCTCGTCCCGCTTATACCCGCTTTTTTCATTAAAGGTATCAGCTTTTCGGGTTCCTTTGGCCATGAATAGTGGTGCTCATTATAGCAAAGGCTCGGGTTTAATTTATCATTCTGCAGGCAATACGCGTATTCCGTTTTGCCCTTTGACGATATGCCCTCTCCGCTTATCTCATAATACAAGGTGTAGGTCGAATACCGCTCCGGCGTGAACTCAATGTCACGGCGCACGCTTTTGCCCGCCGGTATCTCCAAATCATAGCTGCCTATGTCATATGTATTATGGTCAAAATCCACCGATTTCGCAGTAACCGTCACCTTTTCGTCCTTTTTGGACATATTGTATACATCCATTGCCATTTTAACGGCTTCGCCCGAAAAGAAGTTGTTGCCCAACGCGTCCGAGCTCATATGCGCACGCACGCTTGCCTTTGTCCCGACAGGTCTGACGGTAATCGACCTGAATGTGACGTCCGCCATCGAAAGTCCCATATTTTCCTCGTGCGTGGTTATACAAAAATCGTATCCGTTCAGTCCGTCCGCAAACCGCGGATATTCAAGCCTGACAGTCGCGGTTTTCCATTTGCCCGTATCGGTCGATGTGACGATATCGCTCACCGCAATCTGATTGTCACGTTTATCGCCCTTGTCACGCCATGGGTCCGGCAAAGCATCATAGCGTATTCTAAACTTGCCCTCACCCTCATCAAAGTACTCTACCTCTACCTCGTATGACGAATAGTCCGACAGCTTATATGCAAAGGTGTTTTCAAGATTTACATATATCGCAGGCTGGTCGTTTCGCACGGGCTTCATCTGCCAGCCGAATTTGCCATCCTTCTCCACCACATGATGTTCGGCATTGCCGTTTGTCCCCGCGCTTAGAATTAAGCCGGACGCCGTGACATTATTGCCCAATTCGCCATAGGCAAATCTCTCCTCTTCCGCAGATACGCCTGTACAGCACATACTCAAAACAACCGCCCAAACGAGTAAAATCGAACCGAGCCGTCTCATATGCTTCATACGCATCTCACTCCTCGTATAATATCTTTAGATACTAAGATTTATACTTTCCTTTCTTTAAATTTTATATATTTAATATCAATCGGCTAGGTCAAGCCCATGATATAATTGTCCTAGTGTCAATCAGGTAATAGTTCTTTTCCCACCTGTTGAACCAGTAATGGTTGCTTCATAGAAAGTCTGTTCCCCTGACATGGAAGTTAGCTTCAAACCGGCTGGCTGTTTGCTTAAGTTCATGGACGACCATCTAGCAGTGTGGTTTCGCATCTGTCCATCTTAAGCTGGATTCTTATATGCGAGGGTGTCGATGCTCCATGATCATGGGTTTTACCAAGCCGATTGAACACTCAAATCTAACTACGAAAGAAGGTGATTTTATGAACCCACTTTACGTCGGAATTGATGTAAGTAGCAAATCCAATGTCGTATATTTTATGCTACCTGACGGCAACAAACATAGTAATTTTTCTGTTGCCAACTCACATGATGGTTCTACACAGTTAGTAAAAAGAATCCTTTCTGCAATGGAGTCTAAGTCCCTTGACACCGTCCTCATAGGTCTCGAAGCAACATCTGTCTATGGTGACAATCTTGTGTATTTTCTAAGGGAAGATGCATCTTTAGCATCCTTTAACAGAAAGATTCATGTCCTCAACCCCAAGCAGGTTAATAAGTTTAAAGATGCTTATAATGACCTGCCGAAAAATGATTATGTGGACTCTTTTGTCATTGCTGACTGCCTACGTTTTGGAAGAATCAACAAAGAGGTATACATAGGAGATTATCACTACAAAGCGCTCCAAAACCTCACACGAGCACGTTTTTTTGCCGTCTGCAACCTCATCAAGGAAAAGCAACGGTTTATGAATGTGCTGTTCAAGAAGTATTCAACCATGACACAGGAGAAGGTATTTTCAGATACCTTCAGCACTACCGCCCTTGCTGTCTACGATAAATTTGAATCCGCAGAAGCATTGGCATATATGGACTTACAAGAACTGACCGCTTTTATCATAGGAAAAGGAAAGAATCGCTTCCCGGATCCCGATGCGGTAGCCAAAGCCATTCAGAAAGCAGCCCGGAGTTCCTACCGTTTACCCAAGACGGTAAATGACTCTGTAAATCAGGTACTCTCCATATCCATAACCTCCATAAAGGCATTGGAAGCGCAAATCAAAGAGTTCGATAAAGCAATCTCTGCTCAAATGGAACTCTTTCAAAACGTATTGATATCTATACCTGGAATCGGTCCCGTTTATTCTGCCGGTATTATGGCAGAGATTGGAGATATCAACCGTTTTGAAAATCAGGCGCAGCTTGCGAAATATGCAGGTCTTGCCTGGACTCAGTACCAGTCTGGTGATTTTGAAGCACAAAACACAAGGCTCATCAGGTCTGGTAACCGATTTTTAAAGTATTATCTGTGTGAAGCTGCATTCTCTCTTGTAAGATGCGACAAGGAGTACAAAGCTTTCTATCACCAAAAGTATAAAGAGGTGAACAGATATCAACACAAACGTGCACTCGCATTAACTGCCCGTAAATTTGTGCGGTTAGTCTTTACTCTGCTTAAAGACAATCGCCTATATCGTCCAGCAGAATAGAGAGATCTATCTGCTGATGAGCTACGCCCTGCTCATTTTTTTAAATGGTCGACAGGGCTTAGGTGGTCATTTTTTGTCTTTTGAGAAATAGATCAAAAATATAGGATTTTTATTTCATTTATCACTTGACATAACACCGCTGGACTTTCTTAT
>CALLZZ010000020.1 GCA_937858235.1 uncultured Clostridia bacterium
AAAAACCGAGTGTTCTTACAGCACTTTCAAATACTATAAGAACACTCGGCATGAAAGTAAAGACCAATTTTAATACCAAATGCACATGGTACTGCCTTTTGTTAAAAGGTATAGAAATAATTAAATTGAAGTGCACCCATTACAATACATTTGCAGAGTATTCATCCCAATATACATCGTCGCTTTCTATTCTGTGCAACCAGCAGTACATAAGAACAACTTCAAATTCTTGTTTTTTTCCTCGGGTGAAAGCTTTCTTTGGCATGTTTCTGTACAGCGTATCTAATCCGAATAGATTGTTCTTTTGCTTATAATCATAATTCCAGAAAAACGAATTACTTAGATTGAATTTCTTATATTCTTCTCGCTTATCATAGTACTCGCTTTTTTTCTTATGCCCTTTTGGCCATATTTCTGGAAATTCAGAAAAATAATCTACCCATTCCGCGCAAAAATTATAGATATTTACGCCATATTTTTTATAGGTATTGAATATCCATTCATTAATGCAATCGGAGATAAAAAAGTCATTATCGTATATATAAAAATTATTTCTAACGCAGTGCGCACTTTTGATAAACCTAAAAATCATCTCTGACTGACCCTCAAGGAACTTAAAACGTTTTACTGCTTTGGGATATATTTCATAAGATAGCGCTCGGAATTCCGGTTCGCTATCATAGAGAAGAAAATAGTCATCAGTAATCATGTTCATCAGTTGTTTATGCATGTATTTTCCATAAGATGAATATATGGAAACAAGCCATTCTTGAACTTCTGGATCATAATCTTTGATAATATTCTGGTACTTATCAATTTTTTGTTCTTGCAATACAGTTTTTTCATCTGCTTGCCTTGTATCAAGATAGCTGTTAAAGTATTCAAAAATATAGTTCACACATATGCGAGTGTTCTCGGTGCGCTTTTCAAGATCATATTCATTAATTCCATCTTCTGATTTTCTTTTCAGGATGTATTCTTCCAATTTCACAATACAACCCCCCTACCACCCCTTAAAGTGATTGAAATTATTATACTATCAACTGAAAAATTAAAAAGTGCAGGCAACATTAAAAAGTTCAAACGCCGTATTTTCTTTGCGATTTTCCGGAGCTTTACAGCCATTTGTCCGTCCTTCTCATGTTACCCAATCGTACTGATCAGACGTTTTCACGTCAGTTTCCTTCCTTTCTATACGGTGTCAAATTATCTATGATAGCTGAATTATGGTCGCCCGCACCTTCTGCCATCATTGAAGCAGGCTCTTCATAATCAGGGTATTTCAGAGACGCTTTCTTTCCGGCGGGTTTCTCATATGTAGCATTGAAAACCAATTCAAGAAGCCAGTCCTTAAATGATTGATTTCTCCTGCTGCGTGTATCGCCCTGATAAGCCGTGTATAGTTCCATGCCGCTGGACATGTTCCTCAGGATAGCCTCCCACGTGGCGCGTTCACTCTCATCACGGGCATTTTGAATATCTGAAAACTGCATCGCATTTTTGTAGCGTTCGTCCTTCTTGACTTCTTCTGCGATCTCCTTTATCTGTTTTTTAATCTTGTCTTCATCAGTCCATTCGCAGTTACCCCAGACATCATGGAATGACTCCAGAATATGTGTAAGGGTATCCATCTCCGGTACTGGTATTTCCACATCCGTCTGAACCGGGATAGGCTTAACCTCTGAATCTTCATTTGCCAAAGAAATAGACATCGTCTGCTGTGCCACAACACGATAGCTTTCGAGATCAACACTCTCTATAATCTTCTTATAATCCTCATCATCTTTTCCGGGCTTCGGGAGTTTCGCAATAAGCAATGTTAGGAAAATCGATAACTTTTCCCATTCAGGAGAACCATAGGGCAGTATTGACGAGAGAAAATTATAAGTTCGGACAAAAGCCTTAGCACTGCTCTTAAATTCTATCTGATCATCCAACTCTAAGCCCTTGAAAATTTCCACACACTTGTCAATGATAGGATCAAGCTGATCGCGGTCAGCATTATTCAAATAGTGTTCAACAAGCATATCTACATCCTCTTGTGTATACACTTGCATGGGCTCCATGTTATCAATCAGGTCATTCAATTTGTTCGCATCTGTTTCTCCGGAAAGTATTGTGGTTTTATAGTAACGCTCGAAAGATTTCTGTATGTCCATAGGGTTATTAATGAAATCCAGGACAAATGTATCCGTCTTGTATGGAGCGCAGCGATTCAGCCTCGAAAGTGTCTGCACGGCTTTGATATCAAACAGTTTTTTATCCACATACATTGTCTGAAGAAGCGGCTCATCATACCCAGTCTGAAATTTATCCGCAACAACCAAGATACGATAAGGATTTTTACGGAATGTTTTCTCTATCTTTGCACTTGGGAAACCGTTAATTTTAGCCTCGGTATATGACTCACCCTTATATTTAACTTCGCCGGAAAAAGCTATCATCGCCTTATACTGACTTTTACGCTCTTCCAATTCCTTTTTTATTGCAAAGTAATATTCAATAGCCCTCATAATGCTACTTGTTACTACCATTGCGCGAGCTTGGCCTTTAATTTTCATCCGGACATTATTGTAGAAATGCTCAACAATGATTCCAGCCTTCGCTTCAATTGCATGCTCATCACTTTCTACATAGGAGCGAAGGACTTTATTGGCTTTCTTCTTATCAAACAGAGGATCGTTACTAACAGTTTTTATGAGATGATAGTAACTTTGATATGGTGTGTAATATTTCAGAACATCAAGGATAAATTTTTCTTCGATGGCCTGTTTCATCGTGTAGACATCATGAGGCTTGGCTTTTTTTGTGCCATCCTCGTTTAGAATCGGATTCCCATTCTCATCTGTAATGATTTCTCCGAACATTTCGAGAGTTTTATTTTTTGGAGTTGCAGTGAATGCAAAGTAGCTTGCGCTTTTTGCCATTTTCTTGCCTTCGATAATGCTGTTGATCTTATCCTCGAAAGTGTCATCGTCTTCATAGGTATTACCGGAAATAACAATATTCATCATGGCGGCAAGACTGCCATTCTGGCTGGAATGCGCCTCATCAATAATGATTGCAAAGTTTCTGCTTTTGTAGTCTGTGGAAATATCTTTTAGAATGTATTGAAATTTATGTACGACCGTGATAACAATACTTTTGCCCTCGTCCAGCAACGTATGTAGATCAGCTGCCGACTTCGCCCAACCGACAGTAGAAGATACCTGCATGAACTGCCTGATTGTATTCTTTATTTGTTTATCGAGATTGATACGATCTGTTACAACTATAATTGTATCAAATACGCTCTTGCCATCATGACGAAGCGTAACAAGCTGATGCGCCAACCATGCGATTGAATTTGATTTTCCGCTTCCTGCGCTGTGCTGAATAAGGTAACGGTGACCGGCACCTTCATGCTCTGCACGGTCAAGAAGCATTGTTACTACCTTTAGCTGATGGTATCTTGGAAAAATCTGTTTATATGTTACCCTCCCGGTGTCCTCATCCTTATCGGCTATCACCTGCACATAGTTTTCCAGAATTTTGGAGAGCTCCGGTTTTGTTAAGATATCCTTCCAGAGATAATCCGTTTTTATGCCGCTCTCGTTCGGCGGATTTCCCGCTCCATCGTTATAGCCTTTATTGAATGGCATGAAGTAGGATGCATCCTTTTTAAGTTCCGTGCACATCATGACCTCATTATCATCTACGGCGAAATGAACAATGCAGCGCTTGAAATTAAAAATTTTCTCTGCCGGATCTCTGTCAGTCTTATACTGCTTTACGGCATCCATCGTGTTCTGAAGTGTATACTGATTCTTAAGTTCCATCGTGATAATGGGTAGGCCATTCAAGAAAATACAGAGATCGAGTGCAAGGCGGCCATATTCTTTGGAATACTGCAGCTGCCGTGTAACGCTGAAAATATTTTCACCATAGAGCTCCTGTGCTCGCTGATTGCCTTCGCTCGGTAGTACCTGATAAAATTCCAGCGTCTTGTTCTTATATTTGAAACCTTTCCTGAGTATCTCAATAACACCTTGGTCAGATAGCTTTCGACTAAGTCTCTCCAGAAACTTTTTCTTTTCTGCCGGTGTATCGAGAATATGCAGCTCCTTAACTTCATGTGGCTGTGTGCTATCCAGATAGCGGAAAAGACGGGTCTCGTCAATTGCATAGTCCTGATCGAAATCTTCATTTGTCCCTTGCTCATAACCGTTATCGTTAACAAGCCAGTTAACGATAAGAGTCTCGAAGCCATTCTCCTTGGTATTACTTGGCATCATTAATCGACCTCCTCGTCTACGGATTCATTATTCTCTGATTCTTCTTCGTCTATTTCCTCATCAACGGCTTCATCTGCTGTTGCTTTATATTCTGGTATTTCCACGCCCTGAACATTCACTTTACCAGTGACCGCATCAGAAATCGTTCTTGACATTAGTTCTTGAACGAAAGATATTTCCTGCTTCAATGACTTTATCAATGAATCTATTTCTTTTGTTTTTTCTGGAACCGCTTTTAATATTTCTTCTTGTTCATCAGCTGGAGGAACAAAAAATGGTATGTATTTCATTTTTGCCATCGATAGATCCCACTGTCCGACTCTAATCCCATCAGATGCTTGTGCAAAAAAATTAATATACACACGGCTTCTTATGGCAAAGTGAAAGTATTTCTTATTAGGAAATTTCAAATCAAATATGTAATATGCAGGGCTAACTATTCCATCGTAATCAGAAACTCCATATGAGCCTTGCCATGCTTTCATTTTATTTATTCCAAACTGACCTTTTTTCAACAATTTGTAATTACTGAGATCGTCCGGAATAAAATTATGATTGCTTTCTTTGCTTTCAATATCTCGCATAATTACACCATTTTCTCTGGTAATTGATAACAAAGGCATATTCGAATGGCTTTTATCACTAACAGGAGTTAAAAGCTGTCTTAAATAGCAAATTTTCCATGTGACAGGTATTTGAGGAAGCCATTCAATTCCTATTCCCTGCATGTCAACATTTTTGTTGAGTCCACATGTGACGGCCTGATTTACAATGGATTTTTTTAATTCTCCAAGTCGCTTTATTTCCTTCTTCTTCTCACTAATAAGCCGCTTCATTTCTGAGATTTTCCAATCAAGGAAACATACAATCTTGTCCTGCTGTTCACGTGGCGGTATAGGTAAAAAGATATTTTTTAACTCGCTATATCTTGTTGTCCACAAATCCGAAACTAAGCCTCTGCCATTACGATAAAATTCCTCTGTAAAAGGAATGCTCCTAAGAAGATAATGCAAAAAGGCAAGGTTTTCATCTGTTGTCGGTTTTAGTACTATATTGATCAAGGAAACAGATCCATCATATGGAGATATGCCACTTGCCCCCTTACGATCTGAACGACTATTAATGATAAAATCGCACTTTCTCACAAGTTTTCTATTATCGCCATTGTCCGTCTTTACAGCAGTATCCAATTGCGGCACAATGCCAGCCTTGCAGACAGAAAGCGCAGGATAATCCTTATCAGAAACTTTCGTTCTGCGCTCAATAAATATTTCCCTGACCATTTTTGAATCCCAATCATCTGGAATTTTATCTATCCACAAGGCAGGTGTCTCTTTGTAGTCTTTATATCCCTCCAGCATTAATTGACACCTCCAATAATTGAAGCTAATAAACCATCTGTATCAGCCTCGATTTTTTTTATGTCCCCAACAATCTCTATGGATTTCCTTAGTTCAAGCGGGCGATAAAAATATTTTGTAAAGCTTAGCTCATAACCAAGAGAAACGGAATCTTTATCAACCCAAGCATCTGGCACATATGGTTTGATTTCCTTTTCAAAAAATTTGTCTATCCCGCCTTCATACAGCAAAGGAACTCGCTCAGAATCCTTCAAATTCTTATCTGCTTCTGGAAGCCCTTTTGATGCTAATACTACTTTCGCATTTTCATCAACCACTGTAAGATTATCTCTCAGTTGCTTCTTCCTTTTAGCAGGCATCTTTATTCCCGATTTATTAGCAATTTCTGTAATGTGTGTAATAAAGGAATTAAAGTCCATGACATACTCTGCATTGCATTTTTTCTTAAATTTCTGTACCAGAGTCACAAGTTCCTTATCCTTTGTAGCTTTATATAAGCGAGCAATATCTTCAGTTGCAAGGCATACACGTAGCTTTAATGGCCTTTGTATATCAATTGCATAGTAACCGAATTCCTCGTTTGAAAATACTTTACTATATTTTGAATCTGCATCGGTGTAAGCAAGAAAAAAATCAATAATTTTCTTCCTGATTTCTGGCGTTATTTCGCAGTTCTTTTCTCCAATATTCTTTCTCAGCGGTGACTTCAACGTTGTAGCATCTATAAGCTGAACAGTACCACGACGGCGCTCTTCTTTTTTATTTGTAACTATCCATAAAAAAGTGCCAATTCCCGTGTTATAAAACATCTTCTCAGGAAGCGCAACTATAGCTTCAAGTAAATCATTTTCAATAATATATCTACGAAGATTACTTGATCCACTGCCAGCATTACCTGTAAACAATGAAGACCCATTATGTACTTCGATAATCCTACTACCCAGTTTTGTCTTCTGTTTCATCTTGCTTATGTTATTTGCAAGAAACAGCATCTGTGGATCTCCAATATCTGGGACAAGAGAATATTCAGGATTTCTGTCATAGTCAATTACAAAGCGTGAATCTGTAATATCATCTTTCTTTATATCTCCCCACGCCTTGAGTTCTGCTTTCCATGAAGTTCCAAAAGGTGGATTAGAAAGCATGAAGTCAAACTCTTCCTTAGGGAATCCATCATTCGAAATGGTGGAACCAAAGAAGATATTATTGACCTGTGTACCCTCGCCCTTAAGGAGCATATCTGCGCAGGCAATCGCATAGGTTTCATCAAAGTTCTCCTGCCCGAATAGATTGATAGATACATTTTTGCCACGACGCGCGGCCAGATTTCGGATGCATGACTCTCCAACAGTGAGCATTCCTCCTGTGCCGCAAGCTCCATCATAGATGCGGTATGTAGTGCTCTGGATTTTATCTTGAATCGGTATAAAAGCCAAGTCAGCCATCAGCTCGATAATGTCTCTCGGCGTAAAGTGACGCCCGGCATCGGTCACATTCGTCTGCTCATTAAACATACGAATGACCTCTTCAAAAAGGGTACCCATTGTATGATTATCGAGAGCTTCCAGCTTTTCCGTACCATCTTCATTTGACACTGGTTTATTGCTGAGATTTATGCTCGGGTCTACAAATTTCTCAATAAGAAGGCCGAGCCTATCCTGTTCTGACAAACGCGGAATCTGATCCCGAAAATGAAATTTATTGATGATCTCCTGTACATTTTTTGAGAAGCCATCCAAATAATCAATGAAATCTTTTCTCAGTTGTTGCTGATTTGTTCTGGATTTCAAATCTTTCAAAGTAAAGTCGGATTTATTTACAAATGCCTGACCGGCAATCCTGCACAATGCTGGATCAACATCTACGATAATACCGTTTTTTTCAAATTCTCTTTTTTGCTTTATAACCTTGTCGTGTGTCGGTTCCAGAACTGCATCAAAGCGACGGATAACGAGCATCGGAAGGATAACCTTTCTGTAATCTCCGACATCATATACATCCACAAGGCAATCGTTTGCGATTCCCCAGATAAAAGACTTCAACGAATTATAAGTTGACTGATTCATATTTAAAAAGCTCCTTGTCTGTTGATTTTCTTTGCCATCCATTTAGTCCACATCCTTCGTGCTGTCTGGCACCATTTCCACGATATCGCCCACATCGCAGTTTAGCGCGGCACATATCTTCGATAAGATTTCAGTACTTACATTTTCGTCTTTTCCAAGCTTGGCCAAAGTAGTCGTACTGATACCCGTGGCAGCTCTTAAGTCTTTTTTCTTCATGTTTTCATCAATAAGCAATTTCCATAATTTCTTATAACTGACTGCCATGAATTATCCTCCTGTCTGTTAGAGTCATGCTGGCAAAATAAAGCACTATATTAGTATAACATGCTGGATGCGAAAATCCAACCAGAAAACAGATTTTTAATTCGCATATGCGTACCAAATCACTTTTATCTGCATTTTCGATGCGCTTAGTATTCTTCTGAATGCTCCCCGAACTTAGTCAAAAAAATTTATATTTAATCTATTGACTCCGCAGCCCGATCTGTGTATACTATATGTAGTGTTTTAGCGAACACGCTTATATACTACAAGGAGGCAAAACAATGGATAACAAGTTTGGAGAATTCGTAAAGGCCAAACGGCTGGTGAAAGACATCAGCCTTCGAAGGCTTGCTGAAGAGCTGGGAATAGTTCCTGCGTACATGAGCGACATTGAGAAAGGAAGACGCTATCCGCCTGATAAGGAGAAGATTTATAAGATTGCACAAGTGCTCCATCTAAATGAAGATGACACTAACACTCTGTTTGATCTTGCTGCACTCTCAAGGGATAACGGTGTCTCGCCTGACCTGTCCGATTATGTGATGGGTGTCGATAACCTGCGCGTTGCTCTTCGGAAGGCTCGTGACATTAATGCCGGTGAAGACGACTGGCAAAAGATCATCGAGATGCTTGAAGCCGAAGAGAAAAAGGGAGGCAACGCGTAACTTGAGATATTATGACTACAGCAAGACCCAGCTCGAGAACGAGGCAAACAAACTCAATGAGGCATTTGACAAGGATCGCCTCGTTAAACCCAAGCCCATCGATGTATATGATGTCGTCGATTTTATAGGTTGTACCCCTGACTGGATTTACCTGTCGCCGGATCAGTCTATTCTTGGTATGACCGCATATAATGATGGCTATTACTATGCCTGGATTCCACTGAACGAGACCGCCGAGAAACCGCCGCAAAGATTTATCTCTCGCGGCATGTTTCCCCAAAAAACTCCAGTCGCAAAGGGCACGATCATTATCGACCGCAGCATCAACGAGGGAGACAATCGCGGTGTTGAGAATTTCAGCTGCATTCATGAATGCTTCCACCAGAAGCTCCATCAGCGCTGTTTCATGAACCGCAAAGCGAACTATCAGCATTTCTGCAAGAAGAAAGCGTTCAGGGCAGAGAGAGGCGATAGATCTAATATGACCGCCATTGAGATTATCGAATATCAGGCTAATTACTGCACAGCAGCTTTCTTGATGCCGAAAAATGCAGTCACTACCATATTTACGCAGCGGCTTAGATTAAAATCTCCACCCATAGAGCCCATAAAACTGACATATCAGATCGATAAGATTATACCAGCTATAGCCGAATTGTTCAGTGTCAATTACACCCCCATGAAATATAGGCTGCAGGAGCTAAAATTGCTCTCACGACAGGAAATATCTCCTGAAGAATATTTTTGTTAGCACGGGAATGTGCTCTCACCGGTACATTCCCTTATTTTTAATCTAAGTGTAGTAAATAAGCGAACGTGCTTATTTACTACAAAAAAGGAGGCATAACATGGAAAAAATCCGTGACTGTATTGGGCATCTCGCATGTTGCGGAGATGCCAAAACTGGTTATATCACATCACTCTACAAAGGTCACCGCACCAGCACATATCTTGCCGTCGGTGAAACCTTCACGATTGAACGACCTGATACAAAGACCGAGATAACCAGAATCACTGACTCTACTTTTCGAGTTGTCAGTCATCCTATCGCCGCTTAAGCAACAAAACAACTTAATAAACATTAATCAAACAATCCGCAGAGCTGCATGACGGCCGTGATAGTTACTTAACCAAGTACTATCCCGGCCGTCTTTTCAGTTTCTACGGATGACTCGGCTTCTGCGGATTCCAACAAATCCAAAGGAGCCAAAATGAAAAATTACAATAATCAAAGCCAATCCAAGGAATACCGTATCTACCTCAAGGACCTGCACCAGTGGGTGCCGGTCAGCAAGACCGATTTTGATAATTACTATCGCAATATCAACACCTATCGCCGTAGGCAGCAGGAGCACGGCCGCTGTGTTTGCCCAGCCAGTAAGCGCTATCTCTGCGATATGGACTGCTGCACCTGCCATTTTCACAAGGGCGGCGATGAGCTTTCCCTTGATTACACTGCCACCGACGAGGATGGCAACGAAAAAAGCTGGCTTGAAGATCTTCCGGATGACAGGTCCAGCGCTCAATCCGTAATGGAGGACCGCGAACTGCTTGACACGCTTCTTCATAAGTTGGACGAGCTTGATCCAGAAGGTCGCCGGATCTGTGAGCTTGTGATGGAGGGCCGCTCCGAACGCGACTGCGGCAAGGAAATGGGAATGGCCCGTAATACCTTCGTCTATAAAAGAGACAAACTGTTTGCCGCACTCGCCGATTATCTGAAGGATTTCATCTAAACTTCAACGTCTCTCTCTGGTTTCTGCTGGAGAGAGGCATCTTTATTTCAAATACTTTCTGAACTTTTCGGCCAAACGGCACTTTGACCTCCATTGGGTAGTGGAAAGAGCGAAAACGATAACGGCTCCTTCCAAGGAGGTGAACAAAATGTACGGAACCGATACCCGGGCCCGCGCCGCAGACGAGGAGCTCATTGAAGTTCTGACCGCGATCAGCGTTGTGTCCAAACGTCTGGCAAGAAAATTAACCGTACTTGCCAACCAGAGTCAACACAAGGAAGGAGGAAAAGCAGATGAGCAAAATGGGC
>CALLZZ010000021.1 GCA_937858235.1 uncultured Clostridia bacterium
GTACTGGCAGGCATCCGGCGAGAGCATCAAAACGTCGATCCGTACCAAAACCCGCCTTGCCCAGATCGTCCAGGAAGGGCGATTTCGCGGTGGCTCCGCGCCATACGGGTACAAGCTCGTAAAGAACGGACGTACTGGGAAGAAGAACCGTGAGTTATACGACATTGCTGTGGAGCCGGCAGAAGCGGTGACGGTTCAGAAGATCTTTGAGCTCTCAGATCGGTATGGATACGGCGGCAGGAAAATCTCCTCCAGCTTGGCGGAGGAAGGAATCGTCAATATGCGCACCGGCGAGCCCTTCCACTACTCTTCCATCCAAAACATTTTGAGAAATATCATGTACGTCGGAATCCTACGCAGCGGAGAGACGCAGTCCGAAATCTTTTCAGAACTGCAGATCGTGGAACCGGAGCAGTTTCAGAGGGTGGAAAAAGCCCGTGAACAGCGCAGCGCCGAGTACGAAGAAAAATGTGCTGCGGCAGCGCAAACGGTGGAATTGGCAGACGGTGAGGAAATTGAGGTGTCCCGTCCCGACAGAATGTGTCCACGGCGAAATGTCGGCAGGACATTGCTCTCCGGAAATGTTTATTGCGGTCACTGCGGTGGCCGCATTTTTGCGTCCACCGCTCGTAAAAGCCATCATGCCATGAACAGCGAGGTACGGGAACGAATTCCCATCTACAAATGCTACAATCGAACGCAGCATAGAGACCTGTGCGACGGCCCTTCTACCTATCGCGCAGAAAAGGAGGATCAAGTGGTAGATTCCATTTTGTCCGGCATTTTCTTCCGTGCCAAAGACGTGAAAGAAAGTGAATTGCTGAAACGGCAGATCACCTCAACGACCACCACATACCAAAAGCAGCTTAAAGCAGTCAAAGCGGAGTATGTCAAGAGCAGCAAGGAGCTTTCCAAATGGGAAGGCCTAATGTTGGATTCCATCGAAGGCACCTGCGTATTTACGCCGGAGCAGGTCAAAAAGCGTATGGACGTCGTACAGCAGAGCGTCAACGATCTGTCTGCAAAAATTGAAGATTTGCAGAATAAAGCGACTGAAACCGCAGAGTTGACTGAGGAGATCAAGGCGGAACATCAGCGGCTCCTCTCCTGGGCGGAAGTTTATGACGGCGCTTCGCTGGAGGAGAAAAAGATGGTAGCGTCCTATCTAATCAAGGCCGTCACCATAAGTATCTCAGCGGGATGGAAATGATGTAACGGAATGATTTTTCTCCCCAAAAGGGCTCATCTTCCAACGCAGCTTGTCCTCGACGAAGTATCGGAACCATGCTATACTGAAACGGAACAAGACATCCCGGAGGGACCACATGACAAGGATACTTTTTATCTGCCACGGCAACATCTGCCGCAGCCCGATGGCGGAGTTTATCATGAAAGATTTGGTTAGCAAGGCGGGGCTCTCGAAACAATTCGAGATATTGTCCGCAGCCACCAGCACCGAGGAAATCGGCAATCCCGTGTATCCGCCTGTGCGGAAACTGCTTTAGGGGCATGGAATCAGCTGCGCCGGCAAAGCGGCACGGCAGCTCACGAACGCAGACTA
>CALLZZ010000022.1 GCA_937858235.1 uncultured Clostridia bacterium
AAGCAGAAGAAGCAACTGAAGTGGAAGCCGTGGCGGAAGCAGAAGAAGCAACTGAGCTGGAAGCCGTAGCAGAAACGGAAGGGGCAGCGGAGTCGGAAACTGTAGAAGAAGACAAAATGTTGGTAGAATCTGAGGCATCCGTTGTGGAAAACTCAGAGGATATTGTGGAAAACCTGCCTGAACCGGAAGCCATTGTGGCGGATATGACGGCGGAAGAGACCGAAGCGGAGGAGCTGTAATCAGCTGCCCGTGGGGAAAGGAGTGTACCATGCCGAAGAAAATTCCCATGCGCCAATGCCTGGGCTGCCGGGAGATGAAGTCAAAGCGGGAGCTGATCCGTGTGGTTCGTTCCCCGGAGGGGGAGATTTCCCTGGACTTCCGCGGCAAAAAGCCGGGGCGGGGTGCTTACGTGTGTCCCAACGGGGAGTGCCTGAAACGAATCCGCAAGAGCCGTGCCCTGGAACGTGCCTTTAGCACCCAGGTGCCTGCCGAGGTTTACGACGCCTTAGAGGCGCAGATGGAGCAGGGTAATGGATAAAATATTACAACTGATGGGTCTGGCCCTCCGGGCTCGGGCACTGGTGGCTGGCGACGAGGTCGTCAACGATGCCGTATCCGGTCACAAGGCACGTCTGCTGTTGGTGGCTCAGGACGCCGCCCAGGGGACTGTGCGCAAGATGCACAATTTGGCCGGTGACCGGCTGCCCGTGATGACGGTGCCCGCATCCAAGGAACACTTGGGCGGAGCACTGGGCAAGAGCAGCTGTGCCGTGGTGGCGGTGCTGGATATGGGCTTTGCAGCTCAGATCGGCGCCCTGCTGGCGGAACAGGAACCGGCTTATCGGGAGATGGCGGAGGAGCTGGGTCGAAAACAGGCCAAGCGGCTGCGCCGGAAGAAAGAAAAGCCGAGAAACATGAAACGATGAAGGTATATAGGAACTTTTCAGGAATCGGAGCCAGTCTGATGCGATAACAACAGCGGTCAGACTGGGAATTCCCTTCCTGTGACTTTAGGAGGTGGCTGATTTGAGTTTTGAGAACAAATACAGAGTGCACGAGGTGGCCAAGGACTTGAAGGTAAACGGCAAGGCAGTAGGCTCCAAGAAGGTCATGGAGATTCTGACCAAGTACGCCGAGACCCCGTCCAGCCATATGGCGGTGCTCAGTGATCGGGAACTCTCCATTGTATTCGACAGTCTGACCCAGGAAAATCAGATCAATGATCTGGAAGAGGTGTTCCGTGACACCTACCATGAGGCGAAGCAGAGCGATACCCAGGACAAAGCCCCTGCAAAGGATAAGCAGCAGGGTGCCCAGAAGAATCCCAATGGCCAGAGGAATCAAAATGCGCCGGCCAGAGACCGGAAGCCCGCAGGTAAGAACCAGAGTACGCCCAACGGTGGCAGAGAAAGGTCCTCAGCGAACAGAGGAAGGCAGGAACCGGCGCAGCCCCAGAAATCTGCACAAAGTGAGGCGGAAAAGGCTGCCAGCCGGACGCCCCAGAAAAAGGTGGTCAATACACGCAGCAGCGTTGATGTGAATCTGGATCGCTATGACTCTCATCTGGATGAACTGACTCCGGACAGTGTGGAAAAGATGGAGCACGGCAAGCAGAAAATTAACTCCCGCCGGAACCAGCAGCAGCGCTCCGGGAAGCAGTCCGCAAAGCGCCGCCAGGAGGAACAGGCTCAGAAGATGCGCCGTCTCCAGCAGGAAGCGGCTCGCAAGGCACAGCTGAAGGTTCAGATCCCCGACGAGATCACCGTAAGCGATCTGGCTAGCCGGATGAAGAAAACTGGCGCAGTTGTGGTAAAGAACCTGATGAAGCTGGGGATTATGGCCTCCATGTCCGATGTGATCGACTACGATACCGCCGCTCTGGTGGCGATGGAACTGGGCTGCAAGGTGGAGAAGGAAGTAGTCGTCACCATTGAGGAACGGCTCATCGACAACGCCGAGGATAAGGAGGGGGATTTGGTCGCACGTCCCCCGGTTATCGTAGTCATGGGTCACGTTGACCACGGTAAGACCTCTCTGCTGGATAAAATCCGTTCGGCCAACGTCACTGCTGGCGAGGCTGGCGGTATCACCCAGGCCATTGGCGCCTATCAGGTCAAGGTCAAGGAAAAAACCGTTACCTTCCTGGATACCCCGGGTCATGAAGCGTTTACCGCTATGCGTGCCCGTGGCGCCATGGTTACGGATATTGCCATTCTGGTGGTAGCGGCTGACGACGGCATTATGCCCCAGACCGTAGAAGCCATCAACCATGCAAAGGCAGCGGAGATTCCCATCATCGTGGCAGTCAACAAAATGGATCTTCCTGGTGCAAATCCGGATAACATCAAGCAGCAGCTGACCAAATACGAGTTGGTAGCCGAAGAGTGGGGCGGTGAAACCATTGTCTGTCCCATCTCTGCCAAGACGGGCGAGGGGGTTGAAGCACTGCTGGAGATGGTACTGCTGACCGCAGAAATGCGGGAACTGAAGGCCAATCCCAACCGTTCCGCTATGGGTGCAGTGATTGAGGCACGTCTGGACAAGGGACGCGGCCCCATCGCAACCATGCTGGTCCAGAACGGTACCCTGAAACAGGGCGACATCATCATCGCCGGCACTGCCGTAGGCCATGTCCGTGCCATGGTGGACTATCGCGGCAGGCGGCTCAAGACCGCTGGCCCCTCGGTCCCCGTGGAGATCACCGGTATGAGCGAAGTCCCCGATGCAGGTGATGATTTCTACGCCGTGGCCGATGAACGGATGGCGCGGGAACTGGCAGATCAGCGGAAACAGGAGAAGAAGGATGCCCTCAATGCTCCGGTGGCAAAGAAGGTCAGTCTGGACGATCTGTTCTCCCAGATTCAGGAGGGCGAGGTCAAGGATTTGAACATCATTGTCAAGGCCGACGTCCAGGGCAGTGTGGAAGCCATCAAGCAGAATCTGGAGAAAATCTCCAACGAAGAGGTTCGGGTTCGCGTCATTCACGGCGGCGTAGGTGCGATCAACGAGAGCGACATTATGCTGGCGAGCACCTCCAATGCCATTGTAATAGGCTTTAACGTCCGTCCTGATCCCGCGGCCAAGAGCCTGGCGGATCGGAACAAGGTGGATATGCGGATGTATCGCGTGATCTACGAGTGCATGGAGGAGATCGAGGCCGCCATGAAGGGTATGCTGGATCCCAAGTTCAAGGAAGTGGAACTGGGTCGAGTCGAGGTCCGCAAGGTCTATAAGATCACCAATGTGGGTATTGTAGCAGGTAGTTACGTGACCGAAGGCCGCGTCACCCGCAGCGCACAGCTGCGTCTGGTGCGAGATGGCATCGTGATTCACGAGGGCGAGATTGCTTCCCTCCAGCGCTTCAAGGACAGCGTCAAGGAAGTGGTTACCGGTTACGAATGCGGCATTACCCTGGAGAAGTTCAGTGACATCAAGCCCGGTGACATTTTCGAGTGCTTCGAGATGCAGGAGATTGAACGGTAAAATAGTTCGTAGAAGGCAGGCCTTCCACGTGTTTGCGGGGCGCTGCTCGCCTCCCCCTGTGGGGGGTGAGCCCCTGCTGAAAGAGGAGAAACCTATGGCAGGTTATCGTATTGTACGCATCAACGATGATATAAAGCGGGAGCTGTCCGAGCTGATCCCTACGTTAAAGGACCCCCGGGTACGCGGTCTGATTTCCATCACACGGGTGGATACGACTCCGGATCTGCGCTATTGCAAGGTGTATGTCAGCACCTTTGACAAGAGTGACGTAAAGGATATGGTGCGCGGTCTGAAATCGGCGTCAGGTTTTTTGCGCCGGGAGCTGGCCAAACGGATGACGTTGCGCTATACCCCGGAGCTGATCTTCACGCCGGACGATTCCATTGATCAGGGCAACCGAATCATCGGAATGCTGGGGAAGATTCAGGACGCAGAGCCGGTAGGCCCCAGCTCTGACCCGGCAGCTCGGCTGGAGGATGAGGGGGGAGAGCAGGAATGACGGAACAGGCGGTGGCCCAGTGGCTGCGGCAGAACGACAACTTCCTGATATTAACCCACATCCGACCCGATGGCGATACCTTGGGCTGCGGATCTGCCCTGTGCCAGGGGCTGGAGAAGCTGGGCAAAACCGCGTATATGCTCCGGAATCCTGGCGGTCTGCGGAATTTTGAGGGCTTTTTGACCTTCCGCTGGGCGCCGGAGGACTATGTGCCGGAGCATGTGATTGCGCTGGACATTGCCACGGAAGACCTGCTGCCCCAGGGCGCCCATCAGCAGTACCGGGGCAAGGTGGAGGTATGTGTGGATCACCACCCCTCCAACGAGGGCTATGCCCAAGAGCTTTGCCTGAATTCCTCTGCCTCTGCCTGCGGTGAGATTCTCTACCGCATTTGCCGGGAGCTGGAGGTGCTGGACGAAGCCATTGCAAAGGCGCTTTATATAGCCATTGCCACCGACTGTGGTGGGTTCATCTACTCCAACACCACGCCGGAAACCCATCGCATTGGGGCGGCGCTGATGGAGTACGGCGACTTCCGCAAGGTGAACAAGCACTTTTTCCAGACCAAAAGCTTTAAGCAGCTGCGTCTGGAGTCCATGGTGCTGGGCAGCGAGGTGTTTTTCGAGGATGGTAAGGTCTGCATCGGAGTGATATCCCTGGCAGATAAGGCCAGCGTAGACGCTGACGACGGGGACTGCGAGGAGCTGGCCTCCTTTGCCGCCGCCATCGAAGGCGTAGGCTGTGCGGCTACCCTGCGGGAGCTGTCACCAGGGGAGTGGAAGGCGTCCTTGCGCAGTGTGGACACCTACGCCGATTCCAATCGGATCTGTGGTCTGCTGGGCGGCGGCGGTCATGCTGCTGCGGCAGGGGCTACGGTACACGGGTCTCTGGCAGAGGTGCGGCAGGTGGTCTATCAGGCCATTATGCAGGTGCTGAAGGGATAAGGTGTGCCCATGGGACTGATCAAGAACTTCAAAGAATCTGTTGCCCGGGCAAAAACCGTGGGGAAGCAGACCAGGAGCTGCTTTGCTGCGTGGCCTTCCGATTGGCGGAGCACGAAAAGGGAACACAGGACGGTACATCCATGGATACTGCCTACATCCGCCAGCACATAAACGAATTTTTGACGAGTAAGCGATGGTGAAAGATGGCCAACGGAATCATTATTATGGACAAGCCCGCCGGCTGGACCAGTATGGACGTGTGCGGGAAGCTGCGCCGTCTGCTGAATGAACGGCGGATCGGCCATGCCGGCACCCTGGATCCTATGGCCACGGGGGTACTGCCGGTCTTTGTGGGACGGGCGACCCGGGCGGTAGAGTTTGCGGAGTCCGGCGGCAAGGAATATATTGCGGGGCTGCGGCTGGGGCTGGAGACCGACACCCAAGACAGTACCGGACAGGTGCTGGCGCAGGGGGCGGTGACCTGTGACCGGCAAGCCCTGGAACAGGTACTGGAGGGCTTTCGAGGAGACATCCTCCAGATCCCACCCATGTACTCTGCCCTGAAGCGGAACGGGAAAAAGCTCTACGAGCTGGCTCGGAAGGGGAAAACCGTAGTGCGAGATCCGCGCCCGGTGACGATCTCTGCGCTGGAGATCATCAGCCAGGAGGCGCCGGAGCACTATACCCTTCGGGTACGCTGTTCCAAAGGAACTTACATCCGAACCCTGTGTCACGATATCGGTCAGGTGCTGGGCTGCGGTGGCGTAATGGACGCCCTGCGGCGCACCCAGGCGGCTGGATTTACCCTGACTCAGGCGGCAACCATGGAGCAGGTGCTCCAGGCGGCAGAGAACGGGACAGCGGAGGCATTACTGACTCCGGTGGATCGTTTTTTTGACTGCTATCCAGCCTTGACCATTGGCGGCAGGGCAGAGCAGCTGTGTCGTAACGGCAACCCATTCCCCTGGGACGGCGGTGACGGTACCTATCGGGTATACGCCGCAGAGGGCAGTTTTTTGATGCTGGGCCGTCTGGAACAGGGAACAATGCAGACGATTAAAAGCTTTTTTGCGGTTTGACCAAGGGCAGCCCACGAGGCTGCAAAACTAGAAATAACATCCCGAGGTGAGCGACAGTGAGCGATGGTAAAAGACGAGTGGTAGCCATAGGCTTTTTTGACGGAGTCCATGTAGGGCATGGCGCCCTCATGCGGGCAACGGTGCAGGAAGCACAACGATTAGACGCGCAGTCCTGTGTCATGTCCTTTGACCGGCATCCCGGCGCTACCATTACCGGTCGTGACGTGCCCATGATCAACTCCAATCAAGATCGTGTGTGGATTATGAAGCACTACTACGGCATCCAGGAAGTGGTTTTGGCCGAGTTTAACGATAAGATGAAGAACCAGCCCTGGGACGAGTTCGTCGAGGATTATCTGGTAGGCGAACTGGGTGCGGTCTGCGTGATCACCGGCGACGATAACCACTTTGGTGCAAAGGGTCAGGGCAATCCGGAACGGCTACAGCAGAAGTGTGCGGAGCTGGGGATTGGCTGTAAAATCATCGGTATGGTAGAGGTGGACGGAATTCAGGTTCACTCCACTAAGATTCGGGAGCTGCTGCAAACCGGTGAGATGGAGCAGGTTGACCGGCTGTTAGGACATCCCCACATTCTCACGCACCGGGTGGAGCAGGGAAAAAAGCTGGGACGTACCTTGGGTTTTCCCACGGTGAACCTGGCCTTTGCACCTGGGGTAATTGTACCCGCCCACGGTGTCTATGTCACGCGGGTTCACATCGGTGACACGGTAGAGGAAGCGGTGACCAACATCGGCGTCCGGCCTACCGTGGAAGACGACAACCATGTCAGCGTAGAGGGCTTTATTCTGGATTACAGTGGTGATCTGTATGGTCGGGAGATTCGGATGGAGTTTTACAAGTACCTGCGTCCAGAGCGAAAGTTCCCCAGTTTTGAGGCGCTGACCCAGGAGGTTATGTGTAACGCAGATCAGACCCGGGCATACTTTGCGGAGCATAAGAACCACTGGCCCTGGCTCAGATAACGCAAAAAGTACCGAGGAGTGGATCAAACCAACTCCCCGGTACTTTTTTGGCAATCTATTATTTCAGTTATCGTTTAGGCGTCGGTCTCCACCTGGACGTGATCGGTGCCATGGAGTTCAAACTCGGCCATATAGTCCTCTACGCGTTGGAGCAATTCCTCGTAGTTATGCTCATCAATGGGGACGTCATCCATATCCCGTCGGGCAAGATCTTCAGCCAGGATATCGAAGAACACGGAGTCTTCGTAATCTGCAATGGCCTCATGGATGCCACCGGTGACAAAGGCGCGGCTGGGAACGGCTTCACCGTGCCACAGCTCTGCCAGATCGTTCATTCCGGCGGAAAAGGACTTGGAAAATAGGAGGGCTTCCACCTCGTCATAATCTTTAAACCGATCCGAACCCCGGGCGGAATTCAAAATCCAGTTGCCGATATAGGCCATATCCAACAAACGGCGGTATTGCTTCTCCGTCAATTCAAACTGCATCACGGATACCTCCTTTATCAGGGAATGAAGTGAGTGCGGTCAACAAGAGGATACCATATCTGGACAGCGTTTTTAGGGCCATCGGAGGATCTGGGGAAAAACACTGCGGTTGGGCATCCCTCTTGGAATTTTAGTATAGTCGATTTTCCCGTAATGTCAAACGAATATTGCAGAAACACCCTTGTGTTCCGGGACAGAATATTATATGATAACAAATATGCTCAAAAAGGCTCCGTACTTTTGGGGCTCGCGCAGATCCCACGCTGTGCAGTGCGTAAAAGAGTGTACCCTTCGTGAAAGGGTGCCGGGGCCTGGGGCAGCGCCTCCAGAAGGAACCCCCCGGAGAAAGGGAATATTGCAGATGGATAATCGACCAATCGGCGTCTTTGATTCCGGGCTGGGCGGGCTGACCGCAGTACGGGAACTGGCAGCACATATGCCCAACGAAACCATGATCTACTTCGGCGACACCGGCCGCGTCCCTTATGGCGGACGGTCCCGTGATACCATTATACGCTACGCCAGACAGGACGTTGCATTCCTGCGTACCTTTGATTTGAAAGCCATTGTGGTAGCCTGCGGTACGGTGTCCTCTACCGCCCTGACCCAGCTCCAGGCGGAGCAGGACATTCCGGTGTTCGGGGTAGTGGAGCCAACTGCCCAGCAGGCAGCGAAGGTGACGCGGAACCAAAAAATCGGACTCATTGCCACCCGTGCCACCATCCGTACCGGTGCCTATGAACAGGCTATCGCCCGTGACTGTCCCCAGGCAGAGGTGCATCCCCTGGCCTGCCCCCTGTTCGTCCCACTGGTGGAGAACGGCAGGACTCAGCCCGGTGACGTGGTCATTGAGACGGTGGCAGCAGAATATCTGGCACCATTGAAGCAGGCGGGGGTGGATACCCTGGTGCTGGGCTGTACACACTATCCTTTATTGCGTGAGGTTATCGGAGACTTTATGGGACCGTCGGTGACGCTGGTGGATTCCGGAGCGGCGGTAGCCCATCGTGTTTGCAGCTACCTGAAGGAGCAGGGCAAGGACGCAGATCAAGCCCAGTCGGGCTGTTGCCGCTGGTATGTCAGTGACTCCACCGAAGGCTTTTCCGATCTGGCCTCCATCTTCCTGGGGCGGCCGGTGACTGAACCGGTGGAGCAGATCAGTATAGAAACCTATTAACCGGCAGAAACCGGATCAGAAGGCAAGTACCAACGACCGGATCACGGCTTTTGGGAAAGGATCAGGTGAATAGAATGAAAAAGGACGTAATGATCTCCATCAGGGGATTACAGAAGTATGATGGCGTAGATCAGGACAGCGTAGAACTGGTGACCCCCGGTATCCTATCCACCGTAGCGGGCGGGTACAACCTATCCTATCAGGAGACGGAAATTACCGGGCTGGAAGGCACCGTAACCAGCTTCCAGGTCTTCCCGGAGCAGGTCAGCATGGTGCGGATGGGGACGGTTTGCCTCCAAATGGTGTTCCAGCAGGGTCGCCGGCACTACTCTGTCTATGAGACGCCCTACGGGAGTATGTCCGTAGGCGTGCGGACGGAGCGGATGCACAACACCCTGGGAGAGGCCGGTGGTGAAATCGACATCAAATACGCCATCGAAATTGACCATGCTATGGCCGGGAGCAATGAATTCCACATCAATGTGCGGGAAGTGGGCGGCGGAGCTGCGACTCCGTGCAGTGCAGTTCCACAGTAACACAGACTCCAC
>CALLZZ010000023.1 GCA_937858235.1 uncultured Clostridia bacterium
AAAGTTCCTGTCGGCGATGCCTTGCAGGGGCGCGTGATTAATGCTCTTGGAGAACATAGTGTTGGTGATCAACTGGCCGATGATGTTAGGGAGAATTTCCTTAAAGATGATAAAGAAATTCTTTGCGCCCAAGGTACGGGAGGCCAGCACAAACTCTTGCTCCTTTAGCTTGAGCATTTGTGCCCGGGCGATACGTGCCATCCCGATCCAGCCGGTGATCATCAGGGCGAAGGTAATGGTGGCTAGCCCTGGTCTGAGTACGAGCATCAGGAGGGTAACAATGACCAGTGTGGGGATACTGTTGACAATTTCGGCAAAGCGTTGCATGACAGAGTCTACTTTACCGCCGAAGTAGCCGGAGATCAGACCGTAGCTCATACCGATGACCATGTCAATGAGGACGGCCACCACGGAGATGTAGAGGCTGACTCGGGTACCGATCCAGGTACGGGTCCAGATGTCCCGCCCCAGAGTGTCAGAGCCAAACCAGTAGGACACGTCCTTTTTCTCACCGGTTTGGGGGTTGGTGATGTAACCGTTTTTCTCAATGCTGACGCCGCCGCCAGAGATGGTTTCACTGCCGTCGAAGATCCCAAGATGCTCAAGGCCTTGGACTCTGGGAGCCAGATTGGCGCAGGTCAGATCCTGATCATAGTAGGTATACTGGTTCATGTGCGGTCCTGCAATGGCCAGGATAATGGTCAGTAGGATGACGATTAGAGCGAAAATTGCGCCCTTGTTCTTTTTAAAGCGCGCCAGCGAGTCTCTCCAGTAGCTTTGGCTGGCGAAGTTGGTGTCAATATGGAGTTCCGCCGAAGGTTTCAGTTGAAAATCGTCCTCCCGGAACGTGACATTGGCCAGCAATTCATCTGTCTTAGTCATGGCCGCCCTCCTTGGAAAGTCTGATTCTCGGGTCAATGACACCGTAGAGAATGTCAACCACCAGCATAATCGCAATGTACATCGCACTGTAAATAAAGCTCAGCACAATGATCACGTTGTAGTCGTTGGATTGGATGGCGGTGACCAGAAGGCTGCCAATGCCTGGAATGGAGAAGATTTTTTCTACCACCAGGGAGCCGGTCATCAGGCCGACAATCAGGGGAGCCAGTACGGTGATGATGGGGATCAGTGCGTTGCGAAGCACATGGCGGGTGACCAGCTTGGGGCCATAGATGCCCTTGCTCTCGGCTAGCAAAGTGTAGTCGCTGCCGATGACCTCCAGCATTTCGCTCCTGGTAAATCGCGCGATGGAAGCCACGGTAAACATACACAGGGCGATACTGGGCAGTACCGAGGATTTCATTGGCAGCAGGTTGTTGTAAAGGAGCGGGAACCAGCTGAGCTTGAAGCCGAAGATGTAGGCCAGCGCCAGAGCAAACACATAAGAGGGGACGCTGACACCGATGACGGAGATGATGGTGGTGATGGTGTCCCAAATGGTGTTGTGCTTGAGGGCGGCGACGATGCCCAGGATCAGACCGATGAGGGCACCGATGACCACGGCTTGGAAGCCGATCTGGAGGCTGACTGGAAGGCGGACTGTCAGCAGGTCGGCAATGGGCGTATTTTTGCTGATGTTGTAGGAGACGCCGAAGTCGCCCTGGAACATGTTGCCTACATAGCGGAAAAACTGAACCACTAGGGGTTGATCCAGACCGTACTTCTGGTAGAGAAGTGCTTTCTGGGCTTCTGTCAGCTTCTCGTCGTTAAACGGGGAGCCAGGCATAAGCTGGAGCAGGACAAACAGGATCAGGAGCACGGCCAAAAGCGTAATAATGGAGATGACAACACGCTTTGCAACGTACTTTTTCAAAGTGATTCCCCTTTCTAATTTCTTTTTACAGTTCCTGGATCTCTGACGCAGCGCAAAAAACCGCTCAGGGGAGTGGTTTTTTGTAGTGCGTCAGGGGTGGGAAAAAATGGGGTTTTCAAGACAGTAGAATTGCGCAGTGACAAGGGCCACTGCGCAATTCCAAGGACGTATGCTGCCGCAGCAACTGGTTCAATTCGTAGAACGATCAGGCTCAGCTGAGCTTGACATTCTTAAAGACTCGGTTGAGGGCGACGGCATGGCATTCCACACCGGATACCTTCTCATTGATCATCATAGCGTTGCACTTCTGATAGACGGGGAGAATCACCATTTCATCCATGACGATCTTTTCCGCTTCCTTCAGCGCGTCCCAACGCTTTTCTACGTCCAGAGCCAGATCACCGCTGATGCAGTCAGTGATAATCTTGTCATATTCCTTGTTGCTCCACAGGCCGTAGTTGTTGGAGTTGTCCGTGACCCACATGTTCAGATAGGTCATGGGATCAGCGTAGTCGGGACCCCAACGGGTCAGGCAGGTGTTGTAGTCACCGTTCTGGATGTCTTCTACGCGCTGCTTCTTGGTTTCCACCTTCAGGTTGACGGTGACGCCCTTGAGCTGCTGCCACTGCTGCTGAATATAAGCGGCTACGTTCTGAGCGGTCTGGTCGTCTTCCACCAGCAGTTCGATTTCGAAAGTATCCTGCCCCAGTTCCTTGCAGGCCTTTGCATAGTAGTCCTGAGCGGCGGTCAGATCACCAATATCATACTTGGGAGCGGTTTCACGGTAATCCTTGCCGTCGGAACCGGTGGCAAGGCCTTCGGGTACGGCAAAGGAGGCGGGGGTGGAGCCGTCCTTGACGATGCTGTCCACGATGGTCTGACGGTCATAAGCCGCAGCCAGAGCCTTACGGAAGTTGACGTTGTTCAGATAGTCATACTTGGATTCGTTGACGCTGATATACCACAGGTAGCCAGCGTTAACAGTGGTGAATTCCTTGTTGTCCTTGACCTGTTCGACCTGTTCGCCGGACAGAGTGACCACGTCCAGATCGCCGTTCTGATAAGCTAGCAGAGCGGTCTGGCTGTCCTTAATGACCTGATAGTTCAGACCCTTCAGGCTGATGTTGTCCGCATTATAATACTTATCGTTTTTGGTCAGGGAGAAGCTGGTAGCAGCGGGGGTGTAGTCGCTGTTCATGACAAAAGCGCCATTGGACAGGACGGTTTCCGCACTGGTACCGTAGGTGTCGCCGCAGGATTCACAGAATGCACGGTTGACAGGATAGAAGGTGGGGAAATACATCAGGCTGGTGAAGTAGGAGACAGGAGTTTCCAGTTCGACCACCAGAGTTTTCTCGTCCTTGGCGGTGACGCCCAGTTCTTCTACCTTCTTTTTGCCGCTGTTGACGTCGTAACCGTTTTTGATCTGACCCACTTCGTAAACCATGTAGGCATATTCGGAGGCAAAGTCGGGATCGCAGGCACGCTGCCAAGCGAAGACGAAGTCGTCTGCGGTGACGGGATCACCGTTGGACCAGTAAGCGTCGTCACGGATTTTGAAGGTGTAGGTCTTGCCGTCTTCGCTGACCTGGCAATCCTCCGCCAGTGCGGGAACGGCGTTGCTGTCGGCATCCATCTGATAGAGACCGTCGGTGAAGGCGGCAATGACTTCGAAGGAGGTGCCGTCGGTAGCAGCGGCGGAGTCTAGAGAGGCAACCTCAGTCTCAATGTGGACGTTGAGGGCATCAGCGGAAGCGGCAGTGGTGGCACCGCTTGTATTGCCAGCGACGCCGGCAGCGGAAGTGGCAGCGTTACCGCCGCCGCAGGCTGCCAGACCCAGAGCGGTAACGACAGCCAGCAGAAGTGCGAGTAATTTTTTCATAGCTATTAAGTAGCTCCTTTCTCAGAACACACCATTCCGCGCTTCAGAGACATTGCTGCGGTATTCATAAGTGTATTCATTATAACAAGTCCATTTTATAATTTATGCTGGGAAAGCACAAGGGTAAAATAGACAGATAATATGGGGGGAAATTGTGCAACCTATACAAGACGCACGAAAATGAAAGCGAGGGCAGTGAAATTTAAGGCAATATGCTGGGAATTTAGGGAAAATACGAGAGAGAGGATAGATCCCTGCCAGAAGAGGGAAAGCATGGAGAACCCTTGCATAAAAGGGGGGGCTGTGATAAAATTTTTAACGAGTACACGAAAGGATAAGAAAAGGAATATGGAAGTAAATGGGATCAAAACCATAGAAGCAATACGTTATGATAGCCTGCACCTCTCGCCAGAAATTATGGGGGTGCTGGAGAACAAGAGCTTTGAGCTGGCGACGCCGGTCCAGGGCGGCTGTATTCCTTTTTTGATGGAGTACAAGGATGTGGTGGCGAAAGCCCCTACCGGAACCGGAAAAACCTTTGCCTTTGGCATTCCGGTGGTAGAACATACGGCACCCGAGGGGACAGAGGTGACGTCGTTGATTCTGGCGCCGACGCGGGAACTGGCCATCCAGATCAGGGATGATGTGCAGGAATTGGCGTCCCTGAAACAGGGCGTCCGGGTGGTTTGCCTGTACGGCGGGCAGCCCATCGACAAGCAGATCAGCCAGCTGAAAAAGAACCCGCAGATTGTGGTGGCCACACCGGGACGGCTGATGGATCACAAAAAACGCCGCACCATCCGATTGGACAAGGTAGAAACAGTGATCCTGGATGAGGCAGACCGGATGCTGGACATGGGGTTCATCGATGATGTGACCAAAATTTTGGATATGGTGCCCAACCGGAAGAATCTGGGGCTGTTTTCTGCTACCATCTCCCGGGAGGTTATGGATATCTCCTGGGTGTATCAGCGTGACCCGGCAGAGATCACTGTCCGTCCCGTCAACGCCGATCGGCCGGACATTCAGCAGTATCGTTTGGAACTGGACAGCCGGGAGGGAAAGGCAAAGGTGCTGATAGCGCTGCTGGAGGGCGGCAATTATGAGCGTGCCATTGCCTTCTGCAACACGAAGAATATGACGGATCGGCTGGCAGGAATGCTGTGCATGCACGATATTTCCTGTAAGCCCATCCATGGGGGAATTCCTCAGAAAGCCCGGGAGCGGACGCTGAAGCAGTTCCGGGAGGGACAGCTACAGGTGTTGGTGGCCACTGACGTAGCTGCCCGGGGATTGGACATTGACGACGTAGACGTGGTGTTCAACTATGACGTACCAGAGGAACAAGAATACTACGTCCATCGCATCGGACGGACAGGCCGTGCCAAACGCCACGGGGTAGCCTATACCTTCGTAGTGACGGTGACCGAAGCCATTCAGATGGATGAAATTGCAAGGCATCAGCACTATGACGTACAAACCCTGCGGTTTGATGAGGATGGCTGCTTAACGCTGGCAGAACCGGAAGAAACCTGAAAGGTTGCAAAAACGGGAAGATGAACCTTCATCTTCCCGTTTAATATTGGGTTTTATCAGCCTAATACTTCTTTTGCAATGTCGGCGCTCTGCTTTGCATCCTTTGCGTAGTAGTCTGCACCGATTTCCAATGCGTACTCCGGGGTCAGCACTGCGCCGCCCACCAGGGTTTTGCAGGGGTGGCCGCTGGCGTGAAGCGCCTGGATGGTGCTGGCCATGCTGGGGACGGTGGTAGTCATCAGGGCGGACAGACCGATGAGAGATACGTTCTCGGACACGGCAGTCTCCACCACTTTTTCCGGTGGCACGTCCCGACCCAAATCAATGACCTGATAGCCGTAGTTCTCCAGGATCACCTTGACGATATTTTTGCCGATGTCGTGAATATCACCCTGGACGGTAGCCAAAATGATCTTTCCCTTGGAGAACTGCTCGCTGCCATTTTCCAGGATATGGGCTTTAATGACCTCAAAGGCTTCACTGGAGGCGGTGGCGGAGTTGATAAGCTGAGGCAGGAAAATTTCACCCGATTCGTATCGCTTTCCTACCAGGTCCAGAGCTGGGATCAGCAGGGTGTTAATAATCTCCAGGGGATCTTTCGTCTCCAGAAGCTGAGTGGTAAGCAGGGCACACTCCGACTTGAGTCCCTTTGCCACCGCCGTCTCCAGATCCAGTTTAGCGGGAGCCGAGGTGGGAGCGGCAGCGGGTTCTGCGTTGGCAAATCGGTGGATATAGGCGGCACTGTCCCGATCCTCCCCAGAGAGCACCCGATAGCAGGCGATGGCGTCCATAATCTGGCGCTGATTGGGGTTGACGATGGGTAAGTCCAAACCGCAGTAGAGAGCCTGGGTCAAAAAGCTTTCCGTAATGCGGATGCGCTCCGGGAGACCGAAGCTGATATTAGAGATCCCCAGCATGGTGTGGAGTCCCAATTCGTGGGTGACGCGATGTACGGCCTCCAAGGTTTCCCGCGCCTGTTCCTGCTGGGCGGAGACGGTCAGAGTCAGGCAGTCGATGAACACGTCCTCCTTGGGAATCCCGTACCCCTGGGCGGCGGTGAGGATGCGCTGAGCCAGTTCCACCCGTTGTTGAGCGGTCTGGGGCAACCCGGTTTCGTCCATGGTCAGTCCCACCACGGCCGCGCCATACTTTTTCACGATGGGCAGGATGGTGTCCAGAATCTCCTGCTTGCCGTTGACCGAGTTGAGGATAGCCTTGCCGTTATAGTATCGGAGTCCGGCCTCCACGGCCGCAGGATCGGTGGAGTCAATCTGGAGGGGGAGGGGGATCACAGCCTGAATGGCCTTCACCGCGTCCGCCATCATAGTCGGTTCGTCAATGCCGGGCAATCCCACGTTGACGTCCAAAATATCCGCACCGGCGTCTTGCTGGGCGATACCCTGATTCAAAAGGTAGTCCAAATCATGCTCCCGCAACGCTTGCTGGAACCGCTTTTTTCCGGTAGGATTGATGCGTTCCCCTAACACGCGGACACCGTTGAGTTCTACCACCTGAGAGGCAGAACAGACGCCGTGCCGCTTGCTGATTGTGGGTGCCTCAGGGGGAATGGTGCCCAGCTGATCCCGCAGCGCACGGATAAACCCCGGGGAGGTACCGCAGCAGCCCCCCAGAATTCGAATGCCCAGTTGGGTGTAGGGCACCAACTGCCGGGCGAATTCCTCCGGAGTAATGGTGTACAGATTGGTGGCTGGGTCAGGGAGTCCGGCGTTGGGCTTGATGACGATGGGCAGGGAAGTCCATTGCACCAGCTCTTGAGCCAGGGGGAAAATTTCTTCCGGACCCAGGGAGCAGTTAAAGCCCAGCGCATCCACACCCAAACCCTCCAGGGTGAGTGCCATAGCGGGAACGGTACAACCGGTAAACGTGCGTCGGTTTTCCTCAAAGCTCATGGTGCAGAGTATCGGCAGGGAAGTGTGCTCCTTGGCTGCCAGTACGGCAGCCTTCATATCGTAGAGATCGGTAAAGGTTTCGAATACGATGAGATCCGCACCGGCCTCCTGGGCGGCTGTCACCATTTCCCGATATAGATCGTAAGCTTCGTCAAAACGCAGGGTGCCCAAAGGCTCCAGCAGTTTGCCGATGGGACCGCAGTCAAAGGCAACCATGGTATCGGTTCCCTCTGCGGCAGAACGTGCCAAGGCGATGGCCTTGGTTACCACCTTGGAGACGGAGTACCCAGTGCCGGACAGCTTGTGGCCGTTGGCCTGAAAGGTGTTGGCATAGATTACATTGCTGCCGGCGGCAATGTAGCTGCGGTGTATGGCAGTAACCGTTTCCGGATCGGTGAAGCAGAGAAGCTCAGGCCGCTCTCCCAGCTTCAGTCCGGCAGCCTGGAGTTGGGTGCCCATGGCGCCGTCTAAAAACAGGTATCCGCTTTGTATGGTCTCTCTCACGTTCATAATAAGGCTCATCTCTCTTTCTTCAGTCAGCTTGACAGGTGGTGCCGCTTTTGCGGATTTGGCAGGTTTCAAAGAGGTTGCAGTTTTGGCAGCCGCTGGATCGGGTGGTTCTGGGGTGGTTGGAAATGCCCAGAATAGCGGTTACCGATTTCCGGGGGATGAGGATATTGCTCTGACTCACCGTCAGACCGATCTGGCGCTGGGTGTTGAGCAGGGTACAGAAGTCACTCTGGAGCGCCAGGGGCAGGTCGCCATAACCAGGACTGAAGCGGTCGGTGAGAAAAAATCCGTCCGCTTCCACTTGTGTCCGGAGATCAGCCTCTAGATTGTCGCAGATGTTTTCGATGGCGGCACTGGCGCAGCTGTCCAGAATCAGCGCTTTAGACAGGTCGGAGACCTGGGCATGCATGATCAGTCGTTCCACATCAGCCCCCAGAGTGGCGGCCATTAGCACGCCCTTGGTGCAGTCGGTCAGATGCCGCTGAATGTCCACACCGGAGAGGGACAGGGTGGTGCCGAGCAGAGCGGTACCGTCTAAGGAAAATATCCGCCAGACTGCCTTTGGACGGGCGGTGGATTGCAGTTCTGTGGCGGTCTGCTGTACCGTTTGCAGCAGTGCGTCTGGTATATCGGTCAGGGGACCGCCCAGGTAACGCAGCACCTCAATAGGATTGATGGCGGTAATGCGTGGAGTTAGCATGGAAAGTCGCCTCCTGAGTACGGCATTCCGCCGAACTGCGGTGGAGTGCCGATTTGCTGTGCGAAAGTGTAGCTAGAAGGAAATCCCGGCCGATTTGACCGGGATAATATTAAAAAAGTTTAGTGTCTGGATTAGGTGCCTTCCTCCAAAACCCATCGCTTAAAGGTGCCGGGGGAAACGTGGAGCATCTGAGCGGCGGAGCGCGCACTAATTTCACCGGCAACGTACATGGTGTAGACGGATGTAAATTTCCGGGGGCGTTTGGCTGGGGGTCTGCCCAAGCGGACGCCACGATCCCGTGCGTTTTTCAATCCTTCGCTCTGTCGCTTGACCAAGTCAGCATGTCGGCTAGCCTCATCCTGACGGATCAGATCCAGAATCTGATCGGCAAGAAACTCGTTCTCTACCAGCGCGCGAATCCTGGATTCAGTTTCCTTTAACACGGGGACCCCTCCTCAACGCTTCAAAATGTGTGAACCGGTATACAGCCGATCTTTTAACTTCATTATATTGAATGAAATCTGGGTTGTCAACGAAAAAAGTAATCTTTTCGAAAAAGAGCATTCTAAAAGTCATTCACAAAAGAGAACGTCTGTTTGCAAGAACAAAATACCAATGCATCTAAGTGCACTGGTATTTTGTTCTTGGTGCCGAATAGGCATGAAACAACCACCAGTTGAGCTGGTGCAATAAAAAATCTTATAGAACAGGGGAAAAACCTCCTATGCTAAACTAGAAATGGCCTGCCAACCACAAAAGTAAGCATGGGGGGGTTTTTTATGAATGACCAGTTAAGTGTGAAAGAGTTTGTAGACCGGTTTACGGGTCAGAAAGGAAAGTAAA
>CALLZZ010000024.1 GCA_937858235.1 uncultured Clostridia bacterium
AAATATTTCCACAGGAAGGACAGACGTAAAAACGTACTTTATCAATATTGCCGCTGTCCGGCTTATTTGATGTGATTTCACCCTCCATCATCTGTTTCATATCAACGCCCAAAATAGCAGATAGCTCCGGCCACAGCGATAGATCAGGACACCCTAAACCACATTCCCACTTTGAAACCGTTTTATTTTGAATGCCCAGCGCATCTGCAATATTTTTCTGTGTAAGATCTTTTTCCTTTCTCATCTTGGCAATCAATTTGCCTATTTTCACACAATCCATGTCTCCACCTCCATTTCTGTTTAGTATAACATACTTACAAAAACCTTGCGATTACTTGTACCAATCTTGATGGAAGCTGTTTCAAATCGGTTATATCCAATGTATTTCCAGCTCCGTAAAGTTCACGGATTGCCTCCTTATCCTGTCCGATAGCCGCAGCAAGGAACTGGATACCTTTACGCCTATATTCCTGTAAAGTATCTTTCATATCATGAGCTGCTTTTTCACCTGTGTAATCAGGCATAGCCTTAGGCTGTCCGTCGCTGATACTGATTATTAATTTGGTTTTTTGCGGTGCATTAAGCAATCTATCGGAAATAATGCGTAATGCCATCCCATCCCTGTTATTGCTGCGAGATCGAATGTTCATAAGAGCATATTTTTCATCTGTGTCCTTGCTTTCAAAGTCTACATATGCATAAATGGACATTTGTTCCAGTCTGGAGCGGTCCGCTGTATCCCCGTAAACCATTATTGGAATGCCGCACCCTGTGCAGAATTCATATAAAGCAACGGCTGCCTGTTTTGCTGCATCCAAGCGGCCGAAAGCTGACATAGATGCTGATTCGTCAATCCTGAGAGCAACTGCAAGAGAGGGCTCTTCATCAGGATGGCGTTTATGGGCAAATACGCGAAAATCCAAAGAATATGCTTGCTCAGCACAGAATTTTGTGCCATAAAGCTTAAGTTTATCAAATTCAGATGAAACTTCATGCTCTAAAAGCGGATTTGTTTTGCGGATTAGTTCCCGAATGACTGGAAGCAGGGCAGCCGCCATGTTGTGATATTCTTCTCTGTTTTGAGATGTAGCTTCCGGGCGGTGGACAATAAGCTTGATTGCTTCATGGCAGCTGCCCTCTACACTATGCCGTGCTTCCCTGTTCAACTGTTTACGAAATTCTTTTCTTTGTAATTCACCTGCAGAAGATTTATCAAGCTCATGGTAAAGCAGAGTGCCATTTTCTCCATTATCATTGCTTGAAACACCAGTATTTTCATCACTGCTTATATCCGAATGCCCCTCGCTGTCTGCTGATTTTCTCAGACGGATTGCATTTTTATCAGCTTTATCTGTTTCTGCAGAGTATTCCCCGTTCTCGGAAATATGAAGTTCCATTACTTCCGGATTTTCTCCATCTAAATGAGAGTGACAGATGGTATTAAGCTCTGCAAGCTTATCTAAGAGGCCATGGCTTGATAGTGCCTGTTCTAAAATGGCAAGCTCCTGTGGATCAGTGGTAATTTTGTACATTACCTTATAATATAGAGTATCTTGTACTGATGCACCGCTTGCTACGGCATCAACCCAAAAAATATAGGAGCGCATTCCAGCCACACCTTTGATCGCATTAGCCCGGGCTGTTTCATCCAGCAATATAATAGTCTCGGCTAAAAGTGAAAGAACGTTTTCTGAATGATAGCCGGTTTTAGCTTCGGCTCGTTCCATCATAACTGCCTTTGGTGGTAAATCTAGTTTTTCAGCATGCTGTACTCTATCACGCAAAGCTTCATTTAAAGGGCGGTAGCCATTGTAGCCACGGTTTGTTGTAATGACTGCAATAAAATCCGGATGCCTGTGTACGATACGAGTTGGTAAGTTTAGGCTGCCATCTGGTTCTAATGCGGAATTTAGAGCCATCAAAACAGCGGCGTCCCGAATAACTGTCGGCTCCTGAATCTCCAATAACCATCCATTTTCATAAGCACGGACAATTTCTGACGGATAATATTGGTATTCAACCTTATTTGATTTATCTTTTTCCGGTAATACTGGAAGAATAGAACCTAGAACATCGGATTTATCCATGTCAGCAAAGCATGTTATTTTCGTATAAGGCAGGTTAAAATCAGCAGAGAGGGCTTTTGCAAGCTGGGTTTTCCCAGAACCTGCATCGCCTTCCAGCAAAATTGTGCTTATTTTCATTTCACCGCTGTTCCAACTTCTTACTACTTCCTGATATATACGTTTTTCTGCTTCACTTTCAATATGTGAGGGCGGTTTTTGCCAGACAAGGGATTGCTCCTCTTCAGTCAGCTGTCTATCAGGTGACAGAATACAATTCTGTTTCATATTAGTATAACTCCAATTCATCTAAAATGCGGCCAAGCACCCGCTGGCGTTCCCCGATTAATTCTCCCAAATCATTCAGGCTATTAGCAAATGCTTTGATGTCCTCATTGATGTTTGGGTTGTCAACACAAATCTCTACGGGCAGTGCATCACCCTGCACCCCAATACGCTCCACGGTGGGCTTTTCTGGGTCATATAAAAGGGGCAGACGATAAGCCTCTTTAAAGTAAAGTAATGTCCTGGACAAAAAGATTATCAGATCAAATACTTGATGAACAGGCAACTCCTGGGCCAAAATCAATCTTCCGTCTTTATCATTTTTCCAAATCTGTGCGGCAATCTGCATTTTTTTATTTTCTTCCAGCATAGGTGCACCTAACGTTAAACGTTTGATGTCAGACTGATAGGCGTTTCTGCCGTCTACACGGTCATAACAATTTGACACCATAACAATTTTTTCATTCATCGCCATATCCTCCTAGCATTTGGATTAGAAGCAAAGCACTGCTCTCTTAAACCTTCTAATTTTTCTGTATGATCCTCGTTTGGGTCATCATACTTTAACACTTTTATAACTGATAGTTCAAATCCTTCCGTGCCATATTTGTTCCAAAGTTCCTGTAATTGTTTATTGGGGTGCCAGTTGGCTGCCAATTTTGCATTATTGCTGTTAAAGTCCGCTTTTGTATCTTTAGAAATGCCTAAAAATACTTCGCCGGTTTCGATGCATCTGTAAGAAATTACACCCATTTCCGGGTGCCTGTTTTTATAGGCTTCCAAAAGTTCTTTTTTTCTTTTTATATCCATTGTGTTCACCTCGACTCTAGTATAACCCTATATACTTCAATAAATAATCCACGCTCCGTAGACCATATGAATGCATTATTACTCAATAGACAGTATTGCAAAAATAGTATATAAACTAGGTTTTTAAAGTACTCATAAACTGACAATGATTAGTAAATATAGGCGCACATTCTTTTGACCTTAGCGTGGCACCTTTGTATGTTCATAAAATATTTTCTAATAGCATTTACAGTATGGTTTATAAATTCAAATAAATGATATTCTCGTAGTTCTTTATGATTAATCAAACTAAAAGCAGTTTGATATAATTCTTGTTTATTCTATAGTGCCCCCCTTTGTCAAGACAATTTTTCGATATATTTTTAGTTAGGTTAGTAAGCACAAGTTTCATTGATTGTATACCAATAGCTGCTTATTGACTTTGGATGATTCGTTCTCGAACAGAAGTTTGAAGTTTTTTATGGCTTCTGTCTTCCAACGTGTCAGCATATTAGGATGGACCTCATTTTCGGATGCGATCTCATTTAAGGTTCGCTCTCCACGTAGAGCTTCCAAAACCAATTTTGTTTTGAATTCAGGACTGTAAGTTTTTCTCATTTGGGTCACCTCGCTGTTTAAAATATAGCTTCGACCTAACTAAAAAACAAGTATTTTTTTGTCTGAATTCTTGGGTTCATTATAGACTGACTATAGCCTGCGCATTTCGTCAGCTGCTCTTCTGGTACTAAAAGTGGC
>CALLZZ010000025.1 GCA_937858235.1 uncultured Clostridia bacterium
GGAAAACGGTTCTCGGCCTATGGAAACCGGCACCGTAAGTACTGCTCGCACGCCTGCTATATCGCAGACCGGTTTAAAGGCGGTGATGGCCATGAGTGATGAGCAGTTCGAACGGGAGAAGCTCTACCAGGCGAGCATGGAAATGTTCAAAAGGATGCTGGATCAGGGCCTTATCACCGAGGATGAATACGCGGTCATAGACACCAAAATGAAGGAGAAATACAGCCCGATAATCGGCACATTATTATCCCCGTAACGCTTGCTATGTGTCTGAAACAGAGTGATAGATAGACAAGACGAAAGGAGTGATACAATGCCGAAAATCACGAAAATTGAGCCTAAAATCAAGGCTCTACCACAGCGGAAGAAGGTGGCGGCATACGCGCGTGTGTCGATGGAGACCGAGCGCCTGCACCATTCCCTCTCCGCACAGGTCAGCTACTATTCGGAGCTGATCCAGAAGAATCCGGAATGGCAGTACGCAGGCGTCTACGCGGACGAAGGCATCACCGGTACAAGCACTATGAAACGGCCTGAGTTCCAGCGTATGCTCGCTGACTGCGAAGCCGGGAAGATAGACATCATCCTCACCAAGAGCATCAGCAGGTTCGCGCGGAACACGGTCGACTTGCTGAAGACCGTCCGACATTTGAAGAAGCTGGGCATTGAGGTGCGGTTTGAAAAAGAGCACATCAACTCCCTGTCCGGTGACGGCGAGGTCATGCTTACCTTGCTCGCCTCGTTCGCACAGTCTGAAACCGAAAGCATCTCCAACAATGTGAAGTGGGGAATCCGCAAAAGGATGCAGGCCGGACTGCCTTATGCAAACGGTCACATGAACGTCTACGGGTACCGCTGGGAAAGTGACGAGATGGTCATCGTCCCGGAGGAGGCCGCCATCGTACGCCGCATCTACCAGAACTTCCTTGACGGGAAATCCCGGCAGGAAACCGAGAAGGAATTCGCCGCCGAAGGCATCAAGACGCGTGCCGGAGCGCCGTGGGTGGATTCCAATCTGAAGGTGATCCTCACGAACGTTACCTACACGGGCAACATGCTCTACCAGAAGGAATACACCGTTGACCCGATCACGAAGAAGGTCAGGAAGAACCGCGGCGAGTTGCCGCAATACTATGTGGAGAACACGCATCCGGCCATCATCAGCAAGGAGACATTCGACTACGCGCAGGCCGAGATGGCGCGGCGCAGGGAGCTTGGCTGCTTTGGCAACAAGGCGCTCACCCTGAATTGCTTCTCCACGAAAATCAAATGCGGACAATGCGGCAGAAGTTTCGTCCGCTCCACACGGAGGAACCGAGCAAAGATGAGCAGGCTCGGAGAGAAATACACCTTCTGGGCCTGCACCTCACACAAGAAAACAAACTGCCCATCCTGTTCAAGCGGAACGATCCGCGAAAGCGTCCTGAAAGAGGAATGTGCCAAAGTGCTCGGCATCCCGGAATTTGACGAGGACATCTTCTCTGAGCGTGTCGAACGGATTACGGTTCCAGAGACCGGGATGATGATCTTCGAATTCACGGACGGCACCACGCTTGAACACCACTGGTACCGGAATGCGAAAAAGGAGTCGTGGACTGAGGAGAATCGGAAGCGTGCATCTCAGTACCGCAGGCGGCACCCGGTCACGCGTGACGATATCACCTGCTTCACCACGAAGATCCGCTGCGAGGAATGCGGCTGCAACTACCGCAAGCAGACATGCGTCATGGCCGACGGCCACCAGAACGCCTATTGGAAGTGCGCTGACAAGAAAAACCATCCCGGCAAAAGCCTGCGCGAGGATCACCTGAAGGAAATCATTAACGAGGTCCTCGGGCTTGATGAATTCGACGAGCAGGTCTTCCTCGAACGGATAGACCACATCAGCGTCCGGAACCTGACACACCTGACCTTCCACTTCACCGACGGCAGCGCAGCCGAACGAGACTATGAATACGCGAAGGAAGGCATCCCATGGACGGACGAGCGCCGCGAAAAGCAGACTGAGGCCATCAGGGACAGCTTCACACCGGAACGCAGGCAGAAAATCAGCGAAAACATGAAGAGAATAAGGAGTGAGAAACATTGGAGCAGCAAAAGAAAGTAACCACTATCCCGGCGTCCCGGACGCGCTTTTCCTCCACTCCTATCACAGAGAAAAAGAAACGCAAGGTCGCCGGATACGCCCGCGTCTCAACAGACCATGACGACCAGTTCACGAGCTACGAGGCGCAGATCGATTACTACACCAATTACATCAAAAGCCGTGATGACTGGGAATTCGTGAATGTCTACACGGACGAGGGAATCAGCGGAACCGGCATCAAGAAACGTATCGGATTCCAGAACATGATCGAGGACGCGCTTGCCGGGAAGATCGACCTGATCGTCACCAAGAGCGTCAGCCGATTCGCCCGAAACACCGTCGACAGCCTGACAACCATCCGAAAGCTCAAGGAAAACGGCGTCGAATGCTACTTCGAGAAGGAGAACATCTGGACCTTCGACGGCAAAGGAGAATTGCTGATCACCATCATGTCGAGCCTTGCGCAGGAGGAATCCCGGAGCATTTCCGAGAACTGCACCTGGGGACAACGTAAGCGATTCGCAGACGGCAAGGTGACGGTTCCGTTCCACCGGTTTCTCGGCTACGACCGCGGTCCGAATGGCGAGCTCATCGTCAACCCAGAGGAGGCAGAAACCGTCCGCCGCATCTACCGGCTCTTCCTGCAGGGCCTGACCTACAACGGCATCGCCAAGCAGCTTACCAATGACGGCATCAAGACACCCGGCGGCAAGGATCACTGGAGCATCAGTACCGTCAAGTCCATCCTCGGAAACGAGAAATACAAGGGCGACGCCCTGCTGCAGAAATCCTACACAGTCGACTACCTCACGAAAAAGACGAAGGTCAACGAGGGCGAAATCCCGCAGTACTACGTGGAAGGCGACCATGAAGCGATCATCGCACCGGAGACCTTCGACCTGGTCCA
>CALLZZ010000026.1 GCA_937858235.1 uncultured Clostridia bacterium
GAGGCGCTGGGTCTGGCGGTGGAAAGCGCGATGACGCCGGCTCACAAGGTGGCAGAGGATACACCGTTTATTCAGACCCTACTGCGCTGCTATCAGGACTACACGAGGAAAACAGGTAGGTGCGTTGCCATTGGCGGCGGAACCTATGTCCACAGTATTCCCGGCGGCGTAGCCTTTGGCGCAGGGGACGAGGATTTTGAATCCCACCTTCACAGCGCCAACGAACGGGCGAAGGTGTCTGCCCTGATGACGGCGGCGAAGATATATGCGGCGGTGATCGCAGAGGTCTGTGGTGAGCAGAGCTAAAAGCGGAATAGTACAGAGAGCGAGCACAATAAAGAAACTAGGATTGGTAGGGGGAATGGGACCGGAGTCCACCATCCCCTATTATCACGATATTGTGTACGGGGTACAGGCGAAGGTGGGGGGAGATTGCTTCCCCAGCCTCACCATTGAAAGCGTCAACGCGTTCAAGGTGCTGGAGTTGTGCCAGAACCAGGAGTACGAGACGTTGACAGAGTACCTATTGGATGCGATTCAAGATTTGTCGGCGGCAGGAGCGGATTTTGCGGCGCTGTCCGCTAATACGCCCCATATCGTCTTTGACCAGCTGGAGAAGGTGGCCCCTATCCCTCTGGTGAGCATCATCAAGGTCACCTGTCAGGAAGTCCTGCGGAGAGGGATAAAGAAGGTAGGGCTGTTGGGCACCATTTTTACAATGAATGGTGCCTTTTACCGGCAGCCCTTTGAGGAGAAGGGGATTGTGGTCATTACCCCCACGGAGGCCGAAAAGGAGCTGGTGAACCAGCGCATTGCAACGGAACTGGAGCGTGGGATTGTGAAGCCGGAGACGTTGGTGGAGTTCCTGACCGTGGTGAACCGGTTGGTGGCAGAAGAGGGCATCGAAGGATTGATCTTGGGCTGTACCGAACTGCCGCTGCTATTCAACGGAGTGGAGACACCGGTAGCGCGTCTGGATACCATGTCCATCCATGTGGAAGCCCTGATCAATCTGATCGTGGGCGAAAGTTGATCTGTCCGCAATGAAAACAGTAAAAACCCGCCGAAAGATTGTTTTCTTTCGGCGGGTTACTTGTTTTGTATGCGCTTAAAGATATAGTCCAGCGAGACCTGATAAAAATCTGTCAGTTTCAGCAAATGCTCTAATGGGATGTTTTGGTATCCCCGTTCATGCCGGGAAACACAGTTTGATGAATCCCAACAGCTTTGCAATATCGGTTTGTTTCAGGTCATGACCTTCCCGTAACTCCCGCAATCGTTTCAGATATATAACTCAATCTCGCCTAGCCATGGTTAGTACTGTTGGCAATAACAGAAAAAACAGTACTATCACAGTACAGAACGAATCAGTACTGCACTGAAAGATCATTTTCTTTCGGGGGGGTTTCTTGCAAGTTTAAGTCGTTCGGTAGCGCCAAATGGTGCCATCCAATCGGCGGGTAACGGCACCCAGGGTCATCAGGTACTCCAAGTGCGCCCAGGCCTCTCCCACGGCAAACCACTTCTGTGGAACTGGGAAGTCCGACCAGCCTCGGCAGCGAATCTGCCAGGTCATCTGAGCGGTAAGCGCATAGGCCGTGAGATCGGGGGTGGCAGAGAGTACCTCCAGCGCCTCGCCGCAGCGGCAGTGGTGATGGGTGACGATTTCGTCGATGCGTTCCAGATACCCCTTCTGAACGGTGCGGTGAGCGGGGAGTGGAAGGGTGACGGGCAGCTGACGTACCAGCGCCAGGGAATGGAGGTAGCCCTGTAGTGCGCCAGTGTAGCCTGGCCAAACGATGATGTTAGGGGTGATATCGAAGAGGACGTGGTCGCCCAACAGGAGTATCCCGTGTGCTTCCTCCCATAGTACCATGTGACCTGGGGTGTGACCTGGGGTGGAGAGGGCGCGGAAGGTGTATCCGCCGTAGGAAAATAGTTGGCCATCGGATACTGCTTCGTATCGGTCGCAGTAGTGAGGGGCCAGTACCTTAGCTGGGTTAGAGGACTCCAACTCCTTGAGCATTTCTGGCGGGAATCCCTGAGCCAGGAAGATGTCATCAAAAGTGTCCCAGTAGGCTTTGTAGTCGGGACCAGGGAGCCAGCTGCGATCCGTTTCGCTGATGAAGAGACGGCTGGTGGGAGAAATCAATTCCGGTGCTAAGCCGGCATGATCGGAGTGGAGGTGAGTGAGGAAAATATCCGTATCCGCCATAGAGATCCCCAGCTCCGCCAGGCCCGCCAGCAGAGCCTGACGACCTTCCTCCTGACGGAATCCGGTGTCAATAAGCAGGTTCCGTGGGCCGCGAATCAGGTAGGCATTGAGATTTTTCAGTGGGTTTCCCGGTAGCGGCACCGGGATGCAGTAAAGGTTGTCTGCGACCTGTGTGACCATATGTGTGCTTCCTTTCGGGTAAATTGCGTGATGACCCCATCATATCATAGTTTTCCGGTTTGATAAATGTGCGCCACAGATAGAAAAACGCCCCGGCACAAAGGGTACCGGGGCGAATGTCTTGTTTCCGATTAGAACAGGTGGAATGCCAGGATCAGGCCGGAGAACACGATGGAGACCGTGGAGCACAGCTTGATCAGGATGTTCAGGGAAGGCCCGGAGGTATCCTTGAAGGGATCGCCAACGGTGTCGCCCACGACAGCTGCCTTGTGGCAGTCGGAGCCCTTGCCACCGTGGTGGCCGCTTTCGATGTACTTCTTGGCGTTGTCCCAAGCGCCGCCGGCGTTGGACATGAACACTGCCATAGCGAAACCGGTAACGGAGACGCCGCCCAGCAGGCCAACTACGCCAGTGGGGCCGAGGATGAGGCCGGTGATAATGGGGACGATGATAGCCAGCAGAGCGGGAGCAACCATCTCGTGGAGAGCACCCTTGGTGCACAGGCTGACACATGCCGCATAGTCAGGATCGGTCTCATGTTCCATGATGCCCTTGATTTCCCGGAACTGGCGGCGTACTTCCACGACGATGGACTGAGCAGCCGTCTGCACCGCACTCATGGTGAGGGCGGAGAAGACAAAGGTCAGCATAGCGCCGATGAACATACCGACCAGCACGGTGGGGCTGGTGAGGGTGAAGTTCAGCAGCTCAGTGGTGTTCTCCTGAACGATGTTGACGTAGGAGACCAGCAGAGCCAGAGCGGTCAGGGAAGCGGAGCCGATTGCAAAACCCTTGCCGGTAGCAGCAGTGGTGTTGCCCAGAGAGTCCAGTGCGTCGGTGCGATTCCGGACTACTTCGGGAAGGCCGCTCATTTCAGCGATGCCGCCAGCGTTATCGGCCACGGGGCCGTAAGCGTCGGTAGCCAGAGTGATGCCCAGAGTGGACAGCATGCCAACACCGGCGATGCCGATGCCATACAGACCCTGGTTAAAGGATGTGGTGAAAGCACCGGTTTCATCCACGATGATGAAGGAGCCGCCGGCAGCGAAGTAGCTGATCAGGACGGCAGCGGCCACGACGAGGATGGAGGCCAGAGTGGACTGCATACCCAGAGAGAGACCGCCGATGATAACGGTAGCAGAACCGGTTTCGGAGGCAGCAGCCAGCTTCTGAGTGGGCTTGTAGGTGTCAGAGGTAAAGTACTCGGTGAAGTAGCCGATGGCACAGCCGCCGACCAGACCACAGAGGATGGCGATGAATACGCCCAGCCAGTTCATAGCGTCGCCCAGAATGAAGTAGCACAGGAATGCAGCGCAGATTGCGGACAGAACTGCGGCCACATAGGTGCCGGTACGCAGGCTGGTGAGCAGAGATTTCTGGGTAGCGTCTTCCTTGGTCTTGACCAGGAAAGAGCCGATGATGGAGCAGACGATGCCGCAGAAAGCCAGAGCTACGGGCAGCAGAATGCCCTCAAAGCTGTAGCCAGCCACGGTGCCCAGCGCGAAGGTAGCCAGGATGGAGCCGACATAGGATTCATACAGGTCAGCGCCCATGCCAGCCACGTCGCCCACGTTGTCGCCCACGTTGTCGGCGATGGTAGCGGGGTTGCGGGGGTCGTCTTCGGGGATGCCAGCTTCGACCTTACCAACCAGGTCAGCGCCTACGTCAGCAGCCTTGGTGTAGATACCGCCGCCGACACGAGCAAACAGCGCCATAAAGGAAGCGCCCATGCCGTTCATAACCATGATGGTGCCGATCTGAATGGGATCCTGAATGCCGAAAACGAAGTAGAGCAGGGTAAACCAGATGGTGATATCCAGGATGCCCAGGCCTACTACGGTGAAGCCCATAACGGAACCGGAGGAGAATGCCACCCGGAGTCCCTTGTTCAGGCTCTCGGAAGCAGCCTGAGCGGTACGAGCGTTAGAGTTGGTGGCGATCTTCATGCCGATCAAGCCAGCCAGCATGGACCAGATACCACCGGTCAGGAATGCGAAGGGGGTGAAGCGGGAGAGCATTTTGCCGCCGCTTGCGAATGCGATGATGAGTAGGATAACGAGCACCACGGCAAAAACCTTTGCGACGGTGGTGTACTGGCGCTTCAGATATGCGTTAGCACCCTCACGAATGTTAGTGGCAATCTTCTGCATTTTTTCGGTGCCTTCGGAGAAGCTCATAACCTTCTTTGCCTGCATGACGGCGAAGAGGATGGCTAGAGCAAATCCAACGAAACCAATCCAGAAAAAGCGATCCAAAATATAACAACTCCTTTGTTTATAAATTCGCTTTTCATCTTAGCACCCTACATTCTAGCAAGGTCCTTTCCAATTTGCAATACCGAAAGCGGAAAAAAACCATTTAAATTTGGGAACCCGCGGATTTTCTGTAGGAAATTGGATGTAAGAGGGCTTTTCTGGAAGAAAGTGCGGGAATGGGCGTTCGAGAGAGGAAGACAAAGGTTCCCTCCAAGGGGGTGGCCTCGGAGGGAACCAATTGACTTAGGATGCAGACTCGTTGGAAGAGCGCCCGGATAGGCGTCGTCCGTTGCAGCTGCGGTGCTTGAGGCGGTACTTCACCGCTTCACACACTAAGGTAGGTAGGAGGGAGAGGAGCAGAACGGCAATCCATTCTGCGGGATGGAGGGGAACCACGGAGAAGATGGCCTGGAAGGGGGGCAGCAGCAGAACCGAAGCCTGTAGGAGGAATCCAATGAGGAAGGCACGGTTCATAGCTCGGTTAGTGAGCAGGCCGATCTCGAAGATGGAGCGGGTGTTGCTGCGCACGTCAAAGGCGTGGAAAAGCTGACACAGGGTCAGGGTGGCGAAGGCCATGGTGTTGGCGGCCTGATCGGCTTCCCCGGGGTCAGATAGGATATATTCGCCCAAGAAGTAGGCGGCTAAAGTGACGAACCCCACTAAAATACCCTGCCAGCCCAGCTGGAAGGCAAAGTTCCCTGAGAAAAGAGATTCGTTGGCCTTTCGAGGCGGCTGCTCCATCACATCGTCCTCTACCGGCTCGACGCCCAGCGCCAAAGCGGGCAGGGAATCGGTAACCAGATTGAGCCACAGAAGCTGTACGGGAATCAACGGCATCTGATGAAAATTCAAAACGGTGGCAATAAAAATGGTAAAAATTTCACCGATGTTGCAGGAGAGTAAGTAGTGGATGGACTTACGGATGTTGGCATAGATCCCACGTCCTTGCTCGACGGCCGCCACAATGCTGGAGAAATTGTCGTCGGTAAGGATCATGTCTGCGGCACCCTTGGCTACATCAGTGCCGGTTTTGCCCATGGCACAGCCGATATCAGCGGCCTTCAGTGCGGGGGCGTCGTTGACGCCGTCACCGGTCATGGCTACCACATGTCCGGTATCCCGGAGGGCGGTAACGATACGGAGCTTGTGTTCCGGAGACACCCGGGCAAAGACCGCACAGCGCGTGATCTGTTCCGTGAGCATTTCCTGGGGCAGGAATTCCAGATCGGGGCCGGTGAGAGCCACGTCCCCTTCCTGCCAGATTCCCAGTTCCTGAGCGATGGCGACGGCAGTGGCCTTGTGATCTCCGGTGATCATCACCGGACGGATGCCGGCACGATGGCAGGCGTCCACGGCCTCCCGTGCCTCGGGACGGGGTGGGTCAATCATACCGATAAGTCCCACGAAGATCAGGTTGTTCTCCAGGGTGTCAAAATCCACTACCCGGGGCAGTTCCTGTAGCTCCTTGTAGGCCAGACCCAGCACGCGCAGGGCACGATGAGCCATCTGACCGTTGGTTTGCTCCACCTGCTGGCGGGCGGAGTTGTTCATGGGCTGTACCCCCTGACGCAGGATGCTGGTGCAGTGGGTCAGCAGTACGTCTGAGCCGCCCTTTACCATCACTCGGTAGCCACCGCCGGGCTTGGGATGGACGGTAGTCATCAGTTTCCGGTCGGAGTCGAAGGGCAGCTCTGCAATCCGAGGGAACTCGGTTTCCAGCTGATTTTTATCGAACCCCTGCTGTTGCGCCGCTATCACGATGGCGTTTTCCGTGGGGTCACCGGTGCAGCTGCCATCGGGAGCCAGTACCGCGTCAGAGC
>CALLZZ010000027.1 GCA_937858235.1 uncultured Clostridia bacterium
ACACTCTTTCCCTACACGACGCTCTTCCGATCTTATCACAATCCTGACGGCGGAACCGGTACCCTCTAACTGGAAAGGGGACATTGTTTGGAAAAGTTCTAATGAACAGGTTGCTACAGTGGAAAAAGGTGTGGTCACTGCAATAGGACTGGGAAGCTGTACGATTACTGCCTCAGCCGGTGATGCGAAAGTATCCTGCGAGATCACCTGCCGTAGCATGGGTCTGATGGATGATGTCTCTGGCATGTGGCATTCGTTCGTAGATCAGTAGCAAAGAACAGGGAGAAGGAACGCGGTATGATACGGGAAAAAGAACAAATGCTGCTGAATTGGATGCCGGATTGGGTCGGGCAGGTGATTGAGCGATTGAATCAGGCGGGATTTGAGGCATATGTGGTAGGTGGCTGTGTACGAGACGCTTTATTGGGGCGTGAGCCCCATGATTGGGATATATGTACCCCTGCCTTGCCCCAAGAGGTCATCTCCTGTTTTCCAGAGCGCAAAGTTCATTTAACCGGTATTCAGCATGGAACGGTGCTGTTGATTTGGGAAGGTGAAGGGGTAGAAATTACGACCTTCCGCACCGAGGAGGGCTACAGTGATCACCGTCATCCGGATCAGGTTACGTTTGTCCGCAATCTGGAGGAAGACCTTGCGCGGCGGGATTTTACGGTAAACGCCATGGCCTACCATCCTCAGCGTGGGATTATAGATCCCTTCGGAGGCCGGCAAGATTTGAGAAAGAAGGTAATCCGTTGTGTTGGGGTGCCCAAGCGTCGCTTTCAAGAAGATGGCCTCCGCATTCTTCGGGCGTTGCGATTTGCGGCACACTATGGTTTTTCCATTGAGGCAGAAACGGGCATTGCCATGAATCAGTGCAAGGAGCTGCTGAATCAAATTGCTATAGAACGGGTCTGGGAGGAACTAAAGGGGTTTTTGTGTGGCGTTCAAGTAAAATCGCTAATGCTGCGTTACCGGGAGATTTTAGCAGTTTGCCTGCCGGAAATTTGCCCAACCTTTGATTTTGATCAGCGCAACAATAATCACTGCTATGATGCGTGGGAACATATTGCCTGTTCGGTGGCAAATGTAGCACCGGAGCCTGTACTGCGTTTAGCGATGCTCTTTCATGACATAGGGAAACCAGCGTGTTTTGCGTTGGATGATAGGGGCGTGGGGCACTGCATTGGGCACAGTATAGTCAGCGCCAGGATTGGGGACGCAGCGTTGACCCGTCTGCGTTGTGATCGAGCAACACGACAAGCGGTAGTGGAGTTGATCGAGCAACACGAACGAACCCAGTTTTTTACCCGTAGAAGCACCTGTCGCCTTTTGTCAGAGTTAGGGGTGGTACAGACAAAGCGATTGTTGCAGGTAATGGAAGCGGACGTCAAAGCCCAGGCACCAGAGACGGTAGTGCCAAAAATGGAGGCGTTACTAATAGGCTTTGCAAAGGTAGATGCAGTTTTGGCAGCCCGCGGGTGCTTCACGAAGAAATCAATGGCACTGAAAGGTGGAGATCTTTTGTCGTTAGGGCTACGGCCGGGAATTCATTTGGGAAGTGTATTAGATCAGGTGTTTAGACTGGTGCTGGACGGTGAGTTGGAAAATCGAAAAGACTTGTTGTTAGAAAAGGCAAAAGAATTGATTGCAAAAGAAACAGCTGACTGCACTTAAAAAAGGACAGTCAGCTGTTTCTTTTGCAATGTTAGCGCGTAGTGCAGTCTACCCAGATAGCGGGACGAACCCGAATGTCCGTATTGTCAACAGGGTAACCATAATCCATTACCTGATTGGAAGGGGAGACAAAAGAAGCGGTGTCAGGGGACGCACCAGAGGTGCGGAGCCACCAGTTATAGTCGGTTTCCGAAAGAAGTCCTCTGGAATATGACACTTCTTCCGCGCTTAATAGGAATACAGAGTCGGTTGAGCGATCCGGTTTTGCCAGTGTGAGGATTTCCTGTTCCGGCGGGGAGAAGGTTTCCGATAAATAGTCTGTGTTGAGCCAATCTCGCAAAGTACAGCTGTTCCAGTTGGTGCTGGTTCGGGTTTGGTTGAATGCGGCAGTTTCTTCAGTTGGCTCTTTTTGCAACAGCAGTACAAGACCTTCGTTTGCACGCAGTATAATCCACTTTTCGCTGCCGAAACTCACGGTGTCTCCTCGGTCAGCGGTTGTCAGTAAAAGCTGTTCTGCAAAGGTTTGCTGCATCTGACTGTCCTTATAGGCCCCGAGCTTTTGAAAGTGCTTAATTGCTTTTTCGTAACGTTGATGCTCCATGTGCTCCTGAGCTAGCTGATAGCGGCTTTCCTTCGCCTGAGTTTCACTGTCCTGGTAATCCCCCAGGTGGATGAAAATGGATAATGCACCTGAGTAGTGAGATGTGGTGAGATACAGTTGACCCAACTGATATTTTCCGAAGGGAGTCTGAACGCCGATGACCGCAGTTGCCAGCAGAGTTAGAATGAGGATCACAATCACTAGCTTGGAATGTTTTTTGTGGGTGCGCTTCGTATATCGTTGTTCACATTCCTCTGCCAGTGTATCCGCATCCTGATACCCGGCAATTTTGCGGAAAGCTGAGGCTGCCTGATAGAAATCCTCTGCATTGTCGGCATGAGTCATTCGAGTGGAGGCTTGATCATAGGCAGTTTGATAGCCATTGTTGGAGATTTCGTCTGCTTTCTGACGGTAAGCAGTTGCCTGAGCAGCGCTTGCCGGATCATCCGGAATAGATGACAGGAATTCCGCAGCCTTCTTATAGTAGTACGCCTGATCACGAAAATCCAGCGCCAGAGCCGCCCCTTCGAGCTGTTTCTCAGCACAGGCACGTAGTTCATCCGTTGTGAGAACAGGCGGTAAACTTTTTTTCTTCGTTTTTGGTGTATCGGCCATGGTCTGCCCTCCTGAAAGTTTGCATTCACGTTATTATAAGTTTTTTTTTCGGAAAAAGCAACTGTTCCGTGACCGCATTCTATTAACAGGAGTCGTGATTAGCATATTGCTTTAGCCGCTTTAGATCTAAGAGGTGAATGGTTCCGTATCCGGTTTTTAAGATGCCAGAGTGCACAAAACGATTCAGTACCCGGCTGGCAGTGACACGGCTGACGCTGACGGCGGCTGCAATCTCATCTTGTGTGCAGCGGACAAGATCCTCTCCCTCTACTGGGATGGAGAGAAGATAGCGGGCGATGCGCTGATCTGCTTGCAGAAAAGCCATATTGTCTACATGGTCGGATAGCATCCGCACCGTTCTGGAAAGGCTCTTCATTAAGGTGAGCATGATTTCAGGATTCTCTGCCATTTCTCGAACCAGTACATGATGATCAATCATCACGATTTCACAGCGCGTGACAGTAATGGCTGAGGAAACACGGGGCAGCTCGTCGAAGAAAGATGCCTCACCGAAAAGGTTACCCGCATCGTATACGGTTAAAATCTTCTCACTGCCGTCTTCTGAGTTAATGAAAACTTTAACCCTTCCGGATTTTAGATAGTAAAAACTGGTCGCAGTGGAGCCCTGTAGGTAGATCAGCTGCCCAGGCGGAAAAACAGAGGGAGGATAGTGCTGTTCAAAGGGTTGCCAACTGTTCTCTGGAAGCCCCAGCTCTTTCATGTTGAAATAGCCCATAGATTACACCCCATTCCAAGGAAATTGTAACATAGTTAACATTCAACTGTCAAAAACTTTGCCATAATAAACTTACAAACGACAGACAAGGAGGAACTTTAAGATGGGGATGACAATGACCCAAAAAATCCTGGCAAAACATGCCGGGCTCTCCAGCGTAGAAGTAGGACAGCTCATTGAGGCAAAACTGGATCTGGTTCTAGGAAACGATATTACAACGCCTGTCGCAATCAGCCAGTTTGAAAAGGCTGGTTTAACCCAGGTATTTGATCGAGATAAAATTGCAATTGTCTTGGATCACTATACACCGTGCAAGGACATCAAGGCAGCACAGCTCTGCAAAACGGCGCGAGAGTTTGCAAAGAAATATGAAATTACCCACTTTTACGATGTGGGTAAGGTCGGGGTTGAACATGCGCTGATTCCGGAGCAGGGACTGGCCCTGCCGGGGGATGTAATTATTGGCGCAGACTCCCATACCTGTACTTATGGTGCATTGGGGGCGTTCTCTACCGGAATCGGATCTACCGATATGGCTGCCGGTATGGCCACCGGACTGTCTTGGTTCAAAGTTCCGCCGGCAATCAAAGTGGTTTTAAAAGAGAAGTTCCAGCCCTACGTCAGCGGGAAAGATGTGATTCTGCATCTGATCGGCATGATTGGCGTGGACGGAGCCCTTTACCAGTCCCTGGAGTTTGCTGGAGAAGGTGTCTCCGAGTTGTCCATGGATGATCGCTTTACCATCTCCAATATGGCCATCGAAGCTGGGGCTAAAAACGGAATTTTCCCGGTAGATGAAAAAACGTTGGCCTATTTGAACGGGCGAACCAATCGAGCCTTCGAGGCAGTGGAAGCGGATTCCGATGCAGTATATGAGCAAGAGATTACGATTGATTTGAGTCAGCTCAAACCTACTGTTTCCATGCCCCACCTGCCCAGTAATACCAAGACGGTTGGGGAAGTGGCAGGACTGCCCATTGATCAGGTGGTAATCGGTTCTTGCACCAATGGCCGGATCAGCGACATGCGTGCTGCGGCAGAAGTGCTCAAAGGACGTAAGGTAGCGGATGACATTCGCTGTATCGTCCTGCCTGCAACTGAAGAAATTATCCAGCAGATGATCGAGGAGGGGCTATTCCAGATCTTCCTGACGGCAGGTGCCGCTGTATCTACCCCCACCTGTGGTCCTTGCCTGGGTGGTCATATGGGATGCATGTGTGAGGGAGAACGGTGTGTTTCCACCACAAATCGTAATTTTGTTGGTCGTATGGGCCATGTAACCTCTGAGGTGATCCTGGCCAGTCCCGCAGTAGCCGCTGCATCTGCGGTTGCCGGCTGCGTGGCAGACCCCAATCAGCTGTAAAAGGAGGTAGAAAGTATGTCTAAAATTTATGTGTATGGCGATAACGTAGATACCGATGTCATTATTCCGGCACGCTACTTAAATGCGCCTGACGAAAAGAGCTTAGCATCTCACTGCATGGAAGATATTGACACCTCCTTTGCCGCTACGGTGCAGCCTGGAGATATTATGGTAGGCGGTTCTAATTTCGGCTGCGGTTCCTCCCGGGAGCATGCACCCCTGGCCATCAAGGCCAGCGGGATCAAGTGTGTCATTGCCGCCTCTTTTGCCCGGATTTTCTATCGCAATGCCATCAATATTGGCTTCCCGATTATGGAGAGTCCGGAAGCGGCTGCCGATATTAAGGCTGGTGATCAAATCGACGTCGATTTTGCCACTGGGAAAATCGTGAATCTGACCAGCGGAAAAACCTATCAGGCAGCACCGTTCCCGGCGTTTATCAACGGTATTATTGAAACCGGTGGGCTGATGGAATCCCTGAAAGCCCGCGGTATTGCGAAATAAGAAAGGAAACAGTAGAGATGGATTTTAAAATTGCTGTCATCCCCGGTGATGGGATTGGACCTGAAATTGTTGCTGCGGCGCAGAACGTAATGGAAGGCGTTGCTGAAAAATTCGGCCACCACTTTACCTATGAAGAAGTGCTGCTGGGTGGCGTTGCAACCGATGCCTGCGGAAAAAGCTATCCGGATGGAACGGCAGAACGGTGCAAGGCCTGTGACGCCATTCTGCTGGGGGCCGTTGGAACCCCGAAATACGGCAGCGATAAGCCTGCGGAACAGCGTCCGGAAACGGCTCTGCTGGCGATTCGCAAGGATTTGAAGCTGTTTGTTAACCTGCGTCCAGCCATGCTCCGTCCGGCACTGGTGGACACCTGCCCCCTGAAAAAAGAGACCGCAGAACAGGGGATTGACCTGATCATCTGCAGGGAACTCACCGGCGGTGTGTATTTTGGCAAGCGGGATCGTTACGAAACCGAAGATCGCGGCATTGAGGCGACAGATTTGATGGCCTACTCTGAGATGGAGATCGAACGCATCGCCCGCCGCGCCTTTGAGTTGGCTCGTTTGCGCCGAAAAAAGGTGACCAGCGTGGATAAAGCCAACGTGTTGGCAACCTCTCGTCTGTGGCGAGAAGTAATGCATCGCCTGGCAGAAGAATATTCCGATGTGGAATATGAAGATATGCTGGTGGACAACACTGCAATGCAGTTGGTTAAGCATCCCAGTCAGTTCGACGTGGTAGTAACTGAGAACATGTTCGGTGACATTCTCTCAGACGAAGCGTCTATGCTGGCAGGTTCCCTGGGGATGCTGCCCTCTGCTTCTCTCGGCGAAACGGCACCCGGACTGTACGAGCCGAGCCATGGCAGTGCACCCAAATATGCAGGATTGGACAAGGCGAATCCCATCGCTACCATCCTGTCTGTATCCATGATGCTCCGCTATTCCCTGAACCTGCCGGAAGAGTCTAAGGCTATTGAAGATGCCGTAGACGCTGTGTTGGCAGAAGGGTGGCATACCTATGATATCCCTGGCAGCGGTGAACTGGTGGGTACAAAGAAGATGGGTCAGCTGATTCGTGAGCACCTCTGATTCCTGAGCCATTTTGCTTTATAATTATAGCGAAAATGCACAGCGAAAATTTTTGCTGTGCATTTTTTGCGAAAGTTTTGAAAAAGATATTGCCTTTTTGCAAGTTTTAGAATATAATAAATCATGCTGTCGACATTGCATTGTAATTACTTAGGAGGCCGTTTTTATGAAACCTTTATCTACTATCGCAGAAAACGTCAAAGAATCTTCCACCTTGGCAATGGATACGCTTTACAAAAAGATGAAGGCGGACGGCATTGACGTTCTGGGATTTGCTGCAGGAGAACCGGACTTTCCGACGCCGGATAATATTAAGATGGCAGGGGTTTCTGCCATTGTCAATAATGCTACAAAATACACCCCTGCTACTGGAATCTTGCAATTAAAGGAAGCAATCTGCCATCGTCTGCTGGAGGATTGTAATGTGCATTATGAACCAAGCCAGATTGTTGTCAGCAGTGGCGCAAAGCACTGCCTGTATATTATCCTCCGCACACTGATCGATCCGGGCGATGAGGTTATTATTCCCACTCCGGCATGGGTCAGCTACAATGAAATGGCCCAAATGGTTGGCGCCACACCGGTACTTATTCCCTGCCCTGAGGAAGACCATTTCAAACTGACACCGGAAAAGCTGGAAGCGGCGATCACGGATCAGACCAAGTGTATTTTGTTCAACAATCCGTCTAATCCCACCGGTATGGTATATACAAAGGAAGAACTGATTGTCCTTACTGATGTTTGCGTCAAACATGATCTGTACATTATTGCGGATGAAATCTATTACAAGCTACTGTATGATGGAGCACAGATCACCTCTATTGCATCACTGGGAGAGGCGGTAAAGGAACATACTATTTTGGTCAATGGTGTATCTAAAAGCTATGCAATGACCGGTTGGCGGATTGGTTATTTAGCGGCAGATACCAAAGTAACGAAGGTGATTGCCCGTTATCTCAGTCACTCTACTGGCAACCCTTCCTCTCCGGCTCAGACCGCCTCTGTGGAAGCACTAATTGGTACACAGGACACCGTAGAAACCATGCGGGAGGCGTTTGAGGAACGGCGGAATTACATGGTAGAACGAATGAATCAAATGCCTGGAATCAGTTGTCTGAAGCCTCAGGGTGCGTTCTATGTCATGATGAATATCAGTAAGTTAATTGGGAAAACCATGTATGGACAAACGATCAATAATGCGGATGAGTTTGGTGACCTGTTCCTGAAAAAGGGATTGGTCTGCATTGTGCCGTGTACTGGATTTGGTGCGCCGGAGTTTTTAAGATGGTCCTATGCTACCTCGATGGATAACATCAAAAGGGGGATGGATCGCCTGGAAGAATTCCTGATTGGTGCGGGAATAGAATGAAAACGCCATTAAAATGGAAAGGTCGGTATACGTTTTGTATATCGGCTTTTTTAAGTAACGTGGAGGTGTTGACAGTATTTTTTCGATGTGATAGAATAACAACGAAGTTAGCTGTTGCTACCTTGCGGCGCTAGTTGGATTGAGGTGAGAACATGACACTAGATTTAGGTGTTACTGGTACGGCTTATGTTGTTCAGGGGTTGAATCTCCCTCCGAAGGTATCAAAAAGACTGGAAGCGTTGGGGGTTATTCGGGGAACCAAAGTGGAAATACTGAACGTAAAGCCCCGCGGAGCAATGATCATAAAAGTGCGCGGAACACGGTTTGCGCTGGGCAAACGGATTTCGTCCAATATACATGTGAGTGGTGAGTGAGATGGCACAGGATTTAACAATTGCTTTTATAGGGAATCCGAACTGTGGCAAGACAACGTTGTTTAATGCCTACACCGGTGCAAATCTAAAGGTTGCAAATTGGCCCGGCGTTACAGTGGAACGTGTAGAAGGGTCCATCCAGGAACACAACCTAAACCTGCACCTGGTGGATCTGCCCGGAACATACAGTTTGACCTCCTATACCATGGAGGAACAGGTTTCCCGCCAGTTTATCATGAGCAATGAAGTGGATATGATCATAGACGTTGTCGATGCTTCTGCCTTGGAACGCAGTCTATATCTCACTTTGCAGCTGCTAGAGCTGGGGAAACCCGTTGTTGTAGCGCTGAACATGATGGATATCGTGGAGAAACGTGGGCTGGAGATTGATTTGCATCGGCTTCCGGAGATGCTGGGCGTTCCTGCCATTCCGGTTTCCGGTCGGAACCGAACCGGACTGCAAATCTTGATGCATACTGCGGCGCATCACAAAAAGAGTGTAAAGCCGGATGTGCTGATACACAACCATAAAAATGGCGGGCTAGCCGCTAAACACCGGAAATACGCAATGGTGTACAGTGACGGCCTCGAGGAGAAGATTGATCTGCTTTCTGATGAGCTGAAGCGCAGATATCCTCAGCTGGGCAATCTGCGATGGCATGCGCTGAAGCTGCTAGAACAAGATCAGGAGATTACGGCACAGTATCCGGTAGAGCGGCCTGATATCATTGATCGCAGCTATGAGACGGATATTATTAACGAGAAATATGATTTCATTGAGGAATTGATTAATGAGGTGCTCTTCTATAGAGAGGAAAAAGATGCGGCTACGGATCGGGTTGACCGGATTCTAACGGATCGCTGGCTGGGGTTGCCGATCTTTCTGTGCGTTATGGCAGGCGTCTTTTTTCTGACCTTCTCCCTTGGTGATTGGATGAAGTCCTTTTTTGATTTGCTGTTGGACTGGCTTTCTGGTGGGGCAACGCAGTTGCTTCATGTGTTGCATGTTTCAGATGTGGTCATTTCACTGGTGGTAGATGGAGTGATTGCCGGTGTAGGGGGTATTTTAACCTTCCTACCGAATATCTTTGTGTTATTTGTGGCGTTGGCGCTCCTGGAAGATAGCGGATATATGGCTCGTGTGGCGTATATTATGGATGGGATCATGGGAAAGCTGGGCTTATCTGGTCGGGCATTTCTCCCCATGGTGCTTGGATTTGGCTGTTCCGTACCGGCTATTATGGCGTCACGGGTGCTGGAAAATGAGCGAGATCGGCGTAAAACCATGCTGGTCACACCGTTTATGTCCTGTAGTGCCCGTTTGCCTATTTACGTTCTGTTTGCAGGCATGTTTTTTGAACGCTACAAAATGTTGGTAGCCTATTCCTTATATGTGATCGGCATTTTGGTTGCGCTTCTCGTAGCATTTCTGCTTCATCTGGGGGATCGAAAGCATGAACCCAACGATTTGTTGATCGAACTGCCAGAGTATAAATCCCCTAGCGCCCGAACGGTATTTATCTATGTGTGGGAAAAACTGAAGGATTACCTGACCAAAGCTGGTACGACGATTTTCGTGGCATCCATTATTATGTGGCTGTTGCTTAACTTTGGCATGGCGGGGTATACGACCGAAATGGCGGGCAGCTTTGGCGCGCTTCTGGGAAAATGGTTGGTTCCCTTCTTTGCCCCCATTGGTTTGGGGTTCTGGCAGATTGCTGTGGCGCTGATTGCAGGAATTTCTGCCAAAGAGGTTGTTGTTTCCAGTACCGCAGTGCTTTTCGGCATTGCTAATGTGAATTCGCCGGGCGGGATGCAAGAGTTGGAAGCTATGCTGGGGTCTTTTGGATTTGAGCCCTTGAACGCATACTGCCTTATGGTGTTCTGTCTGTTATACGTTCCTTGCGTGGCAACATTGGCCACCATACACAAAGAATCCAACAGTTGGAAATGGACCGGATTAACAGTGCTGTTCCAAATAACCACGGCTTGGATTGTGACGTTCGTTGTCTATCAAATAGGCTTACTGTTGATTTGAGGTGATCCTGTGATTGGAACAATTTTGATTGTCGCTGCTGTATTCGGTTATACCGCATGGGTCATTGTGCGCAAGATCAAGGAGAGCAGGAAGCGCTGGAAAGAAGGATGCGGTGGCTGCTGTGGCTGCTGTGGTTCCTGCAAAGGTTCCTGCAAGGGTGGAAAATGATGGTTCCGTTTATCCGCTTCAGTGTTGCAGGACCGTTTGGAATCTGATACAATAAAGAGTATCGCTTTACACAATGATTTTGCAGGAGATTGATAGGATGGGGAAATATTTTGGTACAGACGGATTCCGGGGGGAGGCAAATGTAACGTTGCTGCCGGAACACGCATATCAGGTAGGCCGTTTTCTGGGATGGTATTTTGGCAAGAATTTGGAACAGGAATGCCGTATTATCATCGGAAAAGACACCCGTCGGTCGGGTTATATGCTGGAGTATGCCTTGGCGGCTGGTGTAACTGCGTCGGGAGCTAATGCCTATCTGCTACATGTAACCACAACACCCAGTGTATCCTATATTACCAGGTCAGAATGGTTTAACTGCGGCATTATGATTTCTGCCAGCCATAATCCGTTCTATGATAACGGGATTAAGCTGATCAATGGCCGCGGAGAGAAAATGCAGCAGGAGGTAATTGATCTGGTAGAGGCGCACTTAGAGGGCGTTGGGCCAGAGGTTCCCAGGGCGACTCAAGAGAAAATTGGCAGAACGATCGACTTCACAGAAGGCCGAAATCGCTACATGGGCTATTTAATTTCCCAGGCGGCTTACTCCCTACGTGGCTTGAAGATTGGGCTGGACTGTGCCAATGGAAGTGCATGGTCTATCGCACCTGGTATTTTCAATGCCCTTGGTGCGGAAACCTATGTAATGAACAATCGGCCAGATGGTGCCAACATCAATCGAAACTGTGGATCTACCCATATTGAGGGGTTGCAGAAATTCGTAGTCGAGAAGGAGTTGGATGTAGGCTTTGCCTATGATGGCGATGCGGATCGCTGCCTGGCAGTCGATGAACAGGGAAACGTAATCAACGGCGACCTGATTTTGTACATCTATGGCCGGTATATGAAGGAACGGGGCAAGCTGCTGAACAACACCATAGTGACCACGGTAATGTCCAACTTCGGGTTGTACAAAGCCTTGGATGAAGTAGGAATTGGCTATGTTAAAACCGCCGTAGGTGATAAATATGTCTATGAGGAAATGCTAAAGCATGGCCATCGCATTGGCGGAGAGCAATCCGGACATGTCATTTTCAGCAAGTATGCCAATACGGGTGATGGGATTCTAACATCCCTGAAGCTGGTCCAGGTGATGCTGGATCGGAAGAAAAAGCTGAGCAAGTTGGCAGAACCGGTGAAAATCTATCCTCAGGTACTGAAGAATATCAAAGTAAAGGATAAGGCAGAAGCGCAGAATGACCCCGAAGTAAAGGCTGTTGTGGCAGACATTGCAGCACAGTTGGGGGATACTGGGCGGATTCTGATTCGGGAAAGCGGGACAGAACCGTTGATTCGAGTAATGGTAGAAGCCGAAGCCCAGGAAACCTGCGAAAAACTGGTCGATCAGGTGATTGCATTGATCCGCGCCCGCGGTTATGAAGCGTAATTGGAGCAGTATATACGGATAAATACACAGTGATGGACGTCACTGTGTATTTTTGACGAAAAGCCGGGGAAAATGAAAAGACTGTTGCGTGAAATCAACATTTTCAAAAAAGTAGTGGGGAAAAAAGAGGGTTTTCGGTTCTATTTTCGTATAATCAATATAGAAGTGCTGAAAAGGAGTGCTACTTGACATGACGATCAGAGAACATACGGAACAGAACGAGGTTACGCTGCTGTCACCAAAAGCCTGCTTAGCGCTCCACTCTAAAGGTCGGATGCGGGAAGAAGAGGCTTGTAGTATCCGAACTTGCTTCCAAAGGGATGTAGACCGTATCGTTCATTCCAAGGCTTTTCGCCGTTTAAAGCACAAGACACAGGTATTTCTGGAGCCGGAAGGGGATCATTACCGAACGCGCATGACGCATACGCTGGAGGTGACACGAATCGCGCGGACCATCGCGCGGGCGTTGGGCCTCAACGAAGATCTCACAGAAGCTGTTGGTTTGGGACATGATCTGGGTCATACACCCTTTGGTCACGCTGGTGAACGCATTCTCAATGAGATCATGCCTGGTGGGTTTGTACACAATGCTCAGTCTTTGCGTGTGGTAGAAAACCTGGAAGAAGAGGGGGACGGCCTGAATCTCACCTACGAGGTTCGGCGTGGAATCCTATGTCATACCGGCGATGAAAAGGCGGAAACCTTGGAAGGGCAAATCATGTGGTTTGCTGACCGGATTGCTTACATCAATCACGACATCGAGGATGCGATGCGTGGAGGAATTATTTATCCTATGGATATTCCTATTCATCTCAAGCAAACGTTGGGCTATACTAAGTCCCAGCGAATCAACACGCTGGTCAATGATGTGATCAGCGCCAGCCGTGGGCAAACTATCATTTGTCAGAGCCAGGAGATCGGAACTTATATGGATGAGTTGCGAAATTTCCTGTTTCGGGCTGTTTACCATAATCCTATGGCCAAAGGAGAAGAGGGGAAGGCCCAGGATATGATCCAAAGTATGTTTTTCCACTATACTAAATACCCGGATGAATTGCCGTCAGATTTTCAGGATGTGCGTGCCAAAGAGGGCGTAGAGCGGGCGGTTTGTGACTATATTGCCGGGATGACTGACTCCTATGCAGTGGCAAAGTTTGGCGAATTGTTTATTCCGCGGGCTTGGACGGTGAAATAGGAAAATAGGAACAAAAAGACGAATGACTGTGGAGAGGAGGAAAACCGTGGCAATTCCACAATCATTTTTAGAGGAATTACAGGCCAGGACAGATATTGTTGATCTGGTGTCCAGTTATGTCGCGCTGGACAAAAAGGGAAATCGCTATTGGGGGCTTTGTCCATTTCACAGTGAAAAAACCCCGTCCTTCTCTGTGGTGCCGGAAAAGCAGGTGTGCTACTGCTTTGGCTGCCATAAGGGTGGCGGCGCTGTGAATTTTGTAATGGAACTGGAAAGCGTGGGCTTTGTAGATGCAGTGGCAATTCTGGCTCAGCGCGCGGGCATGGAGATGCCCGACACCAAGGACGGGCAGGATACCCGCAAAAAGCGAGAGCGGCTGCGGATCTTGAATAAGGAGGCGGCTCGCTATTTCCACGGAAACCTTTCTGCACCACAGGCGCAAAATGCTGTGGCATACCTGAATCGCAGAGGACTATCCAAGCGCACCATAACCAATTTTGGCATGGGTTATGCTTTCGATACCTGGGACGGATTGATCCGAGCCATGCAGAAAAAAGAATACACGAAGCGTGAGCTGTTGGATGCGGGTCTTGCAGTGGAGAGCAAGACGGGAACCATCTATGATCGGTTCCGTGATCGGGTAATGTTTCCCATCATTGATGTGCGCGGAAATGTGATTGGGTTTGGTGGGCGTGTACTAGATGACACTACCCCCAAATATTTGAACTCTCCGGATACGCTGATTTATAACAAGAGCAAAAACCTGTTTGCACTGAATTTGGCCAAACGGACAAAGGCCGACAGGTTGATTTTGACGGAAGGCTACATGGATACCATTGCGTTGCATCAGGCTGGCTTTGACAGTGCCGTAGCATCTTTGGGAACCTCACTGACGGAGGATCATGCCAGACTGCTTTCCCACTACACTCAGGAAGTAGTAATTGCCTATGATGGCGATCAGGCGGGAATTCGAGCGGCACAGCGTGCGATTACCATTCTCAATCGCACTGGACTGCAAGTTCGGGTGCTGCGAATGACTGGGGCCAAGGATCCCGATGAGTTTATCCAAAAGTATGGTAAAGATGCATTTCAAAAGCTGTTGGATGCATCAGAGAATCAAATGGAGTATCGTCTGTTACAGTTGCGGAATCAATACAGTTTTGACGAACCCAGTGATCGAGTGGCATATCTACAAGACGCGGCCGGTATGATTGCACGACTGCCCAGCCCAGTAGAACGAGAGATTTACGGCGGGCGGGCCGCAGAAGCAGCCGGTGTGGAGCGAAATACTATGCTGGCGGAAATCGAACGGCAGCGAGGAAAGCAGGGCTGGAAACAGAAAAAGCAAATGGAACGAAAGGCGCTGGCGCCGGCGATCCAAGCGCAGCCCAAAGAACGACAGCTACGCGAACGGGATATTAAATCAGCTTGCGCAGAAGAGGGGATCATTTCCTTGGTTATGGCAGATCCAGTACTGTTCAATCAAATACAGGAACTGGATGTGAATGATTTTTCTTCTTCGTTATGGAGAAAGGTCTACCAAGAGGCTAGAAACCAATGGCAGGAAACTGGGGCAGTGCACCTGACAACTTTGGCGCAAGTGCTGACGCCAGAAGAAATGAGTCGTTTGACAGGGGTGCTGCAAAAGCCCCAGGTGCTGAGCGAGGCAGAACAGGCAATTTCTGATTACAGCAGTCTCATGCAGCGACAGCGTATCAAACGAGAAGTGACAGAAGACAGAGATATACTTTCTTTGAGAAATAGAAAAAAACTGGAGGAACCCTAATGAGCGAAAAGAAGAAGACCATTCCACTTTCCAAGGCAGCGGATGGCAGTGATCAGAAGAATCGGATTCCAGACAGCGTTCCCGGTGCGGAGAAGCTAAACGAATTGATTGAGCGGGGCAAGAAAAACAGCAAGCTGACCACCAATGAAATGATGGAGCTGGACGGGGTAGAACTGGACAGCAGATCATTAGATAAATTTTACGATATATTGGAAAACCTAGGAATTGCCCTGGTGACGGAGTATGAGCTGCCCGAGACAGAAGATGCGCCACCAGAAGAAATTGCGGGACTGAAAGAGGAAGAGGTCGTAGATCCCAGTACCATGGTGGAGAGCTTTGGCATCGACGATCCAGTGCGGATGTACCTGAAGGAGATTGGCAAGGTTGCGTTGTTGACACCGGAGGAAGAACTGCGGCTGGCAAAGGGGATGTCTGATGGGAACGATGCCCAGGGCGTTCTAGATGCGTGGGAAGATCAGCTGGCGCAGGAGGAACGGATTGCCAACGGCGACGATGCCGAGGAAATTGACGAAGAAGAAGATGCGGACTTAGAAGTGGTAGCGTTGACAGAGGAAGATGTTAAGGCGCTGAAGCGGAAGGTGTTTTATGGACAGGATTGCAAACAGCGTCTAGCGGAGGCAAACCTGCGTCTGGTAGTTTCTATCGCCAAGCGGTATGTAGGCCGGGGCATGCTGTTCCTGGATCTGATCCAGGAGGGGAACTTAGGCCTGATCAAGGCGGTTGAAAAATTTGACTATACCAAGGGCTATAAGTTTTCTACCTATGCCACTTGGTGGATCCGCCAGTCTATCACGAGAGCCATCGCAGACCAGGCTCGTACCATCCGAATTCCGGTTCATATGGTAGAAACGATCAATAAAGTCATTCGGGTTTCCCGTCAGCTGCTCCAGGAGTTGGGACACGATCCGTCTCCGGAAGAGATTGCAGAGGAAATGAGCATGTCCGTGGAAAAGGTGCGCGAAATACTGAAAATCGCTCAGGAACCGGTTTCCCTAGAAACCCCCATCGGTGAGGAAGAAGACTCTCATCTGGGTGATTTCATTCCCGATGAAGATGCGTCGGAGCCTTCTGAGGCAGCATCGTTTACGTTGCTGAAGGAGCAGTTGGTGGAGGTGCTTTCAACGCTAACACCGCGGGAGGAGCAGGTATTGAAGCTTCGCTTTGGCATTGAGGATGGCCGCACACGGACGTTGGAAGAGGTTGGAAAACAGTTCCATGTGACCAGAGAACGGATTCGTCAGATTGAAGCAAAAGCCTTGCGGAAGCTGCGTCATCCCAGTCGCTCTAAGAAACTGAAGGATTTCCTTAATTAAAAGAAACGATTCTTTAGCAAGGTGATCAACGCGAGAAAACCCTTGAGCCATTGCAGCAAAATGGGTCATAATAGGGATAACGAATTGGAGGAAGTTGAAATGGCATCGAAGGTTTTTTTCACAGACTTTAGGACTACACACGACCAAGGTCTGGCCATTAAGCTACAGAAGCTGATGCACAAAGCCGGTGTAGATTCTATTGATTTTGTGGGAAAGTTCGTAGCGATCAAATTGCACTTCGGTGAGCCGGGGAATCTTGCGTTTTTGCGGCCCAATTACGCCAAAGCGGTGGCAGATGTGGTGAAGGAGCTGGGGGGAAAACCCTTCTTGACTGACTGCAATACGCTGTACCCGGGTCGGCGGAAAAATGCGTTAGAACATTTGTACACTGCGGCAGAGAATGGATTCAACTACATTTCCTGTGGCTGTCCCATTATCATTGGCGATGGGCTGAAGGGAACGGACGATGTAGAGGTTCCTGTGCATAACGGTGAACTGGTAAAGATGGCTAAGATTGGACATGCAGTGATGGATGCCGACATTATCATTAGCCTTAGCCACTTTAAGGGGCATGAAGCAACTGGATTTGGCGGTGCGTTGAAAAACCTGGGTATGGGCTGCGGGAGCCGGGCAGGCAAGATGGAGCAGCATTCCAGCGGTACACCTAAAGTAAATCAGGAGAAATGTCGTGGGTGCCAGCTATGTCAGAAGAGCTGTGCCAATAACGGTATTTACTACGATGAAGCCGGTAAAGCAAACATTAATCCGGATAACTGTGTGGGTTGCGGACGCTGTATCGGTTCCTGTAACTTTGATGCGATCTATGTAGTGGAAGACCATGCGGTCACGATTCTGGATCAAAAGATTGCCGAGTATACCCAAGCAGTCTGCTATGGACGGCCTCATTTTCATGTCAGCCTGGTACAGGACGTGTCTCCCGCCTGTGATTGCTACGGTTCCAATGACGCCCCAATGCTTCCTGACATTGGCATGTTTGCCTCCTTTGACCCGGTAGCGTTGGATCAGGCTTGTGCGGATGCTTGTCTTAAGGCACAGCCGTTGCCAAACTCCTTGCTCAGCGACAACTTGAGTTGTGATTGCGAGCACCGCCACGATCATTTTCTGGAAGCCAACCCCAACTCGGAATGGAAAGCTTGTTTGGAGCATGGCGAGAAAATCGGCCTAGGCAGCAGGGTATATGAATTGGTGGAAATGAAATAGTAAGTGCAGATTCAAAAACCGAGAGGGATTTTGTTGATATGCTCCCCAGAGAGTAGACACTCGAAAGAAGAAACGCTTCGAGACTACACTTTGGGGAGCACAATCATGTTCAAGCCGGGATCTCCGGTGTAACCTAGGGGGTAATCAGTTGGTACAAATCGTCTCTCCGCGCGGTCAAAAGTGGCAGTTGTTGGCGCGCTTGTTCGATCTTGCTAAAATCTAAAGGTACAATTTTTGTGCATGGTTCATATTCTGCTTCAGCCAGAATTTCACCCCAAGGAGAGCAAACCATGGAATGCCCGTAAGAGATGTAGCCCTCCTGATTACGGGCGGGAGAGACACCGATGATAAAGAGCTGGGCATCAACGGCACGGCTGCGGCAGAGCAGTTCCCAGTGGGCGGCACCGGTTACGCTATTAAAAGCGGCTGGAACAATGATTGCTTTTGCCCCAGCCTTTGACAGGAGCAGAAACAGTTCTGGGAAGCGAATGTCAAAGCAAAGGCAGAGTCCGATTTTACCAAACTCTGTGTCAAACAGGGTGAGTTGATTGCCTGCGCTCAAGGTGTCGGATTCGCGGAAATGGGGACCATCGGTGATGGCAGCATCAAACAGATGGAGCTTTCGGTGGCAAGCGATTTGCTTACCGGTTCGATCAAAAACGAAGCTCGTATTGTATAGCCTTCCATTGTCCAGTTCTGGAAAGCTGCCGCCGACCACCCAGATTTGATTTGTCCGAGCCGCCTCAGAAAGTGCCTGCCAGACGGCGCCTCCTGCTGGTTCAGAACAGGATGCAAAATACTTATGGTTATAAGGGCAGCAGAACATCTCGGGCAGAATTGCCAAATCGGCGCCGTTTTTGGCAGCTGCTTGAATTTCTGAGACTGCGTTGGACACATTTTCCTCCTTATCCAACACGGTTAGCATCTGAATCAGAGCGACTTTCATAAAAATACATCCTTTCCTTTCTATTTTAAAATGCTTTGCGTAAACTATATTATAGCGGAAAGCGGAGTGTTGGTGCAACGACGTTGTTGCAGGGGGGATTTTGCGTAGTAGTTGTAAGAAAAGGTGAAATATGGTATACTAAGGTATGTATGCGTATGAGTCTAAACTCGATTAAGGAGCGCGAAATAAATGAAGATTGTTGTTTTGGCCGGCGGCCTGAGTGGTGAACGGAACGTATCCCTATCTTCCGGTACGATGGTGACCAACGCACTGCGGGAGAGAGGCCATGCTGTGGCCTTAGTAGATTTGTACATGGGTCTGGAAGACTATGAGGGAACACCGGAAGTGCTCTTTGATGCGCTTATTCCGGAAAAATGGAAAAGGGTGGATCGAGAGGCGCCGAACCTGGAGCAAATCAAGGGCGCACGGAAGTGGAAAAGCGAGAGCCTTATTGGCGTCGGCGTGCTGGATCTGTGCCGCATGGCAGATATTGTGTTCCTTGCACTCCACGGGAGCTGTGGGGAGGATGGCCGGATTCAGGCGGCGCTAGATGTATTGGGGATTCCCTTTACGGGAGCCGATTACCTGAGCAGTGCCATTGCAATGGATAAGGATTTGACCAAACGCATGGTGGCTCCGGAGGGGGTCATGACGCCCAAATGGGAAAAGGTAGTCTATCAGGCAGAAGAAATCCCAGCGCTGGTGAAAAGAACGACGCTTCCAGTCGTGGTAAAGCCATTGTCTGGCGGCTCTTCGATTGGTGTGTCCATTGCCCGCAGTGTGGAAGAACTGACAACTGCGTTGCAGGAATGCCTGGGGTTTGGCGGCAACGTGGTGCTGGAGCAGTACTTGAAAGGCCGTGAAATCCAGGTGGGCTATTTGGTAGATCGAGCGCTGCCCTCTATTGAGATTATCCCCAAAAGCGGTTTCTACGATTATGCCAACAAGTATCAGCCTAATGCGGCAGAGGAAATCACACCGGCACCCATTCCACCAGAGCTGGAAGAACGGTTGGCTCGAGATACTAAAACAGTATTTGAAACCCTTGGACTTTCTGTCTATTCCCGTGCGGATTTTATTGTGGACGAAACGGAAATCCCCTGGTTCTTGGAAATCAATACCCTTCCGGGGATGACGCCCACCAGTCTGCTGCCCCAGGAAGCAGCAGCTGTCGGCATTTCCTACGGTGAACTGTGTGAGACCATCGTAGAGGCATCGTTGGAAGCGCGCCGAAAGGGCTAAAGCGGAGAGAAGAACAGAAAAGAAAGGATATCTTTTATGGAACCGATTACGTTGCGTGAAATACTGGAAGCAACCGGAGGTACACTGCTGGGCGCTGTTCAGGATTTAGATATTACCGTCCAGTCAGTGGATACTGACAGCCGTTCCATGACCCAAGATGCACTATTTGTGCCGTTGGTTGGAGACCGGTTTGACGGCCACGCTTACATCGGCAAGGCATTGGAATGTGGAGCTGCCGGTACGCTGACGGGTCACGAACTGGGAGATTACAGTGACGATAAGTTTTACGTCCTAGTGCCAGATACTGTGCTGGCGCTGGGGGATTTGGCGGCCTATTACCGCAGGAAATTCCCTGTAAAAATTGTTGCAGTTACTGGAAGCGTAGGCAAAACAACTACAAAGGATATGGTTGCCTCCGTTTTGAGTGAGTCGTTCCAAGTGCTCAAAACGGAAGGGAATTTTAATAATAATATCGGCGTTCCCAAGACCCTGTTTCAGTTGGAAAAGCAGCATCAGGTTGCGGTAATCGAAATGGGGATGAACCATGTGGGAGAGATCGACTACCTGACTCATATTGTGCAGCCGGATGCGGCAATTATTACGAACATCGGAGATGCGCATATTGAAAACCTAGGCAGCCGGGAAAACACCCTGCGTGCAAAGGCCGAGGTGTTCCACGGCATGACTAAAAAGGGGCTTGCGGTGCTCAATGGAGATGATCCGCTGTTGCGGACATTACAAAGGAAGTTGACTCAACCCATTGTCTGGTATGGCGAAGGAGAGAATTGCACGTTCCGCTGCAAGAGTTTGGATGAAGGCTATGAAGACCATATGGTTATGGCAGCTTCCGGCTCCCTTGGTGAGTGGCAGCAGACAATTCCGGGATTTGGCCGCTATATGATTTATTCGGTGTTGGCTGCCACCGCAGTTGGCCATTGGCTGGGCATGAGCTTGGAGCAGATTACCACCGGCGTTTTGCATTTTGTCAGTTCGAAGATGCGCATGGATATTATTCGATGCAGCGATGGGGTTACTGTGCTGAACGATGCCTATAACGCCAATCCTCAGTCCATGAGGGCAGCGGTGGAAGTGCTGTCAAAGTTCAGTGGAGCGTACAAAATTGCCGTTTTAGGCGACATGCTGGAGTTAGGAGATCTGGGTCCTGCCCTCCATGAGAGTGTGGGGCAATTTGTGGTTAACTGCGGGATTGATTGCCTGATTGCAGTGGGAGACTTGGCAGAAAATATTTATAACGGTGCAAACGGAGCACAGGAGGATGGAACGGTAGAGTGTTACTACCGCCCCACAAAAGAAGAAGCAAAGGCGGTTCTGGATCAGGTCATCCGAAAAAAGGCGACGATACTTTGTAAGGCGTCTCGTGGGATGGCTATGGAGGAGCTGGTGGATTATATCAAATCCATTCGACCGGAACTGTGATAGAAATAGAGTAGGCAGGGCAGTTTTATGATCGACCTTTCGGTATCCAATTTAATCAAGTCATTCACCATCGGTGATAATATTTTGGATGGCGTGACCTTTCACGTCAATCAAGGAGAGCGAGTCGGATTGCTGGGGAAAAATGGATGCGGAAAGAGCACCCTGTTCAAGGTTTTAACAGGCGAGTACGACTATGATGAGGGTGAGATTGCAGTTGCCCCCAGTCGCAGGATCGGTCTAATCTCTCAAATTCCAGTCTATCCCCAAGGCTATACGGTGGAAGCGGTGTTGGACAGTGCCTTTCAGAGAGTCCACCAGATGGAACAGGAGATGGGCGTGCTGGCAGATCAAATGGCAGCTGGTGATACCAGCCGTGAGGTTTTGGAGCGCTACGATAAGCTGAATGTTGCCTTTGAACTGGCCGGAGGCTACGATACTGCGGTGCAGGTAAGCAAAGTCTGCAATGGACTTGGTATCCCTGACGCCATGCGCCAGCAGTCTTTTGACAGCCTATCTGGCGGGGAGCAGACGCGGGTAAACCTGGGGCGTTTGATCTTGGAGGATACCGATATTCTTCTGTTGGACGAACCCACGAACCACTTGGATCTCCATGCTGTGGAGTGGTTGGAACAATATTTGTCCAGCTTCCGGGGAACGGTGCTTGTGATTTCCCATGACCGTTACTTCCTGGATCAGGTGGTCAACCGAATCGTTGAACTAAATCAGGGACGCGCAGAATTCTATTCCGGTAACTATAGCTTTTACGCTGCGGAAAAGGAGAAACGGTATCAGGAACAGCTGCGGCAGTATGAAAAGGAACAGGCTAAAATCACACAGCTGACAGCCACTGCGACACTGATGCACGAGCACGGAACGGCAAAGATGCATCAGCGGGCTTTTGCCATGGAAAAACGCATTGAGCGAATGCGTTCCACGGAGTGCCCGGTAACCAAGGAGCGAAGCCTGAAGGTGCAGTTTTCCACCAGGGAGTTCAGCGGCGATGAGTTGTTTACTGTGGAGGGCTTGAAAAAAAACTATGGTGGCCGGAAGCTCTTTGATCATGTGGATTTGGAAGCCATAGGCGGGGATCGAATTGCCCTGTTGGGGGACAACGGCACTGGGAAAACCACTTTCTTGAAAATCTTACTGGGAGAGGAATTGCCGGACAAAGGCTGGATCCACTTTGGTCCCAGTGTGAAAAAGGGGTATTTACCTCAGATTGTTCAGTTTGAAAACCCAGAACGCACATTGATGGATACTATGATTTGGGAGCAGAATTGCTCTGCCCAGGAGGTGCGAGATAGGTTGGGAGCGTTCCGTTTTCGGGGCGATGATGTGTTTAAATTGGTCGATACGCTTTCCGGCGGTGAACGCTCCCGGCTAAAGCTGTGTATGCTCATGGACGAGCGGATTAATTTGCTGGTGCTGGACGAACCGACAAACCATCTGGATATTGCGTCCCGGGAATGGATTGAATCGGCAGTAGAGGCATTCAACGGTGCCTTGCTGTTTGTATCCCATGACCGCTACTTTATCAATCGGTTTGCCAATCGCATTTGGATGCTGGAAGACGGAGGAATTGTGGACTTTAAGGGCGGTTACGATGCTTGGCTGGCGAAAAAGGACAGGGAAGTGGAGCTGAAAAATGTCCTGAAACCTCAGAGCAAAAGGAAACCGGAGAAAGAAAAAGGAAGCGAAAAAAAGAAGCAATCCGGTGGCACAAAGATGACGGAAAAGAAGCGCAATGCAACCGAACGAGAAATTGCAAAGGTAGAGGGGGAACTGCAGGAACTGGCAGTCAAAATGGAGGAATGTGGAACCGATTATCAAAAGCTGCAGGAAATTGCAGATCAGCAAGCAGCGCTGGAAAGTCGGTTGGAAGAACTGTACCAACAGTGGGAGGACCTGTCTCTGCTGCTGGAGGAAGTGCAATGAAAAAGGCAAAGGGCGTGTGGCGGCTAATGACGCAGATGTTGTTGTGATTTTGGGTACCAAGATGTATCAAAAAGGACCGTCTCCAGTACTGGTACGGTGAATGGATGCTACGTTGGATTATTTGGAAACCTACCTGGATGTGGTTATGGTAGCCAGTGGAGGGCAGGGAGCGGACAGGCCTAAAAGGGAAGCGCAAGCCATTGCAGATTATCTGACAGGACATGGGGTAGCACGCAGCCGAATCCTGTTGGAGGATCAGTCTTTTAATACATATCAAAACATGGAGAACAGTATGGCGTTGCTGCAAAAGCAAAGGTATGACCTGGATGCAATACGTCTTTTAGTCGTGTCCAATGGATTTCACTTGACGCGGGTTCGCATGCTGGCCAAGCGATGCGGATTACAGATTGCTACATTGGCGGCACCCATGCCCAACGACTGGGGCAATACCCTCTATTGCTACAGCCGAGAAGCTCTTGCGCTGGTAATATCCTTTTTACTGGATCGAGGGGAGAACGCTGCGGGAAGTTGCTTTTGTGGTGCCCTGAATTTTTGAAGAAGCAAAGAAGGAAACATTATGTTCGATAAACTCCGACAGCTGGAGCAGCATTACAGTGTGCTCCAGGCAAAATTGAGTGCGCCGGAGACCTATGATGACCCAAAACTGGTAGCGGATTTAAACCGAGAGCTACGAGAGCTAGAAGAGGTTGTAATGGCATATCGCAGCTGGGAACAGTATTGTCAGAGCTGTCAGGAAGCAGAGGAATTGATGTGCAGCGAAGATGCGGAACTGAGGGATCTGGCAAAGGAAGAGTACCATGAGGCAAAGATGCAAAAAGAGTCGCTGGAAAAGCTGCTTCAGATTTTATTGATCCCTAAGGATCCTAATGATAACAAAAACGTAATCGTAGAAATTCGAGCTGGTGTTGGTGGAGAAGAGGCTGCATTGTTTGCACATTCCCTCTACCGTATGTACGGCATGTACGGCATGAAGCGAGGGTGGAAGCAAGAAATTGCTGATGCCAACCAGACTGAGCTGGGAGGCATTAAGGAGGTTACATTTACGATAGAGGGTGCAGGTGCCTACGCACGGCTAAAGTATGAAAGCGGCGTACATCGGGTGCAACGGGTTCCGGAAACAGAGTCCGGTGGCCGGGTGCATACCAGCACCGTTACCGTGGCAGTGCTGCCGGAGGTGGATGAGGTTGCCTTTGAGCTGGATCGGAACGATTTGCGGATTGATACCTTTCGGTCCTCCGGCGCTGGAGGGCAGCACATTAACAAAACCTCCTCTGCCATTCGGATTACTCACATCCCAACTGGCGTGGTAGTTGAGTGTCAGGATCAGCGGAGCCAGTTCCAAAACAAGGATCGGGCGCTGCAAATCCTGCGATCCCGCCTCTATCAGCAAAAAGTGCAGGAGCAGCAGGATTCCATTGCGGCAGAGCGACGCAGTCAAGTGGGAAGCGGTATGCGAAACGAGCGAATTCGCACCTATAATTTTCCTCAGGGACGGGTGACTGACCACCGAATTGGATTGACGCTGTATCGAATTGACGATGTGATGAACGGGGACTTGGATGAAATCATTGATGCGCTGGCAGCTGTGGAACAGGCGGAAAAGCTCCGAAGCATGTCAGAATAAGAAACCTGGTGAATAACGTGAAAACCAAATTATACCGCATCCCCAAGGTAGCGGGATACGAGAAAGAAATAAACGAAGCTGCCGATGTGATTCGGCAGGGCGGCCTGTTGGCAATTCCTACAGAAACAGTGTACGGATTGGGGGCGGATGCCCTGAACGAAGAGGCTGTGCGCAGCATCTTTGAAGCAAAAGGGCGACCCTCGGACAACCCGCTCATTATCCATGTGCCTGGTTCGGAATGGCTGGAGTGCTATTGCAGACAGGTGCCTCAAACGGCCTATGATCTGGCGGAGGCATTTTGGCCAGGACCACTGACCATGATTTTGTCTCGAGATCCGATTGTGCCCAACCGTACGACTGGCGGTTTGGATACCGTAGGGGTTCGCTGTCCCGCCCATCCCGTTACGCTGGCAATCATTGCTGCTGCAGGGGTTCCGATTGCGGCACCTAGTGCGAACACCTCTGGACGGCCCAGCTGTACCAATGCAGAGGACGTGCTGGAGGATATGAACGAGAAAATCCCGGCTATTGTGGATGGCGGCCCCTGCCAAGTGGGAGTAGAATCAACGATTTTAGATTTAACCGTGACGCCACCTCAGCTGCTGCGACCGGGTGGAATACCGTTGGAAGCATTGGAATCTGTTGTGGGAACCATTACTGTGGATCGGGCAGTCACTGGGTTGCTGAAGCCGGGGGAACAGCCTAAGGCGCCAGGCATGAAGTACCGGCACTACGCACCCCACGCAAAGGTGACGGTTTTAACTGGGGCTGGAGCGACAACCGCAGATTATATCCGAAAACACTGCTCACCCCAAAGTGGCATCATCTGTTTTGAGGAATATGCTCTGTTGTTTGAGGGGATGGAGGTCCACCTATTGGGGCCAGAGCGGGACAAAAGCGAGCAGGCACGGCGGGTGTTTGACGCACTGCGTAAGTTTGACCACACAAAGGTAACAGAAATTTATGCACAGTGTCCAGATGATTCCGGATTGGGGCTGGCAATCGGAAACCGTCTGAAAAAAGCGGCTGGTTTCCGAATTATTGACCTGGGAGAGAAAGAAATATGAAGGTTTTTGGCATTACTGGTGGAACAGGGGCTGGAAAGACAACCACACTGGATGTTTTAGCAGAGATGAATGTGGAGATACTGGACTGTGATGTGATTTACCACGAACTAATTCAATCCAGTGTTACGCTGAAAGAAGCATTAATCCATCGTTTTGGCAACGTGCTCAATGAACACGGACTGGATTGGAAAAGGCTAGGAACCGAGGTGTTTCACAATCCGGAAGCCTTGGCGGAGTTGAATGATATTACATTGCAGTTTGTGGAGGACGAAGTACATCGCCGTATGGCACTGGCAGAAAAAGAGGGACGTCCCGGGGTTGCCATTGATGCCATTGGTCTGCTGGAATCTGATGTGAAGAACGAGTGTGATGCATTAGTGGCAATTACGGCTCCGGAAGAGATCAGAGTACAACGCATTATGCAGCGGGAGGGTATTACCGAAGAGTATGCCCGCAGCCGCGTCAATGCCCAGAAGACGGACACATATTTCCGGGAAAACTGCCAGTATATTCTGGAAAACAACAGCACAGAAGAGGCGTTTCGGGAGAAAACACATGCCCTGTTCTCTAAGCTGCTGAAAATGGAAGGGTAATTCCACCAAGGATGAATCAGGAGGAAATTCTATGAGCGATAAGAGAAGCGATGCCCTGTTTCACAAACGTCAGAGCGGATACAAAACCATGCCTAAGGCAGAGCTGGAGGATATGAAAACTTACTGCGAAGGCTATAAAGTATTTCTGGATAAGGGACGCACGGAACGGGAAGTGGTACGCTATACTGTAGAGCTGGCAGAAGCCAGGGGTTACCGGCCGTTTCAGCGTGGCGACTCGCTGAAGCTAGGGGATAAAGTGTACCGTGTCAATCGCGGCAAGGCGATTATGCTGGCTGTTATCGGCGCGGAACCGCTAGATCAGGGCGTAAACATTGGTGCGGCGCATATTGACTCACCCCGTTTGGATTTGAAGCCCAATCCATTGATTCAGGACAGTGATTTCGCACTGTTCAAGACCCATTACTACGGTGGGATTCGAAAGTATCAGTGGGTTTCGATTCCGCTGGAGCTGCGAGGGGTTGTGGCGAAAAAGGACGGCAGCGTAGTAGATGTGCAGATCGGCAGTGAACCCGGCGATCCGGTGCTAACGATTCCAGATCTGCTTCCGCATTTAGCGGATAAGCAGGCAAAGAAACCGCTTTGGCAGGCGATCAACGGGGAGGATCTGAACATTATGGTAGGTAGTCAGCCCTATCCAGATCCCGATGAATCTGATCCGGTCAAATTGATGGTAATGGATATCCTCAACGAAAAGTACGGCATTGTAGAAGAAGATTTTATTTCCGCAGAGCTGTGCGCTACCCCGGCGTTTCCCACGGCAGATGTGGGGTTGGATCGCTCTATGATCGGGGCTTACGGTCAGGATGACCGGGTGTGTAGTTATGCAGCGTTGAAAGGGCTTTTTGCCGCCGAGCAGAAGCTAAAGCGTACCAGTGTTTGTATGCTGGCGGATAAAGAGGAGATTGGCTCCGAAGGTGTGACGGGGATGCAGTCCTGGGCCTTTGATACGTTCTTATCTGATCTGTGTGATACCCAGGGTGTTGCACTGAAGACCTGTTATGAAAACTCATTTTGCTTGTCTGCGGATGTGACAGCTGCCTTTGATCCTAACTATGCCAGCGTATATGAAAAGCATAACGCGAGCTACCTGAACTGGGGCATATCCCTGTGTAAGTACACCGGGGCTCGTGGTAAGTCGGGAGCCAGTGATGCGTCAGCGGAAGTGGTGGCCGACGTCCGAAAGGTAATGGATGAGGCTGGAGTTCTGTGGCACCTGGCAGAACTGGGGAAGGTCGATGCTGGCGGCGGCGGTACGGTGGCACATTTTATGGCCAACCGAAATATTGACACGTTGGATGCCGGAACACCGGTATTAGCGATGCATTCCCCCTTCGAGGTAACGGGAAAACTGGATTGCTATATGACCTATAAAGGAATGAAAGCAATTTTCGAAGCGTAAGCAATGACAGAAAGAACCGACGGCAATCCGATTCAGGTGCCGCCGGTTTTTCTGCGGATGAGGCAAATCAATCAGAACCAGCTTTACATTTTTGCTAATTCAGGGTAAAATAAACGATATGTATTTTTATAATAGGTCGCTATTTTTTAAGAACAGGATGGGTGTCGGTGAGTAGTAAAATAAAATCGGTAGATCCCGGCAGTCCTGGGGCATACGCTGGGCTCCGGGTAGGGGACGTACTCCTGACGGCGAATGGAAAGCCGATTGTAGACGTTTTGGATTACAAATTCTATACCTATGATCCATTACTGCTCCTGGAAGTACAGGGACAAGACGGAACCCATCACAAAATACGAGTGAAAAAGTTGGAGGGTCAGGATCTAGGTGTAGAATTTGAGACATACCTGATGGATCATGCCCACCGGTGCGCAAACAACTGTGTTTTCTGCTTTGTAGATCAGATGCCCAAGGGGATGCGGGAGACGTTGTATTTTAAGGATGACGATGCGCGATTATCCTTTTTGATGGGAAATTATATTACCCTGACCAATTTATCGCAACGGGAGATACAACGGATTATCGACCTGCGTATTTCGCCTATTAACATCTCGGTTCATGCTACCAATCCGGAGCTTCGGGCAGAACTGATGGGAAATCGGCGGGCTGGCGAATCCATTGCGATCATGCGACGGTTTGCGGAAGCAGGAATCCGAATGAACTGTCAGATCGTAGCCTGTCCGGGACTCAATGATGGAGCGGAACTGGAACGAACCATGAGAGAACTGGCGGAAATGAAGAACGGCGTCACCAGCGTTGCGATTGTTCCAGTTGGATTGACGAAATATCGTGAGGGACTCTATCCCCTGCGTAGCTATACTGCTGCGGAGGCGGGAGCGGTGATTGATAAGGTAGAAGCCTTTGCGGGTCAATGCCGGGCACGGTTTGATACCGCCATGTTTTGGTGTTCCGATGAGTTTTATCTGCTGGCGAACCGACCTATTCCGGAAGATGTGTATTATGAGGATTACTGCCAACTGGAAAATGGAGTTGGAATGCTGCGGTTGTTACAGGTGGAATTCAGAGGCGCGCTGCGAACCATGGACGAGGTGTTAGAACCCGTTGCGCCTTTTTCTGTTGCCACTGGATATAGTGCCGGAGAGGTGCTGCAACAACTGGCGGATGAGGCGGCAGAGGCCTGTGGCGGAGTGGAACACTATGTTTATCCCATCCAAAATGACTTCTTCGGACATAATATTACGGTAGCGGGTTTGATTACCGGGCAAGATCTAATTGCCCAGTTAAAGGACAAGCCCTTGGGAGCACGATTGCTGTTGCCGGACTGCATGCTGCGTTATCATCAGAATGTTTTTTTGGATGATGTGACAGTGGAAGAGGTGGAGGCTGCATTAGGGGTACCCCTGGTCTTTACAGAGCAGGATGGGTTCCAGTTATTAGATGCAATGCTGGGAACCTCTTGTGAACCAGAAGAAGAAGTTGATCTTTTCCAGGAAGATGATGTGTATTTTAGATATAATCCGTCTCGATAGCGGAAATGCTGTTGTAGATGATAGATGTGAGGAAGTGAAACGATGGCAAAACCAATGGTAGCGATTGTGGGTCGCCCGAACGTGGGCAAGTCCATGTTATTCAACAAACTGGCGGGGAAACGTCTGTCCATTGTGGAGGATACCCCTGGTGTTACCCGGGATCGGCTGTACGCTGACTGCGAGTGGAACGGGCGGGTATTTACCGTTGTAGATACCGGCGGGATCGAACCGCGTAATGACAGCGAGATTTTACAGTTTATGCGGGATCAGGCGGAAATTGCTATTGATAATGCGGATGTAATTGTATTGGTATGCGATATTCGCACTGGCGTAACTGCGGCGGATCAGGATATTGCGAATATGCTGCTGCGTTCGAAAAAACCGGTGGTCATGGCGGTTAATAAGGCGGATCAGGTGGGACCCACAGATCCGGAGGTCTACGAATTCTACAACCTGGGATTAGGAGATCCGATTGCAATATCTGCTATCCATGGATTGGGAGTAGATGAAATGCTGGACGAATGCTTCCAGTACTTTGCCCCGGAAGTAGAGGAGTCGGAAGAGGACGACGTAATCAAGGTAGCTGTAATTGGAAAACCAAACGTAGGAAAATCCTCTCTGGTTAATCGAATTTTGGGAGAAGAGCGGGTCATCGTCAGTGATATGGCCGGCACTACTAGGGATGCGGTAGACAGCGCCTTTGAGAATGAATTCGGAAAATATGTGTTGATTGACACGGCTGGAATGCGTAAAAGATCAAAGGTAAACGATCGAGTGGAGCAGTTTTCAGTACTCCGAGCCACCATGGCCATTGACCGATGTGATGTCTGCCTGATTCTGATTGATGCCAACGAAGGCGTGACAGAACAGGATACAAAAGTGGCCGGACTGGCTCATGAAGCCGGGAAATCCTCGATTATTGTGGTGAATAAGTGGGATACCATCGAAAAAGATGATAAGACTATGGACCAGATGAAAGGGGATATCCGAAACGGCCTAGCCTATATGCCCTATGCCCCAATTTTGTTTATCTCTGCACTGACAGGACAGCGAGTCAATAAGCTCTTTGCGATGATCAACCATGTCTGTGAGCAGAGTATGATGCGGATTTCCACCGGTACCCTGAACTCTGTGCTGGCGGACGCAACGGCTCGGGTGCAGCCGCCTACCGACCGTGGCCGCCGTCTGAAGATCTATTATATGACCCAGGTTAGTATCCAGCCGCCCACTTTCGTGGTATTTTGTAACGATGCAAAGCTGTTCCATTTTTCCTACCAGCGCTATCTGGAAAATCAGATTCGGAATACGTTTGGCTTAGAGGGGACACCGATCCGATTAGTCATACGTGCCAAGGGCGACAAGGGGGATCTGTAATGGTGTGGAATTATGTTACTGCGGTGGCAATTACCGTAGTAGTGTCCTATCTGCTGGGGTGCTGCAATACTTCGATTGTGATTTCAAAGTATCTTCTGAAGGATGATGTTCGGAATCACGGAAGTGGGAATGCCGGACTGACTAACTTTTTTCGCGTGTTCGGGAAAAAGAAAATTCTGTATGTGATTCTTGCTGATGTATTAAAAACCGTTGGTTCCGTGCTGATCGGAGCATTTATTCTAGGCTACTTTTGCGGTCAGCCGGTGATTGGAAAGCTATTAGGCGGCCTGTTCTGCATGGTGGGGCATATGTACCCCGTTATGTTTGACTTAAAGGGAGGCAAAGGCGTGCTGGCTGGCGGTACGATGGCAATCTTTATGGGATGGAAAGTGGCACTGATTGTTTGGGGTCTGTTCTTCCTGTGTTTGCTGCTGACAAGGTTTGTCTCATTAGGCTCCTTAAGTGCCGCTGTAGCGTTTCCCTTCGCAGTAGGCTTTGTTTATCAGAACTGGATCTACACCATTTTGGCTCTCGTAGTAGGTGGACTGATTATATGGAGACATAAGGAGAATATATTACGATTGGTACATGGACAGGAAAGCAAACTACAATTTCACAAGTAAGAAAGGATGGTGATGGATGTGAAGGTTACGGTATTAGGCAGCGGCGCATGGGGAACCGCGTTAGCATTGCTGCTGTTGGAAAATGGAAATCAGGTTACCATGTGGTCTCACCGTCCGGAGGCGTTGCAGGAAATACGAGCAAGGGGAGAGAACCTGAAGTTGCCTGGGGTATCAGTACCTAGTACGTTAGCACTGACAGAGAAGATGTCCTGTGTGGCGGAGAGTGAGATAGTGGTGTTGGCAACCCCGTCCTTTGCTATGCGGGAAACAGCGAGAAAACTCAACCAGGTGGTGCGGCCTGGGACCATCCTGGTTAGCGTTGGAAAAGGGATTGAGAAGAATACGTCTCTGCGTATGAGTCAGGTGATCCAATCAGAAATTCAGGGGGACTGCCCATTGGTTGTGCTGTGTGGACCTACTCAT